>NZ_CP045652.1:308780-617560 GCF_009557615.1 Sphingobacteruim zhuxiongii
GGGAAATCCATGGGGTTATAAAATCGAAACAACGCTTTATCCGGCTTTATTGCAAGGGGATAAATCCATTGCCTCGATAATAAATCAACTTAGCAATATTGCTGAAAAGATAGAAGAATTTGACGCTGTTGCTATTATTCGAGGTGGAGGCGGTGAAGTTGGATTAAGTTCATACAATAACTATTTGCTAGCAAAGGCAATTGCCATGTTTCCGATTCCTGTTCTGACAGGTATTGGGCACTCGACTAATGAGACGGTGAGCGAGATGGTAGCCTATAAAAATGCCATTACACCGAGTGAATTGGCAGATTTTCTTTTGCAAAAGTTTCATAACTTTTCCATTCCTACGGATAAAGCGAAAGAACGTTTGCTTCGTGCAGTGCGCGAGCAGTTTGTTCAGAATGAGCAGCAATTGAAGCAGCTAGCACAAGCGATAACATGGAATAGTAAAGCGGTATTTTTAACCGAGCGGAATAAATTAAGTCATTTTGGAATTCATATGCAGCTGTATAGCAAGAATTTGATTAAAGACGAGAAGTCTAAATTAGTGCATATTGAACAGAAGCTAGGCTTGTTAAGTCCTATTCATATTTTGAAACGAGGATTTAGCATTGTTAGGAAAAATGGTAAAGCTGTTCAGCACGTTAATCAAGTTGAATTAGAGGATTTATTAGAAATTCAAGTGGAAGACGGAATTTTACAGTCAAAAGTGGTTAATAAAGAGCAATATGGAAAATAAGTATACTTACCAAGATGCCTTTCTTGAATTGCAGCAAATAGTTGCAGAGATTGAAGAGGGTGAAGTATCTGTCGATGAGTTGTCGGCAAAGATTTCACGAGCATCTTCGCTATTGGCAATCTGTAAAGCCAAACTTACGGATTCAGAGAAAGAAGTGGAAAAATTGCTAGAGAAGCTGGATAAAAGCGATGCCATTAGCGAATAAAACAAAGCGTCTACCTGTGGAAGAAATTCCATTGCTGTTGTCTGCTATTGGTCGTGACAGGGACCAACAGGCCTATAAACGTGTGTTTTATTTTTACTATCAAGATTTAGTGCGCTATAGTTTCTCCATTGTTCGAGATTATTCGATTGCAGAAGATGTAGTAGCCGATGTATTATTGAAGCTATGGCTCCTGGAGGGTAAAGCGATGGAAATACAAAATCTCTCTTTCTACTTGTTTCGAGCTGTGAAGAATTCTTCGCTTAATGAGCTTACTAAGCTACAGCGGCAAGATAGCCTAGATCAAAATTATGAGGTCATGGATCCTCAGAATCCAGAACAACTAACAATCTCTAAAGAATTTGTTGCGAATATTGAACATGCGATAGAACTACTACCTCCAAAATGTAAAACGGTCTTTTTGTTAGTGCGGGAGCAACAACTTTCGTATGCAGAAGCAGCCGATCTTCTTGGGATTTCTATCAACACGGTTAATAGACATGTGCAGCTTGCTTTGAGCAAACTGTATGAATTGATTAATAAAAAATAAAATTAATATACTGACAGTCAGCTAGATGAAAAATAATTTCATTTTTGATTGGCGATTTTTGAGTATATCGTTGTCTTCTCTTTAAAACCTGCTTTATGCACCATTCGGAAAAGGATCATTTTTTTACATTGCTAGATAACAAGCTTCAAGGAACTTTGTCGGCTGACGAGCTGAAAGAGTTAGAGGCTTTAGTCGCTTCCAATCAGGATTACAAGCAATTCTACTCCATGGTATTTTCTTCATCACAGGTAGACATTACGAATGTGGATCTTGCTTTCGATCGGCAAATAGAAAAAATTGAAGCTTTACAGAAACCTCAAATTCGTTCTATTTGGCCTAAATATTTGCGAATTGCCGCAAGCATTTTGTTGCTGGGCTTGCTAGGCTATTTTGCGTTGTATTTTACTAATTCTAATTCGGAGCAAGTGTATATGACGATGAATGGAGAAAGGGAGTTCTTTAAATTGGAAGATGGTACTGAGGTTTGGTTGAATGGCGGTAGTAAATTACGTATTTCATCGGAGTTTGGGGAGCAGGATCGTCGTGTTGAATTGGAAGGTGAGGGATATTTTCACGTGGCGAAAGATGCCAAAAAACCTTTTTTCGTTAATGCAAAGAATACGCAAATTCGAGTGTTGGGAACAACCTTCAATGTACGTGCTTACGCTGAGGAAGACAAAACCGAAACTATCCTTATCGAAGGAAAAGTGGAATTAAAGGCAGGAGAAAAACATCAGCCCTATACCATGTCGCCCGGAGAAAAAGTTGCTGTAGTTTCAAGTTCTGATGCGCAAGCGGCATTATCTGCAGATGATGGTCGTGTAACGCAACTTGGGGATGTCGCATTAGTAGTCTCGAGTAAGGATCTTGGTAATCTTACAAATTCCAAAGAGATCCAATGGCGTTCAAATAAGCTGGTTTTTGATAATGAGTCGATGTCTATTGTGTTTTCAAAGTTGGAGAAATGGTACAATGTGAAGATTGAGACGACAGTAGGTGACATCAATAAAAGCCGCTTTTCCGGTTATTTCAATGATGTTCCTATTGACGAAGTGTTGAAAACATTGAAAGAGACAGGTAATATCAAATCTTTTAAACGTGTAGGAAATAGCTATACGGTAGAGTAAACTAAACAATATAAATTTTTTGTTTTTCAAAGACATTACCCACTGATTTGGGTGAGGTGGAACTGTATTGCCTTTGATTTTATTAACCAGAAAATACACTAACTAATATGAAAATTAAATTACTGATGTATTTAGCGTTCTCGTTTTCCTTATTATCCATAGGAAATACGACGCTTGCACAGCGAACAAATACTTTTACGCTACAACGATCTGTTCCATTGAAGAGCAGTTTAAAGGAGCTGGAAAAAAAATTTAATGTGCATTTTAATTTTAATGATCAACTTATTGAGCGGTATCAATCAGGTCCATTGCATGTGGAAAATGGAACTGTTGAAGATTGCTTAAGAAGTTTATTACAGAAAACAAACTTGTCCTTTCGTAAACTCGATGCCAATACTTACTCAATTTTTGAAGATAAAACTAAGCAATCTAAATTCGTCGTTCGCGGTCTAGTTTTGGACGCTTCGGGAGCACCTTTACGTAATGCAAGTGTGAAGGAACTTGGAGGAGCTGCAGCGACAGAGTCTGATAATCAGGGACAATTTGAAATAGAGGTTTCTGATTCTAAAAGCAAGATTCGAGTGAGTCATGTGAGCTTTCAAGCCATTGAAACTAAGTTGGATACCGCAAGAGCAAAGGCCTCCGCTAATGGGATTGAACGCTTAACAATTATCTTAAATACCAAAGATCAGTTGATCGACTCGGTTACTGTTGTGGTGAATTCGGGATATCAAAAATTATCGAAAGAACGCAGTACGGGTTCCTTTTCGGTTGTGAAAGGAAGTCAATTGGCCGAGAAGAGCGGGAGTATGAACGTACTAGATCGTTTAGAAGGCTTGACACCTGGCTTGGCGGTGAATTACGGTGAAGGGAATGACAAGATGTTAATGCGTGGGGTTTCCTCTGTGAATTTGAGCAGGAAACCACTTGTCGTATTAGATGGGGTTCCGATGGCTGAGTACAATGACATTGAGTCTTTGGTGAACCCTCAGGATGTTCAAGATGTGACCATGTTGCGTGATGCGACTGCAGCATCTATTTGGGGAGCGCAGGCTGCAAATGGCGTTATCGTGATTACGACGAAGAGCGGTAATTTTAATAGTGAAGGGGTGAAAATTAACTACGACGGCTTTGTGTCGCTACGGGGAACACCTTCATATGATTACATGAACAGAATGTCTTCGTCGGAATTTATTGACGCGGCAAAGGGAATAATGCTGGATCCAGCTTATGTTAACGCTTTTCCGCTTTCTACAGTCAATAGTTCAGGGTATCCAAAGATTTATCCTCATGAGCAGTTGTTTTACGATTTGAATGCTGGTTTAATCAATGACGCTAGTGCCAATCGTGGATGGGACTCCCTTTCGGTATTGAATAATCGCGCTCAAATCGAAAAGTATTTCTATTCGCCCTCGTTACTTACTTCACACAACATGAATTTCTCTGGAGGGGGCAAAGTGAATCGATTTTATTCTTCAGTAAGCTATAACCGTAATAACAAATATGATAAATCTTCCAAAGATCGCTTTACTGTTTCATTAAAGGAAGAGTGGAATCTGTCACCTCGCCTTAATATAGATCTTACGGCGAATATGGCTTATGAAAACTACAATACAAATCAAATGAGCTATCCTATGGGCTTGGATGACTATACGCCATATGCGATGTTTGCAGATGCTTCGGGAAATGCACTAGATCAATCTTATCTCTACCTGACAGAGACAGCAAGGCAGGCGGCCATTTCTAAAAGTAAACTCCCGCTTTCTTATGTTCCGTTGAACGAAGAGGGAAATTTACTTAATAATAATAAGAATTTTGTAGGTCGTGTAAATGCGGGGTTCCGATTGGGACTTATTGATGGTTTAAATTGGTCAAGTAGAGCACAGTTTCAAAAGGGATTTGATAAGGGATATTCATTTGCCAATGATAATGTGTATCGTACGCAATTGGAGAAGATTCAGTTTACCGCGAATCCAACTGTAGCAGGCGGAAACCCAACCTATTATTTACCTATTAAAGGAGGAGAGTATAGTACGCAAGATAATAGGAATACTTCATGGACATTTAGAACGCAACTTGACTACGAGAAAAAAATAAATGAGCTGCATCAATTGACTTTATTGGCGGGTTTTGAAAGTAGAAATACCATTTACGATATTCAAAGAACCTATACGAAAGGCTACGATTTTCAAACGCAAAAATACTCATCTTTTGATCAGAAATTTTTAGAATCGACAGGTGTTTCCAATCCTGTTCTATCTAGTAGTTCGAGAGGTGTAGGGAATAGTATATTAGCCTATATACCGTTGCAAAACGCCGAAAGTGAACTACGATTCGTGTCTTTTTATGGTAACGCCGCATATAGTTATGATAACCGTTATAACTTTAATGGTAGCTTGAGATATGATCAGTCCAATTTATTTGGAAAGAATAGTAGCAGCCAAAATAAACCTATATGGAGTACTGGCTTAAGCTGGAATATTCATAATGAATCCTTTTTCACTGCAGCCGATCAGACTAAATTAACGTTGCGTGTTACCTACGGTATTGCAGGTAATTCACCCAAACCAGGATTGGGTGGACCTTATGATATACTCTATGCGGTAAACGACCAACGCTTTGAGGGCTTAGGTACAGGTTATATAATCATTAGCCCGGCAAATAATCAATTAGTGTGGGAAAAAACCAATACATTCAATGCAGGAATTGACTTTGCATTTCTCCAAAACCGTATTTCAGGATCTTTAGACTTTTATGATAGACAAACCTCTAATTTATTAGGAGAGCGCCCTGTTGACCCTACGACCGGCTGGAGTTCTTCTTTTGGAAATTTAGGCGATCTCTATAACCGAGGGTTTGAATTAGGGATCAATACAAGAAATATAAGTAAAGAAGACTTTCAATGGTCAACGAACTTCAATATAGCCTACAACAAAAGTAAGATAACTAAATTGAAGAATTATGTAAGTCCAAATGCTTTAAACACTGTTTCAAAGCCATTTGTTGAGGGCTACTCGGCCTTTAGTTTATTGGCATTTCAATATGCTGGATTAGACCAGAATGGTAATCCGCAAGTCGTAAAAGAAAACGGTGAAAAGATAAGCTTTACTAGGGACTTAGAGCTTCAAGATGTAAATTATGAGGGGACCACACAACCCCTAGTCTACGGTGGTATGACGAACACTTTTAATTATAAGAATGTTGGATTGTCATTTCTCCTAGTGTATAATTTCGGTCATGTGATGCGTCAGGAGCTAAATAATGTCTTCTCTGGTCGGATACAGCAAAACTTGAGTCGGGAATTTGATAAGCGGTGGAAGCAGGCCGGAGATGAGGCGATAACGAATATTCCTAAATATATTCCTAGTGACTCGCAAAGCGAAAATGATAGAGCGATTACGTTTTACAATTATGCAGATGCGAATGTGCAATCAGCATCCTATTTGAGATTGAGGGATGTAACGCTTTCTTATGTCTTACCAAAAGATTTAATCAGACGTTTGACACTAGAGCGTGTTCGCATCTATGCACAAGCGAATAATATCTTATTATGGACTAAGAACAAAGATAATATAGATCCTGAATATTATAATCTTGCATCTGGATATCGTGTTCCAAAAATGCCAGCTTTCTATACGTTTGGACTCAATCTTAACTTTTAAACCTTCCATGTAAATCTTATGAAAAAATTAAATATACTTTTCATTGCTGTGCTGACTCTTGTTACGGGGTGTAAGAAGTTTCTAGACGTTGAACCCAAAGGAAAAGCGATTCCAACTCATTTCGATCATTATAATGGATTGTTGAATAATCCTTATTTAGGAGGGTTTCAACACTTGAAATTCACGTCCACTTCGAATGCAGAGACAGGAGAGATCGGTTACTCTTTCAGTATTCTTGGCGATGTCTCGGCACCCTTTTATATGTCAGATGATTTGCAAGCAAATCCTAGCTCCTTTAACAACTTTACTTTGGTGGAACAGAAATACTACCGATGGGATGATGAGTTATACCTCCCGGAAGATAACTCACCTGATTGGGGAGGTTTATATAGCTTAAACTATGCCTACAACTTAGTTATTGCAGGGACTATGAATAGCGAAGGCGGTACTGCTCAACAGAAAGAAGCGGTAGTCGCCGAGGCGAGGGCAGTACGTGCATACTTACACTTTTGGGTGGCGCAAATGTTTGCTGTTCCTTATAACGAAGCAACTGCAGCTAATGATCTTGGTATCCCAATGGTGGTAACCCCTTCTACCGAAGAGAAAAATTTCACGAGACCTAGCAATAAGGTGTTGTATGATTTCATTATTGCTGAATTGCAGGCTGCCATTCCTAAACTTAGCGAGACTACTATCAATAGGAATCGCTTATCGAGACTTGGCGCTCAATATATGTTGGGACAGGTTTATTTTCAAATGAAGAAATATGATTTGGCGCTAAAAGAGTTTACAACTACTCAGGCATTGCTTTCAAAGAGCCAGGTGCCGATGAATCTCTATGATTATAATACAAAAGTTGCAAGCTGGTATGTTCCATTTATGTCCTATATGGGGCTGGTAAATCATCCGCACCCTTCTGTTAGCGAAGAAAACATATATGTGAAGCAAACAGCAGTTCCTCTTATGAGTGCGATGAGTACAAAGATGATTCTCACGCCAGCGGTATACAGTTTATTTGGCGATAAGGATGAGCGCAAGAAGATATACGCAAGTCGTGGTATATTTTCGTCAGAACAGCTTCCTGGTGTTCAGCGTGCGGGTCCAGGTACTGTAAATATGGCGCCTTCGATCCCTAATCTTTTGCTGATGAAAGCGGAGTGTGAAGCTCGTTCTGGAAATCTGACTGCAGCACAATCGGATTTGTTCCAGTTGAGAAAGAATAGAATGCCTGAAAGCGATGCGAAGCAAACTTTTACTGAAAAAGAACCATTGGTAAAAGCAATTCTTGATGAACGTCTTCGAGAGTTCGCCGCGACAGGACTACGTTGGTTGGATATGAGACGACTATATGATGATCAGACGTATAATAATGTCAACACGAAGCGCGTGCTTGATGGAAAAACGTATACGCTAAGAAAAGAGCGACTGACCTTACGTATTCCGGCTAATATCTTAGGATACAACCCTAATATGCAGAATAACCTTTAATAATATGCTGATGAAAAAATATTTGAAATCAATAATAATGGGTGTTGCAGGGCTGTTTGCGCTGACAGGATCTCATGCACAGACACAAAAAGACTGTGTACAACTAGAGCTTCGTGGAAATAAAGGTTCTAAAACGATTGTGATGTTAATGTACTCAGACAATAGCGATTCAAAATCTGCGAGGTTAATGCCAGATGTAGAAGGTCGCTATTTGTTCAACCTGCCCAATACTCCTTTTCAAACAGTAAATGTAATGTTGATGAACGAGCAGAGTATGTTGGTAACAGAGTCCGGCTTTACACCAAAGCCTCGTCCAACGTTTCTGATCGAGGCAGGTAAAGAAAACATCATCGAGCTAAATGAGGTCGATCAACTAAATTCGAGATTATTGAAGGGCGGGGAAGAGTCAAAGCTCTATGAAGAAATTGCAAAACAAGAAAGAAAATACGCCCAACAAAGTTGGGAAGTTATACTGAAAAAAGATTCTTTGAGCAAGTTAAACAAGTCTGCTGACGACTTGAAGAAAGGATTATCGAAAACAGGGGAGCAATTATCCGATAACATGAAATCGTTCGTCGCAACACATAAGAATAGCGTCGCGGCATTAGAAGTTTTCTCTTCCTATTATACCGGATTAACCATTGAAGAAGCGACATCTGAATTTGATGGCTTTAGCAAAAAGGTTAAAGGTTCAGAGCTTGGGAAAGTCTTGGCGCAGAAATTACTTGCAGGGAAAAGTACGAATTCAGGAGAACAGATTCCGAACTTTCAGGTCATTACAAAAGATGGTAAATCTTTCAATTCGAAGAACTTGGAAGGCAAATATTGGTTGATTGATTTTTGGGGTAGTTGGTGCGCGCCTTGTCGAGCAAGTCACCCAGAATTAAAAGCGCTATACGAACAATATAAAGATGAGAATTTTGATATTCTTGGAGTTGCTTTTGAGTCAGGGCCTTTAGATAATCAATTGAAACAGTGGGGTAAAGCAATTGATGAGGACGGTATACAATGGCATCATGTATTGAATAATAAAGAGAATGAATTAGTAAAGAAATTTGGTGTTACTTCTTTCCCTACAAAATTGTTGGTTGATCCTTCCGGGAAGATTATATATCGTAGTACGGGTGGACACGGGGAGGATTTGGCGAATAAACTAGTAGAGGTTTTTAGTAAAAAAGAAAAAGTACAATGAAAAAAGTGAGCTTATACACGGCGTATACATTGTTTCTGCTGTTGTTCTGTATGCAGGTTGCTGATTCGCAAACGATCAGCATGTCGAATACAGCATCTAATAAGCCTCAGAGTTTAAGAGATGAACTGAATATACTCATTAATCAAAATACGAACGAGGCAAAAGAACAGCTAAATGCAAAAGTCGCCATATTAGCCAAATCAAATAAAGAAGATGAGCTCATGTTGGCTCGAGGTGTCTACAAGACGATTGAAGATGAAGTAAAGCTGAAAGCAATTGAAGCGCAAATATTGAAGAAGTTTCCGAAAGGTCAACTTGCTCGAGATTATGCATTCGAGGATAAGATAGGTAGTTCAATTGATCAACTTAACGCTAAAGAGCTTGATAAACGGTTCAAGGCTTGGAAAAAGCAGTTCCCAAAGGAAAGCTTTGAAATAGCACAACAGGGACGCCAAGACTTTCTAGCCATGCTTTTAGTAAAGCGATTTGCGAAGCTTGGCGAAAAGGATTATCTAGATACTTACTTAGATGAAATGGCAGATTTGAATTGGAAGACTGTCGCTTACTTCGACGCTGGAAAGCAAATGTTTGATGGGAATGATTTCCAAGCCGCAAATGCGTATTTAGAAAAGGCACTATCGCTTAGTAAGCAAGCAAAATCATCTGACTCAGCAGCATTGCAAAAAGGTTTTGCAGCAATGATGTATAACAATATCGTTAATCTGTTGGCAAAAAATCAATTGCAGTTGGGAAATCCAAAACTAGCTGTAGATCTAATTCAGCCTATATTAGAAGAGAATAACTATAAAATGTTCCAAGGTGATTCACTTGTGAATACATTAGCCAATAGCTATTTGAAACAAGGTACACCATTTCTAGGCTTCATAGCAATGGATAAGTATTTGCAGGTTAATAGTCTCGATAATGGATCTGTGTTACTCGCAAAACAACTCTATACAGCAGTCAACAACGGAGAAGATGGCTTCGATTCCTATATCTCTTTCTTGAAAACACGTAAACAAGCTGATTTAAGAGAAGAACTTTCGAAAAAGCTAATCGATAAACCTATGGAAGATTTTACGCTAAGGGATATTTCTGGAAAGTCTGTTAGCTTAGCTGATTATAAAGGGAAAGTGCTAGTTATCGACTTTTGGGCAACTTGGTGTGTACCGTGTATCAAATCTTTTCCTGGTATGCAGGCCACAATCGAGAAGTATAAGGACAATTCAAATGTCGCGTTTCTCTTCGCTAACGTTTGGGAAAAAGGAGCTGACTTTAAGAATAAAGCAACAAAACTGATGCAGGATAAAGGCTATGATTTTAAGGTTGTGTTTGATGAAAATCAAGAAGGAAATAGCCTATTAGTTGAAAGATTGGGGATTAAAAGCATTCCTACCAAAGTGTTTGTTGATGCGCAGGGTAAAATTCGCTTCATTGCTAGTGGTTCCGAAACAGATAAAGAGTCTGTTGTTGCAGAAGTTTCAAGCATTATTGACTTAATAAAATAGGGAAAAATCAAAAAAGAAAGGATGGGCTTTCGTCCATCCTTTCTTTTTTGTAATTCCTGTGTTGCATTTACATTTTTGTTTACGGCAATAGTCTGTCTTTTGTAGAGTTTTCCATAACTTTGATAGTTATGCAAGAACGTGCAAGTCATAGTCCAAAGTCTCATATCCAAATCAAAGGTGCTCGAGTAAATAATCTTAAGAACATTGATGTAGATATCCCCAAAAACAAGCTTATTGTAATTACTGGTATGTCAGGTTCAGGGAAATCCTCGCTGGCATTCGATACCCTTTATGCTGAAGGACAACGCCGATATGTCGAAAGTTTATCGTCTTATGCCCGTCAATTTATGGGGCGTATGAATAAGCCTGATGTAGATTATATCAAGGGTATTGCACCAGCAATTGCTATTGAGCAAAAGGTTATTTCAAGTAATCCACGTTCTACGGTTGGAACTTCAACCGAAATTTATGATTATTTAAAGCTTCTCTATGCTCGAATTGGGCGAACAATATCGCCGATTTCTGGGCAAGAGGTGAAAAAAGACTCTGTGACTTCGATTGTTGACAAAATGTTGGCTTTCGAAGATGATACAACAGTTACTATATACAGCGCGTTAATCCCACTTAACGACCGAAAATTAAAAGAGGAACTTTCCCTATTACTTCAGAAAGGGTTTACCCGAATTAAATATCAAGGGGCAATCAAGAAGATAGAATCGATTATTGAAGATAAGGAGGTGGCGAATACAAGCTTCCAAGTCGGAGAAATCTTTATTGTTATTGACCGTATTGTTTTGGATCATTCTGAGGATACGATTAATCGATTGGCGGATTCAGTTCAAACAGCATATTTTGAAGGGAAAGGAGAGTGTGATGTCGAAGCTGGAGATCAATCTTTTCATTTTTCCGATAAATTTGAACTCGATGGGATAATCTTCGAAGAACCAACACCTAATTTTTTCAGTTTCAATAATCCTTACGGAGCATGTAAGCGCTGCGAGGGCTATGGTAAAGTTATTGGGATTGATCCAGACCTTGTTATCCCGGATAAAAGCCGATCTGTATTTGACGGTGCAATAGCACCGTGGCGCGGAGAAAAGATGGGCGCATGGTTAGATAAACTTGTCAGGTCTGCGATTAAATTCGATTTTCCAATCCATCGTGATTATAGCGAATTAACGAAAGAGCAGCAAGAGCTATTGTGGACAGGTAATCAACATTTCCGTGGATTAAATGAATTCTTTGCAGAACTCGAAGAGCAAACTTATAAAATACAATACCGCGTAATGCTATCCCGCTATCGCGGAAAAACAGACTGTCCAGATTGTAAAGGTACGCGTCTGCGCAAAGACGCTTCCTTTGTAAAGGTCAATGGACGTTCCATTACAGATATCGTTTTACTGCCCCTAGACAAAGCGTATGATTTGTTTAATAACCTCGAATTGACGGAGAATGAAACGATAATTGCAAAGCGTTTGTTAGCGGAGATTGTGAACAGATTACAATTTTTGTGTGATGTTGGTCTTAGCTACCTGACATTGAATCGCTTAAGTAATAGTTTGTCTGGCGGAGAATCTCAGCGGATTAATTTAGCAACATCCTTAGGTAGTTCCTTGGTGGGATCGATTTATGTGCTTGATGAACCTAGCATAGGCTTACATCCGCGCGATACGCAGCGATTAATATCGGTGTTGAAGTCTTTGCGCGATGCTGGTAACACGGTGATTGTTGTAGAGCATGAACAAGAGATGATGGAGGCCGCCGACTATTTGATTGATATCGGGCCAGAAGCAGGGATACATGGCGGAGAGCTTGTCTTTGCAGGGACCTACGATCAAATTATCAAAGATAAGGAGAGTTTAACGGGCCAATATTTGAGTGGTGATATCAGCATTCCTGTTCCAAAACGCCGTAGAAAATGGGCGGATTCAATTCGGATCAAGGGAGCACGTGAAAATAATTTACAAAACATTACAGTTGACTTTCCATTACATGTTTTTACTGTTGTTTCTGGAGTGTCTGGTTCTGGGAAAACATCCCTAGTCAAGCGTATTCTATATCCAGCCTTACAAAAAGCACTGGGAAGTTATTCTGGTGAACAAACAGGTATTTTCGATGCTATTGAAGGCGCGATGGATCTTGTAGAGCAAATTGAAATGGTGGACCAGAATCCAATTGGTCGTTCTACCCGTTCGAATCCTGTAACTTACGTTAAGGCATGGGACGAAGTACGGGCGCTATACTCGAGCTTGCCGGCATCCAAAGCAAATGGGTTAAAACCTTCCGCATTTTCATTTAATGTAGAGGGCGGTCGTTGTGAGATGTGTCAAGGCGAAGGTGTTGTTAAGATAGAAATGCAGTTTATGGCAGATATTGTACTTCCATGTGAAGCATGCGGTGGTAAGCGCTTTAAACAACACGTTCTTGATGTGACCTACAAAGAGAAATCTGTTGCAGATATATTAGACTTAAGTGTGGATGAAGCGGTGGAATTCTTTGCTGATCAGCCGAAGATATTGAACAAACTAAGCCCTTTACAGGAAGTAGGTTTGGGCTACGTGAAGCTTGGGCAATCATCCAGCACACTATCTGGTGGGGAAGCGCAGCGTATCAAACTAGCTTCTTTCTTAATCAAAGGCAATAATCAGAAGAAAACGCTATTTATATTTGATGAACCTACAACAGGTCTTCACTTTCATGATATTGAAAAGTTATTGAAAGCCTTCAATGCACTTATTGAACAAGGCAATAGTGTTTTGGTTATTGAACATAACCTTGACATGATTAAATCGGCCGACTGGGTTATTGATATTGGTCCAGAGGGAGGAAATAATGGGGGTAAGGTCGTCTTTGCTGGAGTTCCAGAGGATCTTGTTAAGCAAAAAGACTCTTACACCGGAAACTATTTACTAAGACACCTAAATTCTTAAATAAAACAAGTACTATGTTAAAACGAGTATACGCAACATTGTTATTTCTAGGTTTTTGTACTGCGCTAAGTGCGCAAGTTGAAAGACCTAAGTTGGTCATAGGCTTAATGGTCGATCAAATGAGATGGGACTATCTTTATCGCTTCGCTGACCGCTACGGAAACGATGGTTTTAAACGCCTACTAAATGAAGGCTATTCTTGCGAGAATACAATTATTGATTACGTCCCTACGTTTACAGCAATAGGGCATAGCTCTGTATATACTGGGTCTGTGCCGTCCATACATGGAATTGCGGGGAATGACTGGATTGAACAACAAACTGGAAATCCTATGTACTGTACACAGGATGATGCGGTTGTTGGTGTAGGCACCGTAGAGAAAGAAGGTAAGCAATCACCAAGAAATCTATTGGCTTCTACTGTGACGGATCAATTAAAGCTTGCTACGAATTTCAACTCTAAAGTCGTAGGTATTGCGATTAAAGACCGCGGTGGTATTTTACCAGCAGGTCATTTTGCCGATGCTGCGTATTGGTTTGAGGCAAAATCTGGAGATTGGATTTCAAGTACGTATTACATGAAAAATCTACCAACCTGGGTAAATTCTTTTAATAAGCAGAAGCTTGCTGATAAGTATTTGAAGCAAGATTGGAATACGTTATACCCGATTGATACCTATGTGAATAACAGCGTGTCGGATGATAATGAGTATGAAGGTAAATGGGCAGGAGAAGAGAAACCTACCTTCCCAAGAAAGACTTCCTTGTTAATGAAAGATGCAGGATACGAACTGATAAAATCTACGCCTTATGGGAATCAGATCACGTTAGACTTTGCTAAAGAAGCTATCAAAAACGAAAAATTAGGAAACAATCCCAAAAAAGCAACGGACTTTCTTTGCGTGAGTCTTTCAGCGACTGATTATGTAGGTCATCGCTATTCTTTATCTTCAGTTGAAATCGAAGACATCTACCTTAGATTGGATCAAGAACTAGCAGCCTTTTTTAAATATCTAGATCAAACTGTTGGAAAGGGAAATTATACATTCTTCTTAACGGCAGATCATGCTGCATCTTACAATTCGCGTTACTTCATGGACATGCGTGGGAATGGTGGTTATTTCTTTTCTAGACAGCTTCATAGAAACTTGAATGAAAAGTTAAAAGCAGAATTTGGAGCTGAGAATTTAGTGAGAAGTCTGATGAATTACCAAGTACATCTAAACTATAAAGTAATTGAGGATAATAAATTAGATGAGGAGGCAATTAAGAAATCAATTATTAAGCAGTTGCGCCATGAAGATGGAGTTGCTTATGTTGTTGATGTTGAAGGAGGTGAAAACATGTTATTGCCAGCGCCTTTGCGAGAGAAGATCATCAATGGATATAATCGTAAACGAAGCGGAGCGATTCAGATTATCACTGAGCCTCAATGGTATGATGGCACGCCACGTTCTACCGGTACTACCCATGGAACTTGGACGCCTTATGACTCTCATATTCCATTAGTATTTATGGGTTGGGGTATTAAACATGGTAAGTCGAACAAAGTTGTTCACGTAACAGATATTGCACCTACCATATCCTCACTTTTACATGTGATGGAACCAAACGGATCGATTGGTCAACCGATTGTTGAAGTTTTAGGGAACGATTAAATTTAGTACATTTGAGGAACAGGGAATAGTTCACCTATTTATAAATATGCTTTCTAAGAAAACAAAATACGCAATCAAAGCCCTAATGGTATTAGGCAGGAATTTCGGACAAGAACCCATGCAAATCGGCAAAATAGCTGAGGAGGAACGTATTCCGAAAAAATTTCTTGAGCAAATCCTATTAGAAATGCGAAATGCTGGGATTTTGTACTCCAAAAAAGGTGCTGGCGGTGGATATAGCCTTAATAAGGCCCCCGAAGATATCTACTTATCGCAGGTTATGCGATTGATTGATGGACCAATTGCCTTACTTCCATGTGTTAGCTTGAATTTTTATCGCTCTTGTGAAGAGTGTGTAGAAGAACATGCTTGTGGTATTCGCGATGTGTTTGTAGAAGTACGAAATGCGATGCTTCAAATCTTGAATGATACAAGCATCTCGCATTTGATCAATAAAGAAAAGGAATTGAACCTAGAAGACGATTCCAACTAAATATTAAGTCTCGTATAGTTCGATGGGTAAGCCATCGGGATCACTGAAGAAAGTGAACCTTTTTTCAGTGATTTCATCTATACGAATCTCCTCTACCGCTATCCCTAAATTCAACAAACGGTCCCTTTCAGCCTTAATATCAAGAACGGAAAAAGCTAGATGGCGTAAACCAAGTGCTTCCGGAAAACTCGGACGTGCCGGCGGATTAGGAAATGAAAATAGCTCAATAATATATTCTCCATTTAAGCTGAGATCTAACTTATAGGAGTTTCGTGTTTCACGGAAAACTTCTCGCAGAATACCTAGGCCTAATACCTCTGTATAGAACTGCTTTGATCTTTGATAATCGCTGCAGATAATAGCAATGTGATGTACTCCAGTTAGACCAAGCATTACAAGAGATCCATTAGATTTTCGAATGCCATTCCGCGCGATGCTTTCAATAGGACCATCGCGTCTGATATAGGCTTTGAAGCAAGACTTTTTCGAAAATCCTCGGTCGTTTCATAATATTCGGCAGACTCATCTCTCAAAGCATAAAAAGCTTTACCAACGAAAACTAATTGGTCAACAGCAATAGATTTTGCGTGTTCAATCACTTTGCGGTGCTCTGCTTCACTTTCATCCCCCATTTCGAACATATCACCCAAAATGATCACTTTTTTCGGAGCTTCTATAACCTCCATATTACCCAATGCTGCGGCCATGCTGCTCGCGTTGGCATTGTAATAGTCCGCAATAACCGTATTACGTGATGTCTTAACAACCTGTGAGCGATTGTTTTGTGGAACGTAGCTGCTTAATCCATGGTTGATTTGCTCTGCGCTTAAGTCAAAATGTAAACCTAAAGCAACAGCTGCTAACATATTCTCCGTATTGTAGGCTCCAGTTAGGTTACTATTTACCTCGTATGTTACGTCATGCCCTTGTTGTTTCCAAAATATCGTTAACATGGGGTTCGCCTTTACTAAGCCGCCTTGAACAGCATTCTCTGCTGAAAATCCGTACCAAATGATGTGCTCTAAACCACGCGCCTCTGCCATGGCTCGTAGTTCCTGATTGTCGCCTTGTATAAAGGCTAATCCTTGATGTTCTTTTAGAAAGTCGTATAATTCACCTTTCGTTTTCTTAACACCTTCAAATGACCCGAAACCCTCTAGGTGTGCTTTTCCAACGTTTGTAATCAAGCCATGGGTAGGCAAAGAAATACCGCTTAAGAAAGCGATTTCTTCCTGATGATTTGCTCCCATTTCGATAATCGCAATTTCTAGATCTTTTGGAAGGGAAAGAATAGTAAGGGGTACACCGATATGGTTATTCAGATTTCCTTTGGTCGCAAAAGTTTTAAATTTCTGAGATAGAACTGCGTAAACCAATTCTTTGGTAGTCGTTTTCCCATTGGTTCCTGTGATACCAATAAAAGGGATGTTTAATTGCTTTCTGTGGTAACGAGCAAGATCTTGTAAACTTGTAAGCACATCATCTACTAGTATGTAGTTTTCCTCGTCTTTTGCATATTGAGGATCGTCAATTACAACGTATTTTGCCCCTTGTGCTAAAGCTTGCGCTGCAAAACTGTTTCCATTGAATGATTCTCCTTTTAAAGCAAAGAAAATACAATCTTTACTGATTTGTCGAGTATCGGTACAAACCTGTGGAAATGCTAGATAGAGTTGATAAAGTTGTGCTGTTTGCATTACATTATTTTTTAACAAAGGTAAGTATGCATTTAGCCATTGCCAATAAAATCAAGCAATTTTTTATCGCTCTATTTTTGATTATGAAGTGTAGAAACCGTTCGATTTCTTCCCATCTGATCTTTTGCAATCTCCTTCTCTTTACTTGCCACATATGCGCCTATTGCAAACCCAGCGAGTAGACATAGAAGTGCAATGGTGAGCACCATTTTCTTCTTTTTTGAGTCCATGTACTTTTTATATTTATATAATAGTTGTTGTGTAATATACAAGATAAGGGGTATATAAGTTTTAATCAAATTCGAATAATGCAAAAAGGTATCCCATTGGGATACCTTTTTGTTGATATTTTATGCTTGAAGAAGCGATTATAATGATAAGATTTCTACAATACGTGTTAAGTTTGTGTTGATTTTATCGATATGCTTAATTGCTTTCGTGAATGGCGTAAATTGTACGTTGCCGCAAATCAAGCCAGCCATCTCACCTTGGCGACCTTCTAAAAGACCTTCAACTGAGGCAACGCCTAAGCGGCTCGCCAATACGCGATCCATACAAGTAGGTTTTCCACCGCGTTGGATATGGCCTAAGATCGAAACTCGCACATCGTACGAAGGAAAGTTTTGTTTTATTTTCTCTGCAACGACTAATCCGCCTTCTTCATCCCCTTCAGCTACAATGATAATACGGGAAGATTTATTCTTACGCGTTTTATCGAGGCGTTTCATGATTGCGTCATAGTCAACTTTAAGTTCAGGGATTAATACGGCTTCCGCACCAGTGCTGATACCAGAGCGAAGGGCAATTAATCCAGAGTCACGGCCCATCACTTCAACGACGAATAAACGGTCATGCGATTCTGCTGTGTCGCGGATCTTATCTACCGCGTCAACAACGGTGTTGATTGCCGTGTCATATCCAATCGTAAAGTCAGTTCCTGCAAGGTCATTGTCGATAGTACCTGGGATCCCGATAACAGGAACCTCAAATTCTTCAATTAATTTCGCTGCTCCAGTAAATGTCCCATCCCCACCAATTACGACAAGGGCGTCTATATTTAGTTTCTTAATGTTCTCGTAAGCTTGCTTTCTTCCTTCAATCGTGCGAAATTCATCGCTACGTGCGGTTTTCAAGATTGTACCACCACGCTGAATAATGTTTGCTACAGATTTCGCATCCATAGAAATAATATCCCCATGAACTAATCCGTCGTATCCGCGACGGATACCAAACATATTAATACCATGATAAATACCTGTTCTTACAACTGCGCGAATCGCAGCGTTCATACCAGGTGCATCTCCTCCTGAAGTTAATACGGCTATGTTCTTTATGTTGCTCATATTTCAAATATACCAATTCCTTGGC
This sequence comes from Sphingobacteruim zhuxiongii, assembly GCF_009557615.1. NCBI lineage: Bacteria > Pseudomonadati > Bacteroidota > Sphingobacteriia > Sphingobacteriales > Sphingobacteriaceae > Sphingobacterium > Sphingobacterium zhuxiongii. Next base: position 327,395 of record NZ_CP045652.1, read on the forward strand.
GTTAGTATTGTTTATTGTATAGGTTGATCACAAAATTACATGAAAATCACCAAATCAGTGTCAAACGATTGCCGAATATGCGAAATCTTTTTCTAAACTGAAAAGTTCTACTTCCCTTTCAAATCCCTTACAAAGTCCTTACAATTCCCATGCGAATCGGAAGTGAAAGGGTAATATATTGGCTTAGATTGAAATCGAGTGCTTGCTTAATGGGTCGGGGATAGGAATAGAATCTTGGGAATGAATGCAATCCTTGTTTTTGTGATAGAGGGAGTCTTGATGACATTAAATAAAAAGCGCCGTATTGTTGGAAGACAATACGGCGCTTTATTTCTTTATTAGGGATTTTTATTTCGCTTTATAAGCGTCTATAGCGCTCTGCAAATAGGCTGCATAGCTCTCAATATCATAATTTGCGCCACTTGCTGGAACCAGTAATTGCTCATCAGCACCTACGATTGCATACAAGGGTTGGGAATTGCTCTGAAAGCGAGTGATCTGAAAGTCCGTATTTTTCTTACCAACCGTATTGATCTTTTTGCCTGTTTCTTTGGAAACATATTGCTCCGCTTCAGGTAATTTCAAATCGTGCTCATCAACATATAACTCGACTAAAATAAAGTTTTCATTGATTAGACCCTTCACTTTTGGATCCGACCATACCGAGGCTTCCATCTTGCGACAGTTTACACAAGTCCAGCCGGTAAAGTCAATCATCAATGGCTTATTCTCTGCCTTTGCTGCTGCCAATGCCTCATCATAATCATAGTAAGGATCGAATCCTTTAATTGTTGCACGACTGTGGAAATGGCTATAATGCTTTCTGCTAGCCGCATCCGTTGCCGTTGCGCTATGACCACTAGCACTAGAGATATCAAAATCCTGTGTTCCAATTGGAGGAAGGAAGGCTGCAATCGATTTTAATGGAGCGCCCCACATTCCTGGGATCATATAAACGACAAAGGAGAATACAACAATTGTTAATACTAAGCGAGGAACCGATAGAAAAGCTAAGTCACTATCGTGAGAGAACTTGATTTTCCCCAATAGGTAAAGTCCCATTAATCCAAAGATTACGATCCATAGGGCTAGGAATATTTCCCGATCCAATAACTGCCAGTTGTACGCTAAATCCACGTTGGAAAGGAATTTCATCGCTAAAGCTAGCTCTAAGAAACCTAAAACCACTTTCACACTGTTTAACCATCCGCCTGATTTAGGTAATGATTTTAATAATGAAGGGAACATCGCAAATAATACAAATGGAATGGCTAAAGCTAAAGAGAAGCCAAACATACCCACAGCAGGTCCTAAACGCTCGCCTTTGGTTGCCGCTTCTACAAGCAGGGTCCCGATTATCGGACCTGTACAAGAGAAAGAAACAACTGCTAAACTAGCCGACATAAAGAACAAACCGACCAATCCGCTTTTATCGGAATTGGAGTCAATCTTGTTGACAAATGAGCTTGGTAAGGTGATCTCGAATGCTCCGAAAAATGAAGCCGCAAAGACAACCAGTAAAAGGAAGAATAGGAAGTTGAAAATTCCGTTGGTGGAGAGTGCATTTAAGGCCTCTGGACCGAACGCAATGGTAATCAACATACCTAATGCTACATAAATAACGATGATAAACAGCCCGTATAAAAAGGCTTGAGAAATGGCTTTACTTCTGGAGTCTGATTTCTTGGTAAAGAAAGAGACTGTCAAAGGCACCATCGGGAAGATACAAGGCATTAGAAATGCTGCAAAACCGCCGATAAGGCCAGCGATAAAGATTCCCCAAAGAGATTTTGATTCCTGCGGTGCCGCAACAGCACTTGCAGAAGCTTTTGCTGTCGAGTCTTGACTCAAGGTATCTTGTCCATCAGAGAAGACAACATCTTCTGTGGCAACAAGCGTATCCTGTGTTGCGTCGCTTTCTACTTCACCTGCACCAAAATCTACATCTTCATAATTAACCAAAGAATCTTGAGCGAAACTGCTTGTAGGGAATGATATACTTAGAAATAACCACGAAAGGGTTATGAATAGGAATTTTAATTTGCACATATTCGAAAATTAAAGTTCAAAAATACAAAAAGGCAGGGGATTCCCTGCCTTGTAAATTGTAAATCTTAAAGTTTTACTTTATGGTTACAGCAAACTCGTACTCATCGGGTGGAAGACAACGTTCTTTATCACACGCCATAAACGATGCAACACCTTTTACAGTTGTAGGTTTGTTGTTAGCAAGTTTTACCTTTTGTTGGAATACAACTTCACCGTTGTAATAAGGAACGTTCATTTTGAACACGTCCTCGAATTTTGACTTAGGTTCTTTTGCTAAAGTTTTACCTTGAACTTTTGCTCCGTTCGCAGGAGTGTAAGTAAAAGTTGTTGATTCTGGACCACCAGCAGGTACGTTCATACCGTAGATATGCCATCCCTCTTCAACATTTGCTTTGATCAAAATAACTGCTTCATTGTTGGCTAGTTTTTTGAATCCTACCGACCATTTAACCGGGTTATGAACCTGTGCCATAACGCCTGAAACGGCAAATACTAAAAACGCAATTAATAAATTTATTCTTTTCATGTAAATTACTTTTAATCATTGACTGCTAGAAGCCAATAAAGTTTAAATCAAAGGTAGGATTTATAATGAAATTTAATTCTATGTAATCGATTTATTGCAAAAGAAATTCGACTTCTTTAAAATAAAATGTTGTTACCCCGTCATTTGTTTCTAAATATAGCTTTCCATCCTCGTCAACGCGCAATATTTTTGCCTCGAAAATTTCATCGCCAGCACGATACTTCGATGTCTGATTGCGTAGAAATAGGTTTTCGTTATATTCCGCTAGTAAATTTTCATGCGAAATCTCCTGCTTCTCTAAAGCGATATATCGTTTAGTTATGTAGTTAATAATTTCTCGGCACGAATTTTCTAGGGAGGGGACGGTATAATTTGTTTCTCGAAAAATAGAGCTTGCTTTTTCTGCAATCTCTCCTGGGAATTCTTCTTGATTGGCGTTTATTCCAATTCCAATTATGGACTCCTTAATTCCTTTAGAATTGCTCTTGTTCTCAATCAAAATGCCGGTAACTTTTTTATCGTTAATCATGAGGTCGTTCGGCCATTTGATTTTCGCGTCGATTTGTAACGAATGAAACCAATCGATAATGCCCAAACTAACACACATATTCAGTATAAAATGATCTCTTAATTTGAGAAAGACGGGGTATAGCAATAAACTGAACGTAATATTGACATTTGGGGCTGAAAGCCACGTATTGTCGCGTTGTCCACGACCATTTGTTTGCTTTCTTGCCATAATGGCAGTAAACTCGGGAAGTGGCTTGAATTTTGACAGTTGACTTTTTAAATAATCGTTTGTGGAAGTAACCTCGTCTAAAACAATTAAATTTAGGGGTCGTGAATCTCCCGAAAATATGTTATTTTGCAAAAGATAATAGCGTTTAAAAATTTATCAGTCAAAAGTATAATAAATCTTGATGAGTAAAAACAAAAAGTCTTCGTTGTCCGAGAAGCTAGCGGATGTTGTCATACACGGTATGCAAGAAAAGAAGGGAAATGAAATAGTGAGATTGGATATGCGCGAAGTGAATGGGACTTTGTCTGATTATTTTGTTATCTGCCATGCCGACTCCAATGTGCAGGTAAATGCGATCGCCAGAAGTGTTGAGGAAGAAGTTTATAAAGCCTTTGGCCAAGATACTTGGCATAAAGAAGGTCATGGAAATGGCGAATGGGTACTGCTCGACTTTGTCGATGTTGTTGTTCACATCTTTAAAACAGCGACTCGCGATCATTACAGAATAGAGGATTTGTGGGGGGATGCCCAAATTAGCACGTATCAAAGTGCATAGAGTTTAAAAAGTCAAACGTAGTTTAAGTGTATAAATGAAGAAAGTTCCTAGTAAAAAAATTACGCCAATGCCACCGAAATTTAACATGATTTGGCTTTGGATTGCAATGATTGTAGGATTTTTCGGTCTTCAATACTTATTTAGTAGTGAAGGAACGAAAAAGATTACCTACAAGGAGTTCGAGACAAAGATGCTTATCCCTGGCGACGTGGAAAAGCTTGTTGCAACAAAAAGCAACGACTTAATAGATGTAGAAGTATATATCAAAAAAGATAAATTAGCAGACGAGAAATACAAAGATGTTGCGCCAAATCCAAATTCACTAAGCATTTCGCCTAGTGTGGGTCCTCAATATCAATTTACGGAACCTTCTGCTGAAATATTGGAAGCCAAGTTAAAAGCTTCTCAAGATAGTTTAGCGACAGGGCAACCTAAATTAGGGGTTTCTTATGAAGATAGAACAAATCCTTGGGCTGGATGGTTCATTTCGTTTATGCTTCCGTTGTTAATTATTGTTGCGATTTGGATTTTGCTGATGCGCCGTATGAACGGTGGTGGCGGTGCCGGTGGTGGTGCTATCTTTAACATCGGGAAATCGAAAGCTCAATTATTTGATAAAGAGTCTCAAATCAATATCACCTTCAATGATGTTGCTGGTTTAGAAGAAGCAAAACAAGAGGTGATGGAAATCGTTGATTTCTTAAAAAACCCAAAAAAATATACTGATTTAGGCGGTAAGATTCCTAAGGGAGCTTTACTTGTCGGCCCTCCGGGAACGGGTAAAACTTTATTAGCAAAAGCAGTTGCTGGTGAAGCGCAGGTTCCATTCTTCTCTTTATCAGGTTCTGATTTCGTAGAGATGTTTGTTGGGGTTGGAGCTTCTCGTGTTCGCGATTTGTTTAAGCAAGCAAAAGAAAAAGCGCCTTGTATTATTTTTATCGATGAGATTGATGCCATCGGCCGTGCTCGTGGAAAGAACTCCGTTATGGGTGGTAACGATGAGCGTGAGAACACATTGAACCAATTATTGGTTGAGATGGACGGTTTCGGTACGAACTTAGGGGTTATCATTTTAGCGGCAACTAACCGTTTGGATGTGTTGGATTCTGCATTATTGCGTCCAGGACGTTTTGACCGTCAGATTTCTATTGATAAACCAGATTTAATTGGTCGTGAACAAATCTTTAACGTTCACTTGAAACCATTGAAGCTTGCGGAAGAAGTCGATGCGAAAAAACTTTCTGCACAAACTCCAGGGTTTGCTGGTGCAGAGATTGCGAACGTATGTAACGAGGCGGCGCTAATTGCTGCTCGTAAAAATAAAAAAGCAATTAACATGCAAGATTTCCAAGATGCGATTGATCGTGTTATTGGAGGTCTTGAGAAGAAAAATAAGATCATTTCTCCTGAAGAGAAAAAGATCGTGGCTTATCACGAGGCTGGTCATGCGATCGCCGGTTGGTTTTTAGAACATGCCGATCCATTGGTAAAAGTTTCTATTGTTCCACGTGGTGTTGCTGCCCTAGGTTATGCGCAATATTTGCCAAAAGAACAGTTTCTATATACAACTGAGCAATTAGTGGATAGTATGTGTATGACAATGGGTGGACGTGTTGCGGAGGATATAACATTTGGAAGAATTAGTACTGGAGCGCAGAATGATTTAGAGCGTATAACTAAATTGGCTTATGCCATGACAGCTGTATACGGTATGAACGATAAAGTTGGTAATGTCTCCTTCCGCGATAGTTCTGGCGAGAGTCAATTTCAAAAACCGTATTCGGATCAGACTGCAGAGTTAATCGATGACGAAGTTCGTATTTTGATCTCAGCGGTATACGATAGAACAAAGCAATTGCTGTTGGATAAACAAGAAGGCTTGATTAAAATTGCTGAGAAGCTTTTAGAAAAAGAGATCTTATTTCAACAGGATTTAGAGGAGATCTTAGGTAAGCGTCCTTTCCAAAATAAGACGACTTATGATGAGTTTGTAAATGGTGGTGCAGACGGTGGAGGAGTTCCTCAGACGGATCTGACCCTTCCAGCAAGCGACAATGATAGTTCGCCGCAAAGTACTCCTGATAATCAGTCTAGTCAAGAAAATAATCAATAATACTTAACAGACATGGTTTACCAACCATGTCTGTTCTTTATATATGAATATTCGAAATACAACAGCCAAAGAGAAGATGCTGAAGAAGATTCGGCAGGCCCTGCTTCAAAAACGTGAGAATCCTAATCCTGCGTTTGAGGACAGCCCTTTGTATAAGGATGAAGAGGAACCTTTGGACGTTACCTTTGCCCGTGAGTTCACTTCGGTTGCAGGACAGTTTGTTTACTGTGATGGAGAGATTAATCTAGTTGAAAACTTGATTATCCTGTTAGAAAAACTGAAGTTAACGAAGTTATATGTATGGGATAAGTCGCTGCAGAAGTTTCTTGATCAATATGGATTCCCTTACCATAAAAACAGAACGGATTTCGACGATATAGAAGTCGGATTAACCGCTTGTGAAGCGCTAATTGCTCGTAATGGAAGTATATTGATTAGCAATGCCGATGCATCTGGGAGACGATTAAGCGTTTACCCACCGGTCCATATTGTGATTGCTAAGACTTCCCAATTGGTGATGGATATTAAGCATGGCATGGCTTTAATGCGTGAAAAGTATGGGCATAATTTACCAAGTATGATAAGTACGGTAACTGGTCCCAGCCGAACTGCAGATATTGAGAAGATGTTGGTTCTTGGCGCACATGGCCCTAAGGAATTATACCTATTACTCCTAGAAGATAGATTTTAATGATTCAATACTATATATTAAATATGCCGGTGGCAAGTGTAATTTTTGCATTGACTGTCGGACTTAGTATTTATGTTTTTTCCAATCCAGAATGGTTTGGACGTTTAATGTTGCATCCCTATTCGATTCATAGAGATAAAAGCAAATGGTACCTGATATTGACAAGTGGATTGATCCATAAGGATTGGATGCACTTGATTTTCAATATGATTACCTTTTACTATTTTGGTTTTGGCTTAGAGGCTATTTTTGTTGAGATTAGTGGTCCTTTCGGACATGTTCTGTTCGCATTATTGTATATCGTAGCATTAATTCTCAGCGATATCCCGACCATTCGTCAGCAAAAGGATAATTATGGATATCATAGTTTAGGAGCATCTGGAGCCATAAGTGCAGTGTTGTTCAGCTATATTTTATTTAATCCTAAAATGATGCTGTATATTTTCTTTGCGATCCCAATTCCAGCCTTTGTATTTGCATTTTTGTATCTAGGTTATTGTATTTGGGCTTCAAAGAATGCGAGAGACGGTGTAAATCATGATGCACACCTATTTGGTGCGCTAACCGGAATTGTCTTTACATTGATTACGTATCCTTGGATTATCAAGCATTTTATAGATAAGTTCTAATCAGTATTACTGCTTAACGATATTAAAGCGTTCCGAATTGTCGGGACGCTTTTTTTATCCTAACCATGTCTGCCTATCCAAGCTTCGGAAGTGAATAGCTTCGGCAAGGTGTTCATTCGTGATGTCTATCGATTGTTCTAAATCTGCTATTGTACGCGCTACTTTTAGAATCCGATCATAAGCTCGGGCGGATAAGTTTAACCGTTCCATCGCAGTCTTCAAGAGGTTCTTGCCTGTCGCGTCTATTAGGCAAATATCTCGGATTTGTTTAGCGCTCATTTGTGCGTTACTGTGAACATTTTGATGGTTCTTAAATCTACTCTCTTGCACTTTCCTTGCTAAGATAACACGAGATCGTATAGACTCGCTGTTTTCTGATTTACGACTCTCTAGGAGTTCATTGTATTCGACCGGAGTAACTTCTATGTGTATGTCAATTCGATCCAAGAGAGGTCCTGAAACTTTGCTTAAGTACTTTTGTACATTGGCGCTTCCACAAATACATGGTCGGTTGGGATGGTTGTAAAATCCGCAGGGACATTCATGCGTTGCCCTGTTTGCGTTTTGAACAACAAATCAGGAAACCTCCATCAATATCAAAACCAGTAAATCCGCAGTCTCTTGGAGAACATATCCGGAAGAAACGGATTGAGCTAAGGCTGTTTCAAAAGGATGTAGCAGAAATATTTAATGTCAGCAAGGACTGTATCACCTATTGGGAGAACAACAGAAGTGAACCTCAAATCCAATACTATCCATACATTTTCCGGTTCTTGGGATATTGTCCGTTTAAATTTGATACGTCTACATTTGCAGGGAAGATTAAAACTTATAGATATTTAAATGGGCTTAGTCAAAAGCGATTTGCAAAGTTGATGAACGTTGACCCTGCTACGGTTAGTCGTTGGGAAGAAGGAACAGGGCGAGGATTCAAGAAAAACGAGATTGATATTGTTTTATCGGTAAACTTCCCTTTTTAATTAATTGCAATATAAGCCTTATCTACATTTTTTTTCGGCTTACACTTTACAATAAATTGAAAAAAGGGTAGCTTGGAGCATATATCCTTAAATACAAAAACTACAACTTAGGCGCCTTAGTAAAAAATAAACCATCAATTACTTACGAATTCGGATACCTAAAAGAATCAAAGGATGACTGTTAGCTTTAATACTGCGACATAGAAAAGTGTAGGTCTATGATTAGCACCAAGACAGGTATGCATAGCATTGCAGGTAAAAATGCGAGACGAACAAAAAGAGTTAACGAGCATTGGAACGGCTTTTTGAAGGTACATTTTATGTCAGCCTTTCGGCTCGGTCCTTAGTGGAGCCGAAGACAGAGCCTGAGGCCCAAACAATTACAAAGGCAAATATTTAGGGTCCGTCCCTGTACATTCAATAATCCCTTGCAACAAACTCTGCCATACCACCTTGAAAAAAGGGTGATTTGGATTTCGTTCATAATCAACCTGAGCAACATGATACTTCCCATTTGCATCGGGATTGCTGTCATTGATAAAGAATTTGTTTGCTATAAAAGAAAGAATGCCTTTCTTGCCAGGTCCCTTTTCAGGATGCTTCAATACATCAACCTTCAGATGGTTGTAGTCAAACGTGAACTTCCCCCAATTCTGCACATCATTGCCATGCATATCAAAAGTAATCTTTTCAATATTTCCATCAGCCAATCTAATATTTAATAGCGGTTCCAAAATCCGGTTGTAAGTACCTACTTTCATAGCCGTCAAGCCCCCCTTATAAGAGTGATTGCCAGCCTTGCTGAGCATGTCAAAGCTGAAAAACGCACTCAAACGACCTTCCCCATAAATATTGCCCACCAAGTCTGCCGTCATAATCTTGTTTCTGCACAAAACAGTTGTATCGTTGCTGACATTCTTCAATGTCCCCCTGATATTTTTGAACTCTATTTTTCCTTCCCTAAAGTACTTATCGCTGATCTGTGCATAACTGAGGTCTATGCCACTTACTTTTACTGCCTTTACAGAAAATGGCAAGCCTACTTTCATGAACTGTTGGGCTGGCGATTGGCCTACCTTGGACACGTTCTCCAATTGATAGCGTTTGTCCTTGGAAAGATCAAAAACTCCACTGACAACATGAGCACTATCGGCCTCAAATAATTTTTCTGCCAATAGTTTCTGCATATTTATACCTGTAATCCATGTTGAATCCAGATCCAGTTCTATCCTTGGTTTGTTAAGTTTGTCCTGTTTTGCAAAAGCCTCCAAGCTCAGTGTAGGCTGCAAGCTCAATTTGGAAATCTGTGCATCCCGATTTTTTGAGCTGAACTTTAGGTCTTTGAAGCTAAAGGTATAGGGCGCCCCCTCCAAATTGGTCTTGAACCCCGGAATGTGCAATGCAATATCCTTGGAATACAGAAACCTCGTACTGTCAGTGCCCGAATGTTCATCAATCAGAAAATTGTCAACGGCTATGTCAACCCCCTTCACCTTTTTTGGTTTAGTAGCTTCCTTGTTTAGGTCTGCAAGTTCCAAATCAATGCCATTCGCCCGAAACTTATCTACTCCCAAAGACTTAAAACGATCTTTGATCATATCATAAGGGTCTTTCTCTTCCTTTTCATTATATGGCCTATCCCGGAGTAGAACCTTCGCTTTCAAGGAATCCAAAGCAATGGTTCCGATATCGATCTTCTTATTGACCAATATCCCCCATACACTGGCACCACTAATCGCCAAACGATCCGCCCTAGCTTCAAACCTAGTATTAGGTGCTTTTTTGGCGCTATCCAACTTTATATATGCGGTACTGTCATTTTTGAGAAGAATGTCTTTTAGTGTAAGGTTACCACCCACGATATCTAAGTCCAGGTCACTGTACTCAATGCTGTAAAGTCCTTCGGAGGATTTGGTGATTCCTTCCTTCAGCTTCTTGTCCAACATGGGTTCCAATTTATAAGAAACAAAATATAGCCCCCCTAATATCAATAAAACCAAGGCGGCAAGGATGCCTACCCAGATTTTCCATCTGTGTGATTTTTGTTTGTTATCCATTAGATAAATAACAGATAAGGAAAGGGGATTGTTTTGTTGATAGCTCTGGTATTCAACAGAATACCAAAGGTGAGAGTTTCAGAATACCAAGGTTGATAGATAGAGAGAACAAGGGTGTTGGCAACACGAACGTCATGGTTGGTGTCCTCACCAACCATGCATAGGAAATGTTTCGGTGATAATCTCATTTGGGCAAAAAATAGAAACTATATTTGGTTTTATAACGAGAATAACTTAATCCATCTTTTTTTAAGCTTCCAAAAAATGAAATCGGGTATAAATTGGATTACCTTAAGTACAACATTGGGGGAGGGGTACAATCTGCTATTTATCTGTAGCCTTACCCTTTTTCAAACAGTGAATAAATATAAAAACGCGTATTAAGAAACCAATTGTTCTTCAGCGTATAACCATGGGCTTAATCCATTTAAAGCTTTGTGAGGATGATTACTATTGTAATCAATCTGCCATTCATAGGCCAGTGCATTTACGTGGCTGATTGATTCAAATAAATAAGCGTCTAACACATCTTCTCTGAATGTACGATTGAAGCGCTCAATATAAGCATTTTGAGCAGGCTTGCCAGGTTGGATATATTGTATTTCTATTCCATGATCGCTACAAAAATCTTTGAAAACTTTAGCTATAAATTCTGGTCCATTATCTGTTCTGATACGCTTTGGTTTTGCTCTGTGTAACAGTAATTCTTGTATTTTTTGCACCAACCTTGTTGCAGGAATAGAATAATATGCTTCGTTAAGTAAGGCTTCTCGATTATAATCATCAATAATATTGATAACTCTAAACCTTCTCCCATTAGCTAGAGAATCGCTCATGAAATCGATCGACCAGGGGTCATTAATGGAACCAGGAACAAATAATCGTTCTTTGATTCTAGCTGGTAGGCGTCGTTTCCGCTTCACTCTAAGCTTTAAATTAATATTACGATATACACGAAGCACTCTTTTTCGATTCCATAGAAGACCCTCCATTCGGATCTTACCAAAGTAAGTTTCAAATCCTCGTGTATGATATTTCGTTGAGAGATCCATCAGTTTATTAATAATGATCTGGTCATCTTTTTTATGAGCATAGTAGTACATACTACGACTCATGCAAACAATTTTGCAGGCTCTATGAATACTGATCCCTTCCGCTTCAATTACACCTTCAATCAGCTCTTTACGTTCACAGAAAGCTTTTTTTTTCAATGATGTCTTTTAAAATACGATGATCCAAGCTCAAATCAGCAAACATTCGCTTTAAACGGCTATTTTCTTCTTGTAATGCTTTCAACTCTTTCAAATGCTGGGCATCCATACCGCCATACTTTTGCTTCCATTGATAGAAAGTGGATGATGTAATACCATGTTCCCGACAAATGTCGCGTGTCGATTTACCGGATTCATATTCCTTTAGAATACTGACAATCTGATGCTCTGAAAATTTGCTCTTCTTCATAATGTTTAACAAACTAATTTAACATTTTTAATTGGTCTGAAAAACGGGGAAGTCTACCAAAAGGGTAAGGCTACAATATCTATATGCTTGTTATCGATTTATTAAGGTATTTGCTAATTAACGTATTTCCAAGTTGCAGCAGCTACTTCGGCAATAATCTTTGCAGAGACAGGCTCTTCTTCCTTACTGTCCGTAACATAAACAGAAATAAAGAACACTTTATCATTGGGAAGGCTTACCACCCCAATGTCATTGACCGCTGCTGTGATTCCCGTCTTCTTGTTTTTTCCTGAATAACCAGTTTTGTGCGCTACGACTGTGCCAGGGGGCAAATCGCCCTTTAAACGATTGAGGCCAGTCCTGGTGCCACGCATCGTATCCCAAAGGAATTGATGTGAGGTTTCTGAAAGCAGGTGTTTCGTATTCCTGTAATAGTCGTAAAGAATTTTATTACTTGAACCGACAGTTGTCCAGTTTTGAAATTGCTTTTCCCAATCTTTTTGCTGTACTTCCTCGGTAAGTTTAATCGATAAATCTTGATATCCATTAGCAATGAAATAAGCTTGAACTTTATCGGGACCGCCTAGTAACTCAAATAAAATATCACAGCCTACGTTGTCGCTATCTGCAACGGTGAAGTCAATTACTTTGCTTAGTGGTAATGTAACTCCATTTGGATATTGTTCTTTGATTGGACTATATAAGTCCGTCGTAACAGCAGCTTTTGAAATTGTTATAGGTTGATCAAGTTTTAGGACACCCAAATCGACTTGATTTAATACAGCAATAGCGAGATGGAATTTATAAACACTTTGAAATGGATAATGATGTTCGGCATTGACCGTCAGACTGTCAGTGTAATCATCGTTGTGTATCGCGATACCGACTTTAGCCTTGTATTTAGAAAGTATCGTTTCGATATCTTTTTTTAATTGTGCTTTCTTAAGGGATTGCGCATTGGCATTGAAGGAAAATAACATTAGAATTAATATCGAAAAAGCTAAATTATGCCTCATATAGTTACGTTTCAAGGAGAACGAATATCCCCAAATATTATTGTATTTCAACAATATTTGGATTTAAACTTTTTGCTAATGTATCGGTCGAACTAATTAAGACGTTCTAGGAATAGGATAGGTTTTCGAAAAGTGCTAAATATGCAGCGGCTTATTTATTGAAACATAATAAATGAAATTTTGTCATTTAGGTTTAAGTTTCTGGAAAGTTTTAGCAAATAAAAACGAAACGGTCTTTTTTTTGTTATATTAAATGAAAGTTGAATTTAAGAATTGAAAAACTTACAAAACACTATATTAAGATGAATGATAATGGAAAAATCGTAACAGCTTTATTAGCTGGTTTGGCAGCAGGTGCTGTATTAGGGATTTTATTTGCGCCTGATAAAGGGTCTGATACAAGAGAAAAAATCAATGAGTCTCTTGCGGATTTAGGTGACGCAATTAAAGAGCGTGCAGAAGAGCAATTCGATCAGTTAAATGATTTGAAAGAGAAACTTGCAGCGACTTTAAAGACGAAGTTAGGTAGAGCGGAGTCTATTATCGACGAAGAAATTGAAGAGCACGCTTAAAACTTGTTTACGCTAGTGTAAACATTTTCACATAATTTAATAGAGCTGTCTGCAATTATCGGAGCGGCTCTATTCAATCAAATCAATGCATGGAAGAACAAAAATTTTCTTTTTCAGAATCCTTTAAGAAGTCAAAGGAATACCTTGACACACAAGTTGAACTATTAAAGTTGCAGGCAATCTCGCGAATGACGCGAATTATGGGTTCTTTAATTGTCGATGGTAGCAAGTTATTGTTGACACTTTTGGTTGTGTTTTTCTGGTCGCTAGCGCTAGGCTTTTATCTTGGGGAAGTGTTAGGAAGTTATTCCCTAGGATTTTTAGCTACCGGAGGAATATTTTTGATCATCGTGTTGTTGATTCGTGCCTTTGAGCCAAAGTTAGAAGCGAAGTTTATGGATCTTTCAATCAAACGTATTCTTGCCAAGTGGGATGATCCAGATGAGGATGAAGAAGATGTTTTAGCTGCAGAGTCGGATGATAGAAATTCTGCGCAGACAGCAAATGATAATTCAGCGCCAGATTTGGAGAACGAAGAAGTAGTTAACGAAAGTGAGAACGATAAAGAACGAGTGTAAACAGTTATGAGAATAAAAATTTCAAATATTACAGATCTACAATCGGAGATTGCTCGTTTAAAAGGTAAAAAAAAGGAGCAGGAACGCTTTTTGGTAGATCAGTATCAGCTTTTAAAACATAAGGTGGAAGCGCCAGCACGTATCTTTAATATGGTTGTTTCTAACGTACCAGGTGTTGATATGGTGAAAGGTCTTGTTTCTGGTATTGGTTCTCTTAAAGGAACAAAGAAATCAGATTGGTTGACTAAAACTGTTCAATTGGGTTTACCTTTAGTGCTTAATCGTACGCTGTTGAGGAATGCAGGATGGTTGAAAAAAGGTTTGGTGCTGTTTGCTTCGGAGACAGCCGCACGTGAAGTAAACCAAACAACGGTATCTTCTATTATTGATAAAATAACTTCTTTCGTGAAACCAAAGAAGAAGAAAAAGAAAGATAAGGTTGCAGATGAAATCGAAAGGACTGAAGTTGCGCCTCCTTTACACCCTCCAATGATTACTGCAGAGGAGAGTGTACAAGATAACGCCTATGGCATCCCGAAGGATAGTGAGACTTATTAGTCTTTTAATTCTTTCTCTTTCGTAAGAAAATCTTGGTAAGCTATTGCAATACCTTCCTTCAGATTGACTTTATGTTTCCAGCCTAGGTTATGTAGTTTACTTACATCCATGAGTTTTCTCGGTGTGCCATCAGGTTTGCTACTATCAAACTCCAATTTCCCTTTGTAACCAACAACTTCTTGAATGGTTTCGGCTAACTCTTTGATACTAATATCTTCACCGACACCGATATTTATAAACTGTAATTCATCATAGTTTTCCATTAAGAAGACACAAGCATCTGCCAGGTCATCTGCGAATAGAAATTCACGTAAAGGAGTTCCTGTTCCCCAGATAGTAACCGAAGGAGCATTGCTTTCCTTGGCTTCATGGAAACGACGGATAAGTGCTGGAAGTACATGTGAATTCTGGGGGTGGTAATTATCATTAATGCCATATAAGTTTGTCGGCATAACAGATACATACTTATCTCCGTATTGTAATCGATAAGATTCAACCATTTTAATACCTGCAATTTTAGCAATTGCATAAGGTTCATTCGTGTACTCTAATGTTCCAGTCAAAAGAGAATCTTCATTTAATGGCTGTGGAGCTAACTTCGGATAAATACAACTTGAGCCCAAAAACATAAGCTTTTGAACATTGTTTTCATGCGCGAAGTGAATCACATTGTTTTGTATTGCTAAGTTTTCGTAAATGAAATCTGCACGATAAGTATTATTAGCCATAATACCCCCAACTTTGGCAGCGGCAAGAAAGACATATGCTGGTTTTTCTTTTTCAAAGAATTCCTTTACTGCTTCTTGATTACGAAGATCGAGTTCTTTGGAAGTACGTGTTACGATATTAGTGTAACCTAGTTCTTTTAGTTTGCGGTAAATTGCAGACCCTACCATACCACGATGTCCTGCAACGTAGATTTTTGCTTGTTTTTCCACGAGAATGTATTGATTAGTACAAATATAAGGTTATTTTTGCGACTTAATTCAAAGTAATGGGTAAGGATAAACTAAGAAAGTTTGCAGAAGTAGCTACATTTCTAAATGTTGTACAGCTTGACGAAGGGAAGCCGTATAAAGGTAAGTGGGCATCAGAGTTTTTTAAGAATGAGAAACCATTAATTCTTGAACTGGCTTGTGGCAAAGGGGAATATACAGTCAACTTAGCGAAGCTTTTCCCTGAAAAGAACTTTATTGGTATCGATTATAAAGGGAATCGTATTTGGAGAGGAGCGAAAACAGCGTTAGAAGATGGAATTACCAATGTTGGTTTCCTAAGAATTCAGATCGAGACTATATTAGAATACTTTGAGAAAGGTGAAATCTCCGAAATCTGGATTACATTTCCGGATCCTCAACCTCAAGATAGTCGCGAAAAGAAGCGCTTAACAAATCCTGTCTTCCTAGAACGCTATAAGCATATTTTGATTCCCCAAGGTATTATGCATTTGAAGACCGATAATGATGGGTTTTATGCATATACGTTAGAACAAATCGAGTTGCAAAACCTCCCAAAGAATAAAGAAACAACGGATCTATATCAATCTGATTTGGTTGACGAGGTATTGTCTATCAAAACTTATTATGAGAAGAAATATTTGGCTGTTGATAAGAACATTAACTATGTTCAATGGAGATTCAATAAAGAAGGAGAGTAAACAATTCGAATAAATAGCCATTCTATTTGATCAAATAGTTCGTCACGTGTAGGTGTCTGTTCGACATCGAGAAAAATTGTAAAGGATTATTCTAAAAGAGCTTCCTAAGATTGGATTTATTTCAACATCTTAGTTTTTTAGTTATATTTGAGAAGCAACCAAAACCATTTGCAATAATTTCTTGAATTCTAACGATATTGAACACGTGTGAACCACATATTGTTGAGCAATCTTTAGTTTCCCGATTAGTAAGCGGGGATTATGATGCTTTTACGCAGCTTTATCAGCAATATAGTCTACGTTTATTAGGTCGGATTATCCGTTTAGTCAAATCAGAAGAAGTAGCCGAGGAAATTCTACAAACACTTTTTCTTCGGGTTTGGGAGCGGCGGGCGCAAATTGATCCCTCAAAACCATTAAAGCCATTTCTATTTACTATTGCACAAAATTTAGTCTACGATCATTTTCGAAGAATTGCGCTGGATGAGCGATTTAGAGATGAGTTTATAAAGCAATATGCAGAGGACTACCAACATATTGAAGAAGAGCTGACCTTCAAACAGACCCAAGAAAGCGTAATGAACGCGATTAAGGCGTTACCTCCCCAATGCCAGAAAGTCTTTATCTTGTTTAAGATCGAGGGAAAGAGCTATGCAGAAATCTGCGAAACCTTGAATATTAGTAAATCTACCGTCAATAATCACCTCACAAAAGCCAATAGTTTGTTGAAAAGTAATCTACCGCTTTATCAATATAGAATACTGGCAACCTTTATCTATCTCTGGGCTAATTTTTAAATTTCTTTTCATTCGTGTAGGTACTTTTTGGGAGTTAAGCGTATTAGCTTATATACAACCTAAAACCAACCGATGCCGAAATCTGATTTACAAATCGTTTTTGACAGGTATATTGCTGGAATCTCAACAAAAGAAGACTTACTAAACTTACTGTCAAGTCTACAACATGGAGAAGATGAGTTTCTTAAGCAACATATCCTAGAGGAACTTTCAAAAGAAGACTTAAGCCTTTCTGAGCAAAGGCATAGTGTTATTGTGGATCGTGTCCTCCAGAACCTGCAAAGGAAGCGAGCAGAAGAAGAATTGCAAACCGGCGGAGACAATGGTTCATTTGGAAACGAAGACTGCCCTGAGGGCCTAAAACTAGGAGATTCAAAGATTAGAAGGTTGAGGAGAAAATGGTTTCTTGTAGCCGCTTGTTTTCTAGGTATTTGCCTGATCATCCCAACATTAAGGAAAAGCAGTTCAAAATCGAATTCAAATAAGAAGCTTGTAACCAAGGAAATCTATCTCCCTTCCCATAATGAAGCCACAATACTCTTTGAAGATGGAGAGATTTTATCGGTGCTTCATACCGATAGTGCAGTTCTAAGAAGTCGAGGAATTGAAATCATAAAGGCAGCCAATAAAGAGCTTGTGTTTAAGATCCATTCAACAACGAACCAAACCAATCAAAAGCAAACTTTTAGATCCCCTAAAGGGATGGTTTCTCAGCTTATATTATCCGATAATACCCATGTTTTACTTAATTCGGGAAGTCAGTTGCGCTATACAAATTCATTTACGCAAGCCGAACGTCGAGTTTCCCTAGAAGGTGAAGCGTATTTCAAAGTGAGCCCAGATAAGAAGCACCCCTTCATAGTTAGCGCCAATGAAACTGAAATTAAAGTATTAGGAACTTCATTTAATGTGTCGACCAAGCAGAGTGAACGGCAAGTCATTACGACACTAGAGGAAGGATCAGTATTGGTGAAAAACAAAGCAAGGGAGATACGAATGTCCCCTGGCATGCAATCTTCTTCTAACCAACTCGGAGTAATAGATACCGTGCAAGTAAATGTTGCACAAGAGACTGCATGGAAGGATGGCTTGTTCAAATTTAAAGGGGAAGAGATTCAAAGTGTTTTGGAGAAATTACAGGCATGGTATGCTATTGAATCCGTAGAGATCGATGTCGTTACCAGTGATCGATTTACTGGAACTATAAAACGAACAAGGCAGCTTTCTGACGTACTACAAAATCTAGAAAAGATATCCAATTATAAATTTCAAATTAAAGACAGGAGGATCATCGTTAGCAAAAACCAATAAAACTGATTTATTGGAGAGGCTAGAATCATATTCATATTTTGTCTCTTCACTGGAATCCCAACTAAACTTAAAACCTTAACTATTAACCAATGAGAAAACTCAACCCTAAAAGTAACCTCTTTGATCGGCGCCGGCTTATTAGAGGAATTATGACCGTTAAACTTATTGTATTCTTGGTATGTTTAATGTTTGTACAATCATCTGCTGCAATATATGCACAGAATGTCTCCCTGAAGTTCAAGAATGCACATCTGCAAAAGGTATTGGATGAAATACAAGAACAAACAGGACTAGAGCTACTATATAACAACACTTTGGTCAATAGGTCGAATAAAAAAGTGACCATTGATGTAACCAATCTACCTTACAAAAACGCATTAAAACAAGTCTTAGCAAATACTGATTTAACGTTTGAGATCAACAATCAAACGGTCGTTATTAAAAATGCAAGAGGCAATGCCATGAGTACCGATCGTAATGATAATCGCCTTCATGCCGCTAAGCAACAGTCAACGATTTCAGGTAAAGTTATCGACGACCAAAATAATCCCTTAAGTGGGGTAACAGTGTCAGTAAAAGGCACTAGCGTGGGAACTTCAACGGACAACGAAGGTAATTATAGCTTAAGTCTACCGACTACCGCACAAGTATTAGTGTTTTCTGCCATGGGATTTAACAGTCAAGAGCTCGCAATCAATTCCCAATCTATAATAAATGTTACTTTGGTAGGTCAAGTTGACAACCTTGATGAAGTTGTGGTTGTTGGTTATTCTACACAAAAGGTGCGTTACTTATCGAGCTCTGTCAGCACGATATCGGCTGAGAAATTAAAGGATGTAACCGCGAATGATCTTCCAAGTATGTTACAGGGTAAAGCACCGGGCGTTGTGGTTTCAACTGCTTCTGGAGACCCTTCAAGTACACCTCGCGTATTGATTAGAGGAGCAGGTACAATTTCAGCAAGTACTTCCCCATTAACTGTTGTTGACGGAAATATTGGAGGAACCTATAACCCAGCAGATATTGAATCGGTCTCTATTCTGAAAGACGTTGCAGCAACAGGGCTTTATGGTTCACGTGCCGCAAATGGAGTAATCATCATTAACACAAAGACCGGAAAGCCTGGACAAACTAAAGTTGAATTCAATAATTCTTTTGGAGTTGGAAATGCAACCACAGGTAGCTTCCGATTAATGAATTCACAAGAATTGTATGATTTTCAAAATACATTCTACAATCGTGATGCTAAGCTATTGGAAAATAACACGAATTGGTGGGATTTAGCATTTAGAACAAGCTATGTCAACAACCATAACTTATCGCTTTCTGGAGGTTCTGAAAAAGTACAATACTATACCTCGGGGGTGTTTTTTAAAGAACTTGGAACCCTGCAAGGAACAGGAAACACGGGATATAACTTCCGTAACAACTTGAATGTGCAGATCACTGATAAGTTTAAAGCGGCAGTCTATATTAATGGGCTTGTCAATAAGAACGATTTAGAAAATAGTAACACCATGTATGATGCTTACACAGGGTTACCATTTGACCCAGCATTTGATGCTGATGGAAATCCTACCGACGGCCGTTTTTATGAAGGCTGGACGGGAAGAGAAAAAGAAAACTTCTTACATTCTCTTCAGTACAACTATAATCGTTCGAAGAATTGGGAGGCAAGTGGAGATCTGAATCTAGACTATAATTTAAGTAGCAAGTTGACGCTTTCTAGTTACAATCGTATACAGTTGGGAAATGGCAGCTCTGCGAGTTATTATGATCGTCGAACAAAACAAGGAGGCGCTAATATAGGCGAGCTATACAACGGTACAGATGAGTATCGCAGATATTTGACCTCTAATCGTGTTCGCTACGCTGAACAGTTCGGCTTACATAACCTTGTGCTATTAGGTGCTGCGGAAGTAGAAACCACGACAACCGCTTGGGGGAATACTTCAGGAAAAGGTCTACCTGCAGGGAAAGATGTGATGTCTGTAGCAACTGGGATCTTGCAAAACCCTCGCGGTGCAAGAGATCAAGTCGGATTCCGAAAGTATCTTGCGCAAGCTGATTATAACTATAATGATCGATATTTCTTAATCGGGTCTTTCGTTAATGAATTCTCGTCGAAATTCGGAAAAAACAATTCTACCGCCAACTTTTATCAATTGGGAGCTTCGTGGGCACTATCGAATGAGGACTTCTTAAAGGACAATACAGTAATTACTTTCGCAAAAATTAGAGGTTCTTACGGTACTGTAGGGAATGCTGACGGTATTTCGAATTTTGGTGCGCGCGGTTTATACAGTATCACACAAGACGCGAGCTATTCTGGACTTCCAGGCGCTGCTCCTTATCAAAAGGGAAATCCAGATTTAAGTTGGGAGAAGATTGAGTCTGCCAATATTGGAGCAGACTTTTCGCTATGGAATCGTATATCTGTAAGCTTGGATATTTACGAAAAGAAAGCCAGCGAACTCTTGTATAGAAAACCCCTAGCAGCAACTACAGGCTATAGCTATGTTTGGGTCAATGCGGGATCGGTAAGAAATAGAGGTTTAGAATTTAATATCCTTTCACAGAATATTAAGAAAGAAAACTTCACTTGGGAAACTAGTTTTAACATGGCATTCAACCGAAATAAAGTGCTTGAACTAAGCGACGGAGCAGATGTTTTCAATCCTGGGGCTAGACAGCCAATTGCTGTAGGCTATGATATGGATGCATACAATTTCCCAATTTGGGCTGGTGTAGATCCAAATAATGGAGACCCTCTTTGGGAGAAAATAACAATAGATGGTAGTGGAAATCAGACTAAATCTACGACCAATAAGTATTCTGATGCAGCGTCTTCAGATTCTAGACAATTTACGGGTACCTCGGCCGCTCCAAAGTTTACCGGGGGAATGAACAATTCATTGACTTATAAAGATTTTACTTTATCGGCTTTCTTCAATTTTGTTTACGGTAATTATGTTTACAACGATACCAGAGCATATTTTGATAATGATGGTCTTTATGAGGCTTTCAATTCGATGGTCTTGCCAGATGGATGGACACGTTGGGAGAAGCCAGGTGATGTTGCGACACATCCTAAGCCAATCGTAGGCGGGAACAAAGAGTCAAATCAATCTTCATCGCGCTATTTAGAGGATGGTAGCTACTTACGTTTGCGTAATATCAAACTAGGCTATAATATTCCAACTTCGGTGATTTCTAAAATGAAGATATCTAAGGTACATGTGTTCGTTAGTGCAGATAACTTGTGGACTTTAACAAAGTTTTCTGGACCAGATCCAGAGGTTTCTTTGAGCCAAGTTGACTTAGCCTCAGGGATGTCCAGCTTTAAATATCCGGTAACGAAGCGTTTGCTTTTTGGTCTAAACTTAACCTTTTAATCTTAGAGAAATGAAAATATCATCAATATATCGTTCAATAACATTGATTGCATGCTTTATGTTATTGTTCTCCTGTGAGAAATATTACGACCCAACTGAATATATCGACGAGGAATCAGCATTAACGAATGAAGCCGATGTGGCAACAGCGACGATTGGGAGCTATGCGCTCTTAAAAAGTGAAGCCTATGTTCGTAGTGGACATTTTTTGATGGAGTATCCAGGAGATGCCGTAGCACAAGGACAGTCCTCTGGAGATGACTTGACACGCGCATACCGCTATAATCATATCAATACATCGGGGCACGCGACGAATTTTTGGTCGCAATCTTACAAAATTGTGGCAGCGGCTAACAAAGTCATTGAATTTGTGCCTGATGACGCATCTGCCGGTCTTCAACAATTAAAAGGGGAGAATCTGTTTCTACGAGCAATGGTTCACTTTTATCTTGTACGCGTATTTGGTCGACCATATCCGCAAGGAAATGGGGAAAATATGGGCGTACCAATCCTTAAAGAAGGATTAACGGATGAAGAAACAGCCGTTTTGACAAGAAACTCGGTAAAGGAAGTTTATAATTTTGTCATTACCGATTTATTGAAAGCGGCAGATTTAATGTCTGAGAATAAAAGTAATTCCTTTGGTTCGAAAGAGGTTGCTTATGCGCTTTTATCGCGAGTTTATCTTTATATGGAAGACAATGCGAATGCTATAAAATATGCTAACTTAGTAATCAATTCGGGTCGTTACTCTTTACTTGAAGGATCAGAATACCAAGGGTTCTTTAAGAGCTCTCCAGACAATAATAGAGAAACCATTTTCTGTATTCGACATACGAAAGTGGAAGATAGAGGGATGAGTTCCATTAACTCCATGTACTTCAGTGGCGATGTGGCAGGAAATCCACTAGGTCAAGGCGTTAGTGGATGGGCTGAGATCTATGCGTCGAAAAAATATTATGATCTCGTACAGAGCTATCCAAATGACTTGAGAAACTCTTTTATTACTCCTTTCTTAATCGATGGGAAGCTGCAATACAATCAAAAACTAACGCCCGTTACGCCAATGTATTATGTAAATAAATATGCATTACAGGAAGGGCAAATAAACTTAAGTTCACCGATATTCCTTCGACTTGCAGAAGTTTATCTAATACGTGCGGAGGCGCAAGCCAAACTAAGCAATACGGCAGCGGCATTAGCTGATGTCAATTTATTACGCCAACGAGCAGGGCTTAGTGGAGCAGCGATTCGTACGCTGAATAATCTGCAAACAGCAAATATGACCGTGATGGATGCCGTAATGGAAGAACGATACTTGGAGCTAGCATTTGAGGGACATCGAGCATATGACTTATTTAGAAATAATAGACCCATGGAGAGAAACTATCCAGGGACGCATTCTTTAAATAATACACCGACAACCAATATTACCCAGAAAGTATTACCTACCGACGCTCGCGTAGTATTTTATGTACCGCAGGCGGAAATAAATAGAAATAGTAATCTGAAACAAAATCCTTAATCAATAAACCTAAAACAATGACATTTTCAAGAAGAAAATTTATCAAAGCTGCTGGGCTAACCACCATGTCAGGAATTTTATTAAATCAATCTGGCATTGCGTCCGAGCGCGTATGGTCACTAAATAACAAAACATTAAAGATTGGGCTGATTGGATGCGGTGGTCGTGGCACTGCAGCAGCAATGGAAGCTCTTAATGCAGATCCAAATGTAATCTTGTATGCGATGGCTGACGCATTTCAAGATCATATTGATGAGTCTCACAAAACTCTAACGGAGAAGATGGGGCAAAAAATACAAGTGGCAAAAGAAAACAGATTTGTTGGATTAGATGCTTATCAAAAGCTTCTTGCGACAGATGTTGATGTTGTATTATTAGCTGCGCCACCAGCTTTTCGTCCGAGTCACTTGGAGGCAAGTGTAAATGCAGGTAAGCATGTATTCTGTGAGAAACCTTTCGCTGTTGACGCGCCTGGCTTACGTCGCGTTATTGCGGCTTCGAAGAAATCTAAAGAGAAAAACTTGGCCTTGGTTGCTGGATTCTGCTGGCGCTACCATTTGCCAAAAAGAGAAACATTTAGCCGTGTGTTAAATGGACAAATAGGAAAGGTCCTTTCTTCTGAGAGCACCTACAATACAGGCGAACTTTGGTATAAGGAAAGACAGGCGGGCTGGTCTGATTTTGAATATCAATTGAGAAACTGGCTTTACTACAATTGGTTATCTGGTGATCATATCATCGAGCAGGCTATACACAGTATTGATATGTTGCAATGGGCAATGGGCGATCAATTACCAATCCAGGTTACAGGATCAGGAGGACGCCAAAAAAGAACAGACCCTAAGTTTGGAAATATCTATGACCACTTCGCTTTGGTATACGAGTATCCTAACGGTTCGAAATCTTATTTCTCATCAAGGCAGCAAAGTAATACAGCGCCATCTTACATGGTCGAGCTGGTTGGTGATCAAGGAAAATGTTTAGTGGATTGTCGTACTGGAGAGCATAGCATTACTGGTAAGACACCTTGGAAATTTGCTGATGAAACCAAGTTTACGGATGAAAATGCTTATAAGAAATCCAATTCTAGAAGCATGTATCAACAAGAGCATGACGAGCTATTCGGCTCGATCAGAAAAAATAAACCAATTAATGATGGAGAATGGATGGTAAAGTCTAATTTAGTGGCATTAGCAGGTCGTATGGCAGCCTATTCTGGACAAACAGTGACTTTAGATGCAGCATTAGCATCCAATGAAACTTTAAGTCCGGCGGCATTTTCATGGGATTTGAAATATAATCTACCAATTGCGATACCAGGTATTGATACAAAAATCTAAATGATGAATAGAAAGAACTTTTTAAAATCCGCAGCACTATTAGCAGGGTCAACGTTCGTAGCACCACATCTTCAAGCAGCGGCTAGTGTGAATGTGGGCGGCATGCCTGTTGCGGGAAAGCTTAAGAAAGCCTTGGGCTTCGATATGATCAAGGAGGAACTCTCCTTGATCGATAAGTTTAAATTAGTAAAAGATTTAGGCTTCGACGGGATTGAATTCAATAGTCCAGTCGCTCATACAATTAAAGAACTTCTCCAAGCGAAATCCGCATCAGGAATAGAAATCCCATCCTTAGTGAACAAGGATCATTGGTCAAAACCATTGTCGGATCCTGATCCTGCAGTTCGCAAGTTTATTATCGACTCCGTATCGACTTCGCTACAAGAGGTGAAAGAATTAGGGGGCGATACAGTTTTAGTCGTACCTGGTGTTGTCAATGAGAAAGTATCGTATAAGACAGCTTATGCTAACGCGCAAGACTCTGTACGTAAGTTAATTCCTGCTGCCGAAAAAACAGGGATGAAGATTGCACTTGAGAATGTTTGGAATAACTTTTTATTGAGTCCACTAGAGGCTGCTCGCTTTGTTGATGAGATCAACCATCCATTGGTGGGTTGGTACTTTGATATCGGTAATGTGTTGCGCTATGGTTGGCCAGAACACTGGATTGAGGTGCTTGATAAGCGAATCTTCAAACTACACATCAAAGAATTTAGCCGTGAAAAAATGAATAACGAAGGTTTATATAAAGGCTTTAATGTGGAACTAACGGAGGGAGATATTAACTGGGCCTTAGTTATGAAGAAAGT
This sequence comes from Sphingobacteruim zhuxiongii, assembly GCF_009557615.1. Taxonomy (NCBI): domain Bacteria; kingdom Pseudomonadati; phylum Bacteroidota; class Sphingobacteriia; order Sphingobacteriales; family Sphingobacteriaceae; genus Sphingobacterium; species Sphingobacterium zhuxiongii. Next base: position 352,754 of record NZ_CP045652.1, read on the forward strand.
ACGTGAAGTCCAGTACAAAGGGCAATGGATAACTTCCGAAATTGCAGGCGGCGATAGGACAAGATTAAAAACCGTTGCCGAGCAAATGGACAAAATTATTAGCCTTTACTAAGCTTTCTTTATGCTGCGGTTTGTATATGCAGATTGATAGCGTTTGAAAGCATAAATAAGAACGGCTCTACACTTGCTGTATTCAAGAATCGCTAGTTGTGCATAACAAGCTAGCGAGAACTCGGATACAATGAGTATAGAGCCGTTTCATTTCTAAAGACCTTTTCCGTAAAGAATTCGTAAATTCATCCAATTATGAAAAGAATCTACCTCCTAAGTCTATTATTTTTGGGCTATTTTGCCAATGCTCAAGATGCCCTGAAAGAAAATTTTGAAAAAATATATCAAGAAGTTAACCTCCATGGAGAAGCTTATGATCGACTAAAGTATAGTACTGAAAAGATTGGGCACCGACTTACCGGGTCGAAAAATGGAAAGAAAGCGGAAACCTATGTACATGATTTACTGAAATCCTACGGTTTTCAAGTTTCATATCAGCCTTTTACAGCACAGGCCTGGTCCCGAAAGTCATTAAAGCTACATTTTAACAAACAAGAAATTCCATCAGTTTCCTTGGCACATGCGCCTGTTAGATCTAAAATTGAAGCAGAGCTCGTTGATCTGGGAAATGGATTGGAGGCTGACTATGAGCGTATTGGTGATAAAGTAAAGGGTAAGATTGCACTAGTCTTTTTACATATCCTTCCGAATTCAGGTCAAGGCTTAAAAAACCTGCACCGCTCTGAAAAAACTGCGCTAGCTGAGAAATATGGTGCTGCAGGAATCATATTTATCAACAGTGTGAAAGGCAATGTTTTACTGACTGGTACAGCATCTATTACTGGAAAACTTATCGATATCCCCGCAATTTGTATTGGTTTTGAAGAGGGTATGAAATGGAAAGAAAAACTCGCTAGTGAATCAATCGTCGCGGCAATAGATATGAAGAATAAAGCCGGGGAAGCAACAGCGCGTAATGTGTTGGTTCATATACCAGGAAGCAGTCTTGCTAAGGAGAAAATCGTTATTGGCGGACATCTTGATAGCTGGGATTTAGCCACAGGCGCTGTGGATAATGGCATTGGTTCTTTTGCTGTCATAGATATCGCTAGAGCTTTTAAAAAGCTAGCTCTAAATAGTAAACGCTCTATAGACTTTGTGTTGTTTATGGGCGAGGAACAGGGACTATTGGGGTCTAAAGCTTATGTAGATGATGCAATAAAATCCGGCACTATCGATCAAATTAAATACATGATTAATCTGGATATGATCAATGCACCAACAGGCTTCGTAACGACAAGAAAAGAAATGAAAGGACTTATGGATGAATGGGGCGCGTTGTATGGACAAGTTGATGCATTATTCAAGAATGAGAATGCTGTTGCCGCTGGACTGCATAGTGACCATCAGCCCTTTATGTTACAGGGTATTCCGACGGCGACAGGCCGCGGAGGAGCTTTGCCGAATAATGCGGGGATGTATTATCATTCCAATAGAGATGTATTTGGACTCGTTGAAAAAGCTGGCTTATTACAAACTACACGTGTAGCCGCTATTTTACTATATGCACTAGCTAATGCAGATGAAATTCCAGCATCTAAACTTTCCGATAATGCTATAAAGCAATTTCTTGACGATAATGGAATGAAAGAGCCTTTACAGATTTCCGGTGAATGGCGCTGGGGACAGGATTAATCCTGATCTTCTTCGGAATCGTAAGCTTTTACAAGTTCTTTAAATCTTTTCCAAGTTGCTTGCTGAATTGGAGAATTGAAACTCATAGAAAGGTCAATTTCTCCAATTTTCTCCTCTATATATTCTTTTCTATCACTAGGAGATGGGTGTGTGGAAGCCCAAGTAAGGTCCAAATCGCCAGTTAAATAAACGTCGAATAATTCCATCACATGCGTTAAGCTGTGCGGGTTTACTTTTGCTTTATTCAAATAAACAACCGCCTGTTCATCAGCTTCGCGTTCCAGGTTCCGGCTGAAAGCCTGTCCGGTAAGAAAATTAGTCATGTTTGAAGCTCCCGATCCGGACAATAGTAAGTCTAATCCAAACTTGGTAATCAATGACTTCATGACGTGTTTCTTCTCACAATGCGCTAACTCGTGGGCTAAAATAGCTGATACGTAGTTTGCACTGTCAAGGAAGTTAATTATTGTAGTTAATACGATTTGTTTATCGGGTAATGCAAAGGCATTCACCTGCGCATCTTGAAGGACTAACACCTTATAACCCTTGCGCGAAATACCGTTTTTTGCCAATAAAGGATGGAAAATAGAGTCTACGATACGATTGATACTATCGTTTTTAATCAAGGACATACTGGATTCCAGGTCATCTAAAACCAATTTTCCTAAGCGCTTTTCTAATTTTTCTTGCTTCTCATCGACTTCAAAAATACGACTCCAATTTATTTGAGATAATCCCAAATACAATATTCCGATTGATAGGACGAGTAGCAGAAGTTTACCTATGATTTTCATTTCTAAACAAGTTATCAGTGATGTCCCCAAACAAGAACCAACGCACATGAATGCCTTTACGTGTCTGAATTGACGTGTAAATCGTTGAAAAAATTTCTATGATATTGATGAAAATAACGATACCGATATAGGAAACGTAACGATTGAAGTCAGCATCGCTTAAAAACTCCTCTTGCCAAAAAATAATTCGAATAGTCCACCAAAAGGCAACAGTATTGAAGAAAAAGATGAATAATTGAGAGATTAGCGCCTGCGTACAATGCCATTTCACAAAGGCTGTAGATTTCCTATTCCCCAAGTAGAAAATGACGGTTGCTAAAAGATTGAAAATGGGAAGAGGGAGGCCTACGAAAAGTGCAAATAGTGACATAAGGTAGCTATTAGAGGCATATTCGCGTTCATCTGCTGTAACCGCTCTAGGAGAGAAGTTTATAGTCCTTTCGAGATGTTCCATATCCAGTTCAACAAAATTAGAAGGATTAAAATAGCACTTAAAATCCGCTGGGTTTGCAAAAATTGTTCAATCCAACGGTAAGTACGAAAGAAATAGTCTTTTCGAAAAATCAAATCAATCGACATGAGTAAGATAATTCCGACCGCGATCAGCACAGCGACTAAACCGAGCGGATTAATGAGTAATGCCTGATTGATATCCCCTTGCAGAAGGCTTTTCACAGATCTTGTTGTGCCGCATGATGGACATGGATAGCCAGTGACCTGCTTTATGGGGCATAACGTAGCATCTATTGGACTATGATAGTCGAAGTAGAGCCAGACAAAACCAAAAAAACAAATTACACCTGTAATGAGATATAGTTTGTTTTTTGCTGATATGCGATTTAGTAGCTCAATGACGTTACTAATTTTTCGAAGTTCTTATTTTTAGTAGCACCCATGATTAAGAAGTAATCGATGATTGCCCAAATACCAAAGCCGCCACAGGTTAATAACTTACCAATACCAAGGCCTGTATCGCCAATCATAAAGCGGTCAATTCCTAATGGTCCAGCCAAAAGTGAGACGATAAGTACTGTTGTGGGATCTTTATATTGTTGAACTTGTACGTTCGTAAATTTGCTATCGTCAGCTTTTAAAAGCATTTCCTTGATCTCCATTAGATGATAAGATTCAAAAAACTTGTTTTGAGACATCAGAAACATGTCGACTTTTTGGCTTTCCATTATTTTTAATAGTTTATAGTGTTAGTAAATAAAAAATCCATTTATTCTATTAAGATAAATGGATTTTTTTTTAAAATTACAAAAAACTTTAATTTTTGATAAGTTTTTTGTGCTTGCGTTTACTAATTTTTTCAATATTGACTTCCTGTGGTACCTTTACGTAGTATCCCGTTCCATCATATTCACGTTTGCGTGGATGCGTTTTACAGGCATCCGAACAACAACCATCCAATTCCCATCCACATTCATCACATTGCGTGAAATGCTCATTACAAACCGGATTGGCACAGTTAATCATTTTTGAAGTGGTCTTTCCACAGTTTCTACAAGTGGAAATAATCTCCGGATTCACGGAGTTTACTTCAACCGTTACTCGGTTGTCGAAAACATAACATTTGCCTTCGAAATCCTTTCCGCCGGCCTCTTTACCGTATTTGATGATACCGCCGTGAAGTTGATAAACATCCTCAAAACCTTCTTTTAAAAGTAATGCTGACGCTTTTTCACATTTGATACCTCCAGTACAATACGTTAGGATCTTTTTGCCTTTATACTGTTCAAGTTCTTTTACTTTTTCAGGAAACTCACGGAAGTTTTCAATATCTAATGTTACAGCATTCTTAAAACGGCCAACAGAGTGTTCATAGTTGGAACGAACGTCCAAAATCACCACATCTTCATCGTCTTTCATTTTCATGAAATCCTGAGGTTCTAAGTGTTTTCCCGTTTGTTTATTCGGATCGATTATTTTGGGATCTCTCAAGCCAGAGTGTACAATCTCTTCTTTATAACGACAGTGCATTTTAATGAACGATAGTTCTTCGACATCGTCAATTTTAAATTCTGTTTTTGCGAATCTAGGATCAGCGTGTACAGCATCCATATAGGCCTTACAAGACTCAGGTGCTCCAGAAACGGTTCCATTTAAGCCTTCGTCAGCAACGATAATACGACCTACAAGATTCAGGGATTTACAAAAATTTAAATGATCGTCAGCAAATTGTTCTGCATTTTCGATCGGGCTGTAACAGTAGTACAGCAGAGTTTGATATTTTGCCATATATTCATTGATACCGCTGCAAACGGCGTTTAATGTTAAAAATTCTATGCAAAGATAAGGAAATCGGGAAAATAAAAATTGATGCTAATCACTTTTTAATTAATGGACGTAACAAATATTCAAGACCATTAACTTTGATTTCATAGAGACTGGCTAATTGGATGCCCAATTTTCCCGGCGGAAAGCCCTTCTTTTTAAACCATACTAAATAAGGCTCAGGCAAATTACATAGGAGATACCCCTGATATTTTCCAAAGGGCATCTTGCTGTTTGCTAATTCTATCAGCATTTCAGGGCGAAAGAAATCAGTCTCTTGTTTTGCCATTTTTTAATCGATATAACATCAAGCGGAATGCGATGACGCCGTGGTTGAACAAATTAGGTAAAAAGCCGTAGTATCTCTTGAAAATCTCGTATCGCTCTTTCAAGCTCTGTTTATGGCGTTGTTGTGACATGCCACCGACTAGGTATTTTGCGACATAACCTCTGACGTTGACGATTTTCTTAGCTTTTTTCGCTGCACGAATAACCCAGTCAATATCGGAGCTCAGTTTATATTGTAAATCATAGGGTTCTGCAATGTCCCTTTTTACGTAAATAGCCTGATGACAGACGTTCATCCCATATTTAAAAGAAGTCCAGTCAAAATGTTCTGGACAAGCATGGCGACGATCACCTATGATTTGTCGATCTTCATTTACCAATTTCGTTTCGCCATAATAGATGTCGGCATCGCTTGCTGAATTAAAAACTTTGGTCAATGTGTCTGTCGCAAAAAGCTCATCTCCCGAGTTCAGGAACAAGACGTAGTCGCCTGTTGCGGCATGGAGTCCTTTGTTCATGGCGTCGTAAATACCATTGTCCTTTTCTGAGATTAGTACTTGAATATGCGCTTTATATTCTTCAATAATCGCTAAAGTTCCATCACTTGAAAGTCCATCAACAATGATATATTCAATATTTGAATAATCTTGCTTTGCAACCGATTCTAGGGTATAACGTATATCCCGAACATTATTGTAAACAATCGTAATTATGGAAATTTTTGGATTCTTCTCCAGCATGATTTTTCCCGAGTTTCAAAGTACAAAAGTAACGATTATTGATGGATTGTATGAATTTCTTGAATCTCAAAAATAAACTGAATCTGTAATTCTGATTCGGACATTGCTTGTACCTCGTTCGAGGAAAGACCAATAAGTACCGAAGCTGAACAGTACATGGCTCCTGCTCGTGTCGAAAGGGTAGGAAGATATTCTTATAACAACAATTTTCGTTTTTGCGATATTTTTTTAAGTTTGTGTTGTGGTTTTTATCATCTGATAATATGCCGCTCGGGACGAAAAACGTTACTTTTCTTAACCAATTACTGATTTTAGCTACATGCGTTATTATTTCCTGCTATTTGTCTGTTGTGTGTTTTTCAATTCTTGTCGTTCATCAGGCAATGAGGTTCGAATCTCTGTCGAGCATTTAAATCTGGATTCTGTTGGACTACAGTTATCGCATTATATGACTGGCCAGGAGATTCTTGACACCATGATTCCTGTGGCGGATTACGTTGCGGTATCGGGACTTCCGGCGGATATGTATATCGTCACCTTACGCTGGCCTAGAACCTATATTCCGCATCACTATTTGAAAAATCGCAGCTTTCAGGATGGTTTAGGGACACAGTATATGGTCAACAAAACGTTTTATATCGATTCGGAACAGCAGCCGGAATATAAATTTTCATTCGATCATGGACTTCAGGTTGAAGAAATTGAAATGAATGAAGTAGGGGAAGTTAATATCGATTACGGTGCCTGTGAAAATTGTAAAATTGCGGATCGGTATTGGAAAGTTTATACCGATTTCTTGAACCGAAAGGATTCTGCCATTACTAAATTGAGTGAAAACTATTATAGCGCATTAGCAAAGAAAGATACATCGAGTAGACGCCAATATCAGCAGATTGAAGCTTATAAGTCGGATGTCAATACGGATGATCTATTTTTGAATCAATTTGATCAGCTAACTTCTTCCTACTCGAACAATCCCGTGAGTAGTTTTTTCGTTTATTTCCAATCGAATATGGATTCGAAAAACAACCGTTATCGGGCTAATTTTGAACAGTTAAAAGGAGATGCTGTTTCCTCTCCTTATTATCAAAAGATCGCTGAAAAGCAGCGTGATAAATAATTTATAGCACTATTTCTTACTTATCAGATACTATTTGTAACCTATTACGGTTATTACTAAAGTTAAACCTGCAATTGGATGCCCTCATTAAAAAAGACCATTTTAAAATACTTTCCGATCGATAAGTTTTTATTTTCTAGATCCTATTCACAAGAAGGCGAGGATATGTTAATCCGTAGTTTCTATGAGACTCGGAAGCACTACAAGGGCTACTTTGTTGACGTAGGTGCGCATCATCCCTACCGCTTTTCGAATACCATGTTCTTTTATAAGCAGGGTTGGCGGGGTATCAATATAGAGCCTTCTCCGGATGCGATGAAATGGTTTCGTTGGTTTCGTCGTCGCGATGTGAATTTAAACATCGGAATCAGTGCGAGCCCGCAGGAGTTAACCTATTATTGTTTTAATGAGCCGGCATTAAATGGTTTCTCTAAGGAGATATCTGAGAAGAGAGATGGACTTAACCAAAAGTATCATTTGGTGAACAGCATCCCTGTCCCAACCTTACCACTTGCAGAGGTGTTGGACAAGCATTTGCCGAAAGGGCAGGAGATTGATTTTCTATCCATCGATGCCGAAGGGTTCGATTTCATCGTTTTACAATCGAATGATTGGGAACGCTATAGGCCGATATTTGTGTTGGTAGAAGAAGAGTTGAGTATTAAGGATTTGAGCCAATCGGCAGTCTATCGTTTTCTAAACGAAAAAGGTTATGAGTTGGCGGGTAAAACCAAGCGAACCTTAGTGTTCAAACGGGCCGACACACTTTAACGTAATCCCTTTTTTGCCTTCCTTTGATTTATTTTTTTCTCTATATACCGCGCTAATCTTTCAAAGAAAGTACCTTTTCTATTTTTATAAAAGTGTTTGATAGCTGACAGTGCAATCGGATCTTCTTCCACAATACTTGGATATTTGCGTATCGTTGTTTTGGCGAGTTGAACTTTATATACTTGATCCACATCTGAATGCGTACCGGATCCGTCGGTGCCGGTGTTTTGGATGTAAGAATTTCGCGGATATAATACCATCCCTTGGTGGTTGAACACAGATAAATACCAACGTATAGCCCAGGAATTGATTTTCCCTGCCTTAAATTGTTTTACCTGTTTCCAGAAGTTTTCGGTGTGATCTACGCTAAATGCCTTAATGTCGCGACGTTTAAGATTCTTTGTTAGCTCTTCAATATCGGGATTGAAATGTTTCCAGGCGCGATCCCATGTTGCCCAACCCCAACTGCTTGCGACGCGAAAGAAAAAGGATTCGGGTAATGCTTTGGGATTTTCTACAGGATACATGTAGCCCGCGATTTGCATCACCTTGTCGTTTTCTGCATATTGGTTAAGTGCACTATTGAAATAGGTCAACGCGAAGCGAGACGTTTCCAAGTCGTCTTCAAGCACAATAATACGTCCATGTTTCTGCACAACTTGTGTTACTCCATCGATAACACTACTGGCCAGACCTTTATTTTGACCACGTTCGATTATATAAATATGCTTGAATTTCCAAGGTTCACGAATGATTGCACGTACGGTATTAACATCGTCAATATCGTCTGCAGTTTTCGCGGCATCCGAAAAGATGTATATTTCAGACTGATCGGCAAGTCTATTCGCCTCTAGGGCTAATAAAGTTTTACGAGTGTGAACGGGTCTGTTATAAACAAATAATGCGATTGGTGCTAACATGAAGGGCTTTACGTTCTTTATTGTTCAAAGATATGGTTTAATCTAACAATGCTTATGTATATTGGCATTTTTTATATGCTGTACAAATATCTTTCCTAAATTTGATGAGTTTTAATATTCATGAGCGATAATACAAAAAACATCACCCTTAACGGCTTGTTCTGGAATGCACTAGATCGTTTCGGGAACCAAATCATAGTAACGATAGTCACGATCATCACATCGCGGATATTGAATGAAGAAGACTTTGGTGTCATTGGTGTATTAATGATTTTTTCGACCATTGCGACGGCTTTTGTTGATAGTGGATTAGCGACTTCGCTCGTGCGTTCCAAGAAAGTAGATGAATTGGACTACTCCACTATGTTTGTTTTTAATTTGTTGGTCAGCGTATTTTTCTACCTCATCCTGTTCTTTTCGGCGCCTTATATTGAAGACTACTATGGTATTCCCAATTTAGCCTTATATGCGCGCGTATTGTTTCTACAGCTTTTAATACACGCTTTTGGTATAGTACAATATGTTAAGATATTAAAGAATTTTCAGTTTAATGTGACGGCACGCATCAACGTGCTGGCTATCCTATTCTCGGGCATTATTGTGGTCATTCTTGCTTTAACTGGTTTTGGTGTTTGGGCTTTATTGTTGCAGACCGTATTGTATACCCTGTTTAGAACGGCGATGTTATGGTATTGGGGAAACTGGAAAGTGAGTATGCAGGTCTCTATGGCATCGTTAAAACATCATTCTTCATTCTCGCTCTCTTTTATGGTTGCGAATATGATGGGGAAAGCATTGTCTCCGCTATATTATTCATTTATTGGCAAGCATTTTAGTATTCGAGAGACTGGTTATTACTATACTGGAAATAAATGGGGCGAGACTCCCGGCATGATGATTTCCGCAATTATTCAAGGGACGACACTCTCGACTTTAACACCTATCCAGGATGATTATCCTCGTTTTTTAAATGCGTGTAGAAAAGCGATGTCTTCCTTGGCGTTTGTTTTATTGCCGGTTAGTATGTTGGCAATTGCTGTTGCAAAGCCGGGGTTCAGTTATTTCTTAACGGAAAAGTGGCTTCCTTCTGTTGAGTATTTTCAATGGTTATGCTTTGCGGGTTTCTTTATATCTTTTGCCGATATGAATGTCAACTTCCTAAACATTAAAGGAAGGTCAAAATATGCTTTAGGGTTAGAGATTGCCAAGTTTTTATTGGCAGTAATCGCCTTGCTATTAACTTATTCGCATGGCATTATCTACATTGTTTACGGGCAAGTTGTGGTTCGAGTATTAATTTATATTGCAACGACGCTGATGAGCGGAAAGGTCTATGGATATAATTTGCGGTCGCAGATTATAGATTTAGGACCTTCGTTTTTGATTAGTTTATTCGCTGCTTTGATTGCTTATTTACCGCTATATTTTCAGCTTATTTCGCACGATTTGCTGCTCATCATTTGTCAAAGCCTTATATTCGTAATCATTTATATTGGAGTTAATCACCTGATTCGTCAAAATATATGGATGGAAATACTGGGGATGATAAAAAAGAAATTAGCTAAATAGTTTTCATGAATTTTGTTGCAAAAGGAAATTGGGTTGGATACCAAACTGTGTTTTATAATGAGACCACAGGCGATTATGGGTTGAATATCAACGATGTGATTGACTATGCAAATCTAGAAATAGACTTGCAAGGTTTGGCGGCCTATCTAGATTTTGGTTATTCTGTTTTCGGACATACCCCTGTAAAGGGCGTAAAATTTCTGCTCCCTAACCAATCTTTATATTTTTCTGACGGAAAACTATTGGTTCATGAATCCGAGGATACCATCTCCAATCAATTGGGTAAAAAGACTCACGAAGAGGATGTGCTTCATATGATTCATCAGCGTGTGAACAATTGGGCCAATGGCTTCTCGGAGAACATCTTAATTCCGACAAGTGGAGGCTTCGATTCGCGATTAATGAATGTCATGATTGACGATAAATCACGAATTCACGCCTATACGTATGGTACATCATTTAATCAAGGGGCATCCCGCGAGTCTGTTTATGCAAGTTTGCTAGCTGAGCGATTGGGGACAAAATGGAGTCGAGTTCCCTTGGGGAAATTTAATCTGTATATGGATGATTGGTATTCCCAATTTGGACCCGCCGTTGCGGCTTCTGGTACTTACCATATCGAATTCTATCATAAAATTCGGGAGCAGGAGCGTCAAGCGAAAATGGGCTTACTCAGTGGGATTATCGGGGATGCCTGGGCTGGAGCAGTAAAGGTTCCAGAGATTCAGTCAGCATCAGCGTATCGCACTTTAGGATATACACATGGTATGAGTGCCGATTCAAAGCTGGCGATGGATGTCGATTATACAGGTCTAGCGGAAGCATTATTTGATAAACAAAAGGAGGATCTCAAGAGTGCTGATTTTCGGATAGTTACCGCTATGCGGACTAAGATGATGATGTTACAGTATTTAATCGCTGTGCCGTCGCATATGGGCTTTCCTGGCTATTCTCCCTTCGTCGAGGAAGATATTGCACTAGCGATGCTCAACTTGCCCGTAGAGCGTAAGAATGAGCGTGCTTGGCAGCGTGATTATTTTAGAAAGCATAATTTACTTTTCGAAGAAGAAAAGCATAAATATACCTATCAGAATTCTTTGAACTATTATGCTTTAGTTCATGAGACCTTGGAACCGTTAGATGTTTCACTTCTGCGGGAGGTGATAAAGCCTGAATATTTGGATTGGGTAAATCAGCGTATCTTGCATATTGGTGCTAAAGAACGCGTGTTTCAGACGCTTATGCATACGCCAAAAGTGAAAGGCGTGCTGAAATTATTGGGCGCTAGAAATGGATTATTAGCTGCTTATTTTGCGTATATCACGCTTAAACCGATTGAAACTTTATTGAAGAAAAGAAATGCCAGCATCTCATAATCATCGATTTTTATTTGTAGGGGACGCTGTGTTGCAGACCGAACCGGATTTGTCAGAAGAACTGAAAGGTTTGCTGTTTTCAGCGGATATTCGTTCGTGTAATGTTGAGGCACCATTGAAGGGCTTTGGTAAAGCAATTCATAAAACTGGTCCTTTGGTTGCTCAAAATCCATTGGCGGCTGACTGGTTAATTTCTTCTGGTTTTAATCTCTTCCCGATGGCTAACAATCATATTTGTGATTATGGTGTTGAAGGGCTGTTGCATACCATGGAAGCTTTCCCTGCCGATGCCACTTTAGGTGTGGGAACGGAGGAAGATGCTTACGATATGCTCGTTTGCGTATTTGATGACGTTAAGTATGGTTTTGTAGCTTATGGTGAGAACGGTTATGGTGCCATTAATGGAGATCGCGATGCCGGACATGCCTGGGTAAATAGTCCACGAGTCCAAGACGATTTACAACGTTATAAGAAAGAGGTAGATGTTCTGATTGTTCAGGTACATGCAGGCGTAGAATTATTGGACGTTCCAATCCCGGAATGGCGCGCTAGATATCGTCGGCTAATTGACCTAGGTGCTGATGCAGTGATCTGCCATCACCCGCATGTAATGCAGGGGATTGAAGAATACAAGGGAAAACTAATTTGTTATAGCTTAGGGAACTTCTATTTTGATTATCCGAGTAATCATCCGCAATGGAATTTGGGTGCGGTATTAACGTTAGACTTTCAAAATAAGGAACGAGTATCTTATGATTTTCGAGTAGTCAAAAAAACCGGAAGTCGATTGACCATGGAAGATGAGGCAGTTTCAGCGATGTGGTTGAAAAACTTAAATGAGAAACTGAATTCGAGTGCTTATATTGATTATGTAAATCAAGCGGCTGTTCGTGATTGGGAACAGCATCATGCAGGTTATTATGCGAAACCTTTCAATGGATTGGCGAAATATAGTTTAAAGAATCTATTGAAGCATACGAAACGTGTATTGTTCAATAAAAGCATTGATTATAACATGATTTGGCATAACATGTTTATTGAAAGCAACAAATGGCTCGTTGAAAGAGCCATTCGATATAAGTTTAATCAAGAACAAGGTAAGGATTAAATTACGGTGACTTGGTTTCTAAATTCTTTTAAACTAGGGTGACTTGGGTCTAAATCGGTAATCAAGTAATTGATATCACGTAAAGGAGCAACGCGCATTTTTTGATTCGAATTTAACTTTTCAACAATACTCAAAACGCCTAGTTTCTTTGAGCATTTAATCATTGCTTTCTTGATTTGTACAACTTCCCAATCCGAATCGGTAATACCCTCCTCAACCGATAAACTGTTGGTTCCTAATAAGCATAAATCAACTTTGATTTCTGACAAAGCATTGATTACTTGTGATCCGGAAACAATGTTTGTATTTCGTGAAAGATGTCCACCCAATAAAATAACCTCTAAATTTTCTTTCTCAGCAAGTTCTAGCGCTACTAGGGGACTGATTGCAAAGAAGGTACATTGGATGTCTTTTGGCATAAGACGTGCCAATTCAATCATGCTCGTGCCTCCACCTACTAAAATAGTCATGCCGCTTTGAATCAATGAAATGGCTTTGCTTGCAATCTCTTTTTTCGCCTCTTTTGCATAAACATTATTCTCTTGAAAAGGATAATGAAAAGATTTGGAAAGTGCACCGCCGTATACTTTTAAGACCTGGCCACTCTCTGCCAACTCATTTAAATCCCTACGGATTGTATCCTCCGAAACGTTAAGTTGAACACTTAGATCAGACGAAAGTACTTTATTGTGTAAATTGATTTGATGGATAATAAAAGCCTGTCTCTCTTCTTTTAACATAACTTATGTGTTGATTAGGATTGTAAAAATATAAAATTATTGGATAGTACGAATTATCTAGCCTCATCTGAAGGAGAATCATTTCCTTCATCTGTGATTTTCTTTACTTTAAATCGTGGAGTGAAGCCTTTAGGCTTCGCTGGATTAATAACGGATGTTTCTTCCGATTTTGTATCATCAGCTTCCGTTGATTCTTCTGCTTTTTGTTCTTTGGATTCTGGTTTAGGATCTGTTGAATTCGATGTTTTGGTTACTCCGGCTTTGAAACGAGGTTTAAAACCCTGAGGTTTTGAAGCTGTTGTTTCTTCTTGTTCCGTATTGGTAGATGTATTTTTGGGAGTTTCTTCTATTGCTGTTTCTTCCACTTTTTTTGGAAGATTCGCGGCATTAAAGCGGGGTCTAAACCCTGCTGGTTTTGTTGTTACAGTAGGTTTGTCAACGGTATTGGCTGGTTTTTCTTGGACAGAATCGCTTGATCCTTCTGCAGTCTCTTCGATCTTTTTCGGGAGGTTTGCAGCTTTAAAACGAGGTTTAAATCCTGCTGGTTTTGCAGCAGCGGTTTTTTCCTCATTAGTATTTGTCGATTCTTCAGAATTTGAGGGTGTATCGTCTAAATTCTCATTCTCTATTTTCTTCGGTAGGTTGGAAGCTTTGAAGCGTGGTTTAAATCCGCTTGGAGCCGCTTTTTTTGCTTTCTCATTAGGATTCTCTACTTGCTTTTCTGTGATTGGGTCTATTCCTTGAGCTGTCTGCGGATTGTCTTTCGGCTGAACGGCTGGTTTTGTTTCAGTCTCCCCTGACACTTCGTTTTCTACAATAGCGTTCGCCTCGTTCGTTGGATTGTTCAATGCGATTTTAATCTTAGGACGGAAACCGGCAGGTTTTGAAGTTGTTCCTTCGACTTTTATGGAGTTGCTTTCAGATTCTTGAATCGGTTTTTTAGGACTCGTTTCCACAATGGCTTCTTCTAACAAAAAGTTCTTGCGGAGTCTATTGAACCAGAACTTCTTACTATGGTCAAAGCTCTTTTCGCCCATCAATTCATAATGCGCTGCAAATTCTTGATATAATGCGGGCTCTGCCTTTTTTAAGGCTTTAATGTCGATTTTTTTCTTGGCAAAAAAGTCTGCGAATGTCAGCATTCACAAATGTACATAATCGATGTTAATTTTCTGTTATGTCCTTTACCTCGCGTTTTTTTGAGTTTTAAGCATAAAAAAAGAGGGCATTGCCCTCTTTATATTCTGTTCTTGATGGAATTAGTCCATGTTGTGGTAAACTGCTTGTACATCATCATCCTCTTCAATCCTATCGATTAATTTAAGGACGTCTGCGGCTTGATCTTCTGAAAGGGTACTATGTGATGATGAAATGCGTTCAAGTTTCGCAGAGCTAACCTCAATGCCTTTCTCTTCCATTAATTTCTGCATGTTACCAAAGTCTTCAAAAGATGTTTGTACAACAACTACGTCGTTTCCTTCTTCATCCGACTCTACGTATAATTCTTCTAAGCCTCCGTCAATTAGTTCTAATTCTAATTCCTCTACATCTAGTTCTTCAGTTGCAGGGAAACGAAAGATTGATTTACGCTGAAAGATAAAATCTAATGATCCTGTCTTACCTAAGGAACCTCCAGCCTTTGTAAAATAACTACGAATATTTGCTACCGTTCTGTTGGTATTATCCGTTGCGGTTTCAATTAATACAGGAACGCCATGTGGACCATAACCTTCGTATACATATTCTTCGTAGCCTTTAGCGTCTTTTTCGGAAGCACGCTTAATTGCAGCTTCTACTCGGTCCTTCGGCATGTTTACTGCTTTCGCATTCTGAATAGCAGTACGCAGTCTAGAGTTGTTTTCCGGGTGAGGGCCGCCTTCTTTTACTGCGATTGCAATTTCTTTTCCAAGACGTGTGAACTGGACAGCCATTTTGGCCCAGCGTTTAAATTTTCTTTCTTTTCTAAATTCGAAAGCTCTACCCATTTTATTATAATTTTGATTTCAGATTCGATAACATATCCTCTGTCATCGCTTTTAGATCAAAAGTTGGTTTCCAACCCCAATCTTTTCTGGCTTCATCATCATTAATGCTTTTCGGCCATGAATCAGCAATTGCTTGACGAGGATCATTCTCGGAATACGAGATTTCAAAATTAGGAAGAATTTTTTTAATTTCTTCGGCTATTTGTTTAGGAGTGAAGCTAATTCCTGCTAAATTATAACTCGAACGAATGTTTAATGACGATTCTGGAGCATCCATCAATTCAATTGTTCCGCGAACAGCGTCATCCATATATAACATTGGGAGTTCCGTGTTCTCGGACAGGAAGCTCGTATATTTCCCCTGTCTAATGGCTTCGAAGAAAATATGTACAGCATAGTCTGTCGTTCCACCTCCTGGTTCTGTTCTCCATGATATAATGCCTGGGTAGCGTACGCTTCTGATGTCTAATCCGTAACGGTTGTGATAATATTCAACTAGACGCTCACCAGCTAATTTACTGATACCGTAAATGCTGTTTGGATCCATCACGCAATATTGAGGCGTATCGATCTTTGGTGAATGTGGACCGAATACTGCAATAGAGCTTGGCCAAAAGATTTTCTTAATGCCTAACTCAACAGCAAGGTCTAAAACGTTTAATAACCCGTTCATATTTAAATCCCACGCTTTTTGCGGGTATTGCTCACCTGTTGCAGATAACATAGCGGCAAGTAAGTAAATTTGAGTAGGCTTATATTTCTCTAATAATGCGCGGATTCCTTCTTTGTCAAGGACGTTTAGTGTTTCAAATATTTCACCTTCGGCAATTTCTTTGGGAGGTCGGATATCCGAGGTAATCACATTTGCTTTTCCGAATTTAACTCGTAAAGCGGCTGCTAATTCTGAGCCAATTTGACCGTTGGCTCCAATCATCAAAATGCATTCTTTCATTGCTGCAATGATATTTATGTAAGGTATTTTCTGTTATTAATATGTAATAATATTACTCGGCGAAATTAGTAAATTAATGCTGGGTAATACTGCTCTACAGTGATTTTACGCAAACGTATGAGTGAGAAATCAAGGCATTTAAGCCGATTTTTTTACTGTTTTTATGAATAAAATCAATGATTTTACGAAAGTACGAAATCGTTAAATTCTAATGTTGTTGTTGAGTTTGATATATTGTCAACAAATAGGTGTTCTTTCTGAATATATTTCAGTGAAAATGAGGATGTCTTGAATAATGTTTCGTGTATGCGTTAATTGTTTATTAATAGCTGAATTTAATTGTAAACATTGCTGTTTATTTAGTATGTTTGCCCAATTAGATACCATAAGTTATAATCTATTTTTCTAAAATTTAAAGCAAAATTTGAAACTATGAAAGTTGCAGTAGTAGGCGCGACAGGACTTGTCGGGTCAGAAATGTTGACAGTATTGGCGGAACGTAATTTCCCAGTAAGCGAATTAATTCCCGTAGCGTCTGAACGCAGTAAGGGTAAGGAAATCGATTTTAAGGGAAAGAAGTATAAGGTTGTGACGCCTACTGAAGCTATTGCACTTAAACCGGATGTTGCTTTGTTTTCTGCAGGTGGTAGTACTTCCACGGAGTTTGCTCCTTTGTTTGCAGAAGCGGGAATTACAGTGATTGATAATTCATCGGCTTGGCGCATGGATCCTAGTAAGAAATTAATCGTTCCTGAGGTAAATGGGGATGTATTAGAGGCTAGCGATAAAATTATTGCGAATCCAAATTGTTCGACTATTCAAATGGTAGTGGTAATGAAGCCGCTTCACGAGAAGTATAAGATCAAACGTGTTGTTGTTTCTACTTATCAGTCTGTTACTGGTACAGGTGTGAAAGCAGTAGATCAATTAATGAATGAACGTGCCGGTAAAGATGGTGAAAAAGCATACCCTTATCAAATCGACTTAAACGTTATTCCTCATATTGATGTATTCCAAGATAATGGATATACAAAGGAGGAAATGAAGATGATTCAAGAAACCAATAAGATAATGGGCGATGACTCAATCAAGGTTACAGCAACGACTGTTCGTATTCCTGTTGTCGGCGGTCACTCTGAATCTGTAAATATTGAATTTGAGAACGACTTTGATCTTGCTGAATTAAGAGCAGCATTAGAAGGTCAAGAAGGTATAATCGTTGTAGATAATCCTGCAAAGTTAGAGTACCCAATGCCTAAAGATGCACATGGAAAAGACGAGGTTTTTGTTGGTCGTATCCGTCGTGATGAATCTCAAGCGAATACTGTAAACCTTTGGATTGTTGCTGATAACTTACGTAAAGGTGCTGCAACTAATGCTGTACAAGTTGCTGAGTTATTGCAGAGAAAGGGTCTGATATAATAAGATATAAACGTTTAACATTTATACTAGAATGGCCACCTACTCAGGTGGCCATTTTTTTATGTTGCCTATCAAGACGAGCTAATAATTCTATTGACTGCTATCCACTAACAATCAACAAAATGCCGCTGAGTTGTCTGGAGGCAGTGCTTTTACGCCCTAAATATCTCTTTGTTTTAAGTAGGATAGCGTTATCTGTATTTATTGTGCTGTTGTTATTATGGATGATCTTTAGCTTGTTGCATATCATTAAAAAAGGCTGTATCGATAGGATACAGCCTTTTTTATATTGTTTTATTCTGTTATTATCTAACAGGAACGAATTGCCAGTTCTCATCTAGGTAAGTAGACGCTGAGATACCAGTCGCTACATAACCTTTACCGTCGATTGAGAAACCGATTGCTTTTTCACGAGCAACTGATAATGCTTGGTGTTTGCTAGTCCAAGAGTCATCAGATGGGCTGTATTTCCATACGCTAGTTACAACGCCTGAAGCAGAACGACCACTAACTACATAACCATTGTCACCGATTGCGAATGCTGCTGCATTAGCACGTCTAACATCGATATCATCAGTTTTTAAATCACCTAATTGTGTCCATTCAGTTCCATTGAACGAGAAGAACTCCTCAGGGTATGAGTTATTTGAAGTACCACCACCAACGTAAGCAACATTATTGATTACGAATGCAAATGCATTTGTTTTCTTTGATGTAAATTTCGTTGTGATTGGAGTCCAAACATTGTTTACTGCGTCGTATTTGTAAAAGTCGCTGAATGTTTTGTCAGTAGGTGTTGAACCTAATCCTACATAAGCGTTATTACCAATTGTGAAAGCAACCGCACCAAAGCGAGCTTCACCAGGGAAATTTGCAACTTTAGTCCATGTATTTGCCGCTGGATCGTATTGGTAAAAATCGTTTAATGCTTTTTCACCATCATAACCCAAACCAACATATCCTTTGCCATTTACAGCAAATCCTACTGCTGAATGTCTAGCTGAACCAGTAAACTCGGCTTTCTTTACCCATTCACTGCCGTTAAAAGCGTAGTTGTCATTCAATACATTCCCTGTTTTGATGTAACCACCAACTAAGAATGCTTGTTTATTAATTGTGAAAGTAGCAGCGTTACTACGAGGGTCGTCAGTAAATACAGATGCTCTTGTCCACTCTGTCGGTCCATTGTCCGTTGTATCTGTAGTCTCGTCGTCTTTCTTACATGAATTTAAGGATGTAATAGCAAAAACGCCGACAAAAAGTAATACAAGCCAGTTTCTCTTGTTCATAAATTATTTAAATTTTGTATATACGATGTTTAATTTAATTTTTGGTTTGTTATTCTCGGTAGCTAAAATACTAGTATTTGCGCTATTGAACAATTCGTTTGGAGTGACAGATAAAAATAAAGACTTACTTTTAGCATTTTCGTCATTTGCCGAGCGAATGTATTGGATCATATTAAATACATACCGACCATTACGTCCAGTATTGTTTCCGATGATATAAGCTCCTTCTTGAATTGTGTTTGCAAATGGCGTAGTAACAAAACTTGTAGGAATATTATCGGTAGCAATCCAAAGTACAGGTTTTGGAGCCGCAACGAAGGAACCAACCTCCTTAGAAGCTACTTCTACAACCAGTTCAGCTTTGTTAATTGCAATGTCTTGAGTCTGCATAAACTCTGCTAGACCAGGAATTGTGATTTTTGTTGCAACGCCATTTCCCGCTTGAATAAAACTTACACCTTGACTTGCGTCGCTTTTAATTTCTTTTGTTGTACTTAAAGTTTCAAATGCGGTTCCTGTTCTATCAGCTTGGAAATTGTTGTATTGAAATCTGCTATCACCAGTTTGTAGTGTTTTTACACCTCTCTTTTTGAATCCATCTGTTCCAACGTAAGAGTAGTGAATACGTACAGATACTAAGTTGTGAAAGCCTACAATCGCGGTATTACTTGCTGCAGGTACTAAGGCTAAACCTTTAAAGTACTCTTGAAAGTTTGCTGTCGAGTTGAATACGTAGTCTGCAGTGCGTATCTTATTGAACAATTCAGTACCCCAAGCATCACTTAAACGGATACTTACTGAATCACGTCTGTTCATATGCGGTAAAAAGGTTACTGAACCCAATGGGGTAGCATCATAAGCGAACTTTTGATGTCCAAAGATTGCTGCACCAGAAATATAAATAGGATTTGGTAAACCTGTCATTGTATTATTCAACGTTGTTTGTTCTAACGTTTGAGTTACACGATGTGCTACAATGGTTTGTGTTTTTGTTGTGTCTCCATGCGTATAAGCTCCCGTTGAAGGACGCATAACTAACGTGATGGAGTCGTATTTTGCCGAAGTTGGAAGATCATTACTCACATTCCCTGGCATTAAACGGATGTACGCATTTGAAGACAAACTTCCTATAGGTCCTTGCGAAACTTTACCTACTAATATTCTTGTTGTTGTATCACCAGCACCTGAAGTCGGAATGTTCGGCATAAGTACTGTGGAAACTACTGTAGATAAGGTATCGGTAGAAGTTAAGTTTAAGTTATCGATGCTTTCATTTTTTAATGAAATAGACATATCCTTATCGCAGCTAGCAAAGAATAGGGCTACACTCAAACCTAGGGTAATAATGGAAGTTAATCGTATATTTTTAATCATAAAATCACCAGTCATGCAAAAGTAGTTAATGGGAACTGTTAATCAGTGTTATATTTTGTTAAAAGTGACCCTGAACCTATGCGGTGCAAATCTACTAATTTAAATTTGTTTTAATTATGTTAAAAAAGTATAAAATATTGATACTGGCGATTATCCTGACGGCCGGAGGGATAACCCTAGTACTTAGCATATGGTTGTATGGGAACTACCAGAATCGCAAAATGTATTTTCTTGGTGCGGCAGATCATGTCTTGTTCGACGTGATTCAAGACTTCTATCAAGAAAATGAAGTAGATCTGGTTAAACAGAACCAACTTCAGCGCTTTGATCGTGTAGAACGTGTCGTTGCGGCAATTGAAAACCGTTATCCCGACGTGAATCGTGATACGATTAAAAAGATCGTGGAAACGAATGGGCACAATCATGACAGCATTTTAGACGAGATGGCCATCTCTAAACGTGGAAAGTTCTCTGGAGGTAAAATATCTAGGCATCTAATCTCCACAATGGCTATTCGAAACATCAATTGGGATCAAACAACGGTCGATAGTTTATCTAGGCGATTGGAGTCTACTTTGCGAGATAGAAATCAGTATAGTCCGTTTGAACTGCATATCGTTAAGTTGGTAGGTGTCGACAGCATGAATCGAGACGAAGTCTATCAATCGCGCTTTAAGCAATTTAAAACAAGACCTATATTGATAGACCCTTCAGAAGATAAATACTTAGAGATCGACTTTATCGATCCACGATCCTTTTTGTTGTACTCTATTGGCTGGCAATTGACGACCTCGGTATTGCTAGTACTAGCGCTTATTGGGACATTCTTTTATCTATTGTCAACGATTAGGAAGCAAAATCAATTAGCTATGTTACGTCGTTCTTTCGTCAACAATATGACGCATGAACTCAAGACCCCAGTGTCTACGGTCATGGCGGCGGTTGAGTCTATTCAACGTTACGGGGCAAAAGACGACAAGGAGCGCATGGATCGATATCTTAATATTTCGAAACATGAGCTAGAGCATCTTTCTGACATGATAGAGCGTGTATTGCAGGTTGATATTGCTGAAACGAATGGGGTTACGCTCAACAAAACAAGCTTTAATCTCGCCGTGTTGATTGACGAATGCGTAGAGAATACACGACTATTTGCGAAAAAGGTAATCCGGATTAATTTTCAAAATAGCACCCAAAGCAGCATAATTCAAGCGGATCATGCGCATATAAAGAATGTGTTGACGAATCTTTTCGACAATGCCGTTAAATACTCCTCAGAGGAGGTGGAAATTGATGTACATTTGGAAGAAATAAATAATCAATTTTTACTGCAGATTCGGGATAATGGACATGGGATTCCAAAAGCTTATCAAAAATCTGTATTTGAATTATTCTTCCGAGTTCCGTCAGGCGACATTCACGATGTGAAGGGCTTTGGATTAGGATTAGCTTATGTTAAGCAGATTATTGATCAGCACGGCGGAAGTATTCAACTTGATAGTGAACTCTCAATTGGCAGTAATTTTGTAATTAGATTACCAAAATAAGGCGATGTATAATATTCTGTACGTAGAGGATGAAGAAAGCCTAGCGATGATTGTTTCCGATAGCTTGGAGGCTCATGGTTTTATGGTTAGGCACGTTTTAAATGGGCAACAGGCTCTCTTGTTTCACGGGAAATATAAGCCTGATATTGTCGTTCTGGACGTAATGATGCCCCTGATGGACGGATTTACTGTTGCTAAGGAAATCCGAAAAACAGATCTACACACCCCAATTATTTTTTTAACGGCACTCACGCAAACCGAGGACCTCGTAAAAGGCTTTAAGCTCGGTGCAAACGATTATGTTCGTAAACCATTTAAAATCGAGGAATTAATCGTTCGTATTGAAGCAGCACTTAAAAAAAGCGGTCAAGGAATGTCCGAAAGCAAATTCGTTGTTGGTAATTTCACGCTTGACACCGTTAAGAATTTGTTATCACACGGCGACAGTATCGAGAAATTGTCCTATCGAGAAGCGGAACTATTGAAACGCCTAATTGAAAGCAAGGATAAAGTCTTGCCTAGAGATGAGATCATCCGTACATACTGGAGTAACGACACCTATTTTACGGGACGCAGTCTGGATGTTTTTATTAGTCGTATTCGTAAATATTTATCAGCAGATGAGCGTATCAAAATTACAAATATCCGGGGTGTGGGATATATGTTGTCGTTGGATTAATTAGCAATAAAATAACCTTTATGAAAGCACTTATTATCGTAGATGTTCAATATGATTTCTTGCCTGGAGGAGCCTTAGCGGTGGCGAAAGGTGATGAAATCATTCCTATAATTAATACCATTCAAAAGGAATATGATCTGGTGGTCGCGAGTCAAGATTGGCATCCTGCGCAGCATAAAAGTTTTGCAAGTCAGCATGAAGATAAAATTACATTCGATGTCATATCTTTAAACGGTTTGGACCAAGTGTTATGGCCTGACCACTGTGTGCAAGAATCTTATGGCGCGAGCTTGTCTGAAGACCTAGATAGTACGCGCGTCGAGGCGATATTTCGTAAAGGGATGGATCCAGAGATCGATAGCTATAGTGCTTTTTACGATAATGGAAGACGTAAAAATACAGGACTTGCAGGTTATCTAAAAGATAGGGATATAGATGAAGTTCACGTTTGTGGATTAGCTGCAGACTATTGTGTATTTTTCACCGCAATGGACGCTTTAGATGAAGGTTTTAAAACGAGCATTATCTCCAAAGCAACAAGAGCGATTGATAAAGGGGCATTTATGGAGAAGAAAAACGAATTTATTCAAAAAGGGGGCTCCTTGTTATAGCCCCTTATATATTAAATTCTTTCTCTTCGCGTCCCGCGGGGTCTGTTCCCGCGTTCTCCTTGATCCTCTCCAAAGATCATTTTCCCACCAAAACTTCTCAAATTATACGTAAAGCTTAGTAAGAAATATCGGTTAAGGGTATTTGATGTAATGTTCGATATCGCTGTTTCGGATACAGATCGATTTATACTTGATGCATTATTTAGTAAATCGAACGCCTTTAGAGATAATTCTGCATTCTTAGGCTTAAATAGCTTATAGCCCAAGGAAGCATTTAGAAGTGTCGTCGAAATACCCGAAGACTCTCCGACACCAGAATTGTAGAAATAAGATAGATTATAGGAAACAGCCATACGCTGTAAAAACTCTAAAGAGAATGAATTGCTAACACGATGTGTTTGAACCGTGTAGTTTTGAATCGGAACCGCAGAGTTGTTTGTGAAATTCAGATTGGCATTATAGTTTAACCCAAAGATCAAAGTCTTGCTGAAATTTGTATAAATGCCGATTTGTTGACTAAATCCATAACCTTTGCTCGGGATTAATTGATCGTTTAAGTACGTGAAGTTTTTATTGTAAAATAGATTACTATTTAGATTTAAATTAATGCCTAATTTCTTGATAGGCACGCCATAGCTATTATCTGCGCGGAAGGAATACACGCCATTGACATTGACAGGGACCGAATATTGTCCACCTGCACCAAGAATGACATCGTCAAATAAAACCACCGTCGTATCCGTCATGAAAGTCGATCTTACGATCTTATCATTGGTATAGGTGAAATTAATATTGCTATTAAAACTACGGCCATTTGTTCGATTAACATCCCTATAGCTTAATCTAGCAGAGTGAATATATTCTTGATTTAAATCTGGATTACCATTGCGAATATTTAATTCATTTGACACATCCACATAGTCTTGCAAATCATTGATATTGGGTGTATTTGTTTTACCGTTATAGTTGAATTCAATATTTCTGTATTTATTGAAATAGTAAACGGTCGTAATCTCAGGGAGTAAACTAGCGAAATCTGCGGTGGTACGAAGATCAATGGGGAATGTACGATCATTTACACGGACCCCATGTTGATAGTTTAATCCAACTTGAATGCGTAGGGTGTCACGTTTATTGTAGCCATAAGAAGCTCCAACACTATGAAAATTGAAATCGTTTTGAAACTCATTTGATAGGCGTTCATTTAATTCGTCGAATTGCCCTGTCTCGGCAAGAAACTCCATCGTCTTACGATCTGAATAATTTCTCGTATTTCTAAAGTTATAATTTGCTTGCAGTCTTGCGTAGCGAGACACCCGATGCGTATAGCTTAATCGACTGTTGAAACCTGAACCGTATCCATTGGTGATGCTTTCACGATTATTGGTGTCGATGCGGCTTAGCATCGCGTCCTTATAGTATTCATTGAATGCCAAGGTTTGTCCAAAGCCCTCATCATTGCTTTTGTTTCCATTGACGTTTAGAGAGATCGTCTGGCCAGGGCGCTTTAACCGACGCATATAGGTCATATTTCCGCCGAAGCTGAAATTGCTTCTATTGTTTATATTATCTCGGTTAGAGGTGTTTAATAGCTCAGATTCGCCAATTTTACGGATGCTATTTCCTTTGTTATGATTATCGTTTCCTGAGTAGGTGAGGTTCGGAGCAAAATCAAGTTGGTTTAAACTATCAATTTTCCATTTAACGCGCGTGTTAAATTTGTGCTTGATATTTCCAAGGTTAGCTTCGGATTGTGAGCTTTGAAACTGATTTGCACGAGTCGGAAGGAGATATTCTATCTCGGACAAGGAGTTCGTATAGGAATCAGACTTGAGGAAGTTATAGTCAGCACTAAAGTCCATTTTATTCTCGATGAAGGTATTGCTGTAGTTTATCGCGCCAGCATAAGTATCTGCTAAGCCTCGGTCTGTATTTCCGTTGCCAGCACGTAATCCTCCTAATCCCTGTTCAGCAAAGTTCGTTTCGTTGATGTTATTTGCCATTAAATTAAGGGCCATCTTTTGATCTCCATTAAAAGCGTTCACATTGCTGTTGAATGTAAACTTATCCGAATCTCCTTTACCCGCATTTGCACGACCAAAATAACCCTTGCGTTTGTCTGGTTTCGTAACGATGTTGATGATTTTATTGCGTTTTCCGTCATCAAAGCCGGAAAATCGAGATTGCTCGCTCTTTTCGTCAATAATCTGAAGTTTATCAATAATATCTGCTGGAAGGTTTTTTAAGGCTACTTTCGGATCCGTGCTGAAGAACTCTTTGCCGTCTACAAGAATTCGCTTTACTTGCTCCCCATGAGCAGAAACATTCCCCTCTTCATCGATCGTAACACCGGGAACCTGCGCTACCATTTCATTCGCCTCGGCATATTCACGGGTTGCAAAGTTCCGGGCATTAAACTCTAAAGTATCCCCTTTAACGGCGACGTTTGGCGCACCAGTAACTGCAATTTCCTCCAATACGATTTCGCTAGGTTCCAATTGGTAATTGATGATAACAGGGGCACCAGTCAAATGAACCCCTCGGCTAACGACTTTGTAGCCCAAAATAGAACTGTTTAATCGGAATCGACCGTTTGAGACTTTGTCAAATGTAAAAAGACCCTTTTCATTGGTTTTTACACTCGCTAATATCGAATCTTTCTCGTTTAACAATTGTAGTGTAACATCATTCAGGGGATTGTTGTTTGTTTTATCAACAACAGTTCCGGTAATCCGTTGTTGCGCAAACGTGCATATGCTGATCAACGCAAGGCTTAGGACAACGAGGATTTTTTTCATAAATTTAAGTATCCAGGTGGTTTGACGGCTCAATATTAGTTTTTTTTGTTCAATGCTAAGGGGCAATCACAAAAAAGATACATTGGGGACTCTGAGCGAAAAAGGGTATATTTGTGATGAAGTTTAAATGAAAGAGTCAACAATAAGTAGGAAAGAGCGGATATTACAAACAGCGATGCAGTTGTTTGCAAACAAAGGTTATTTGGATACATCTACCAAGGAAATCGCAGCAAATGCTGCCGTCTCGGAGGCGCTTATCTTTAAACATTTCGGAAATAAAGACGCACTATTGTCGCATATTGTGAAAGCAGGCTACCGAAAGGTACTGATGCATCATAAAGGCATGATGAGTTATAAATCGGCTAAAGATTTCTTAAGAAATATGGTCAAATTACCATCTGAGCTTGTTGCTGATGATCCACAATTTTGGAAACTGCAAGAACGTCTATCCCACCATTCTTTTTCAAAAACCCAACACGAGCTTTTTATAAAGCCCGTTCAGCCCATTGTTCTCAAAGCATTCAATGAGCTCAAATACGCGAATCCTGAATTGGAGACGCAGTTTTTGCTGCTTATTATCGATATGTTATGGAAGAAAGAAGCATGTGGTGAGATCACTAATGCACATGAGTTGGCATCCTTGATCGAGGAGAAGTATCAACTTTAATACATGCGTGTTTATGCGTGTTTCGACACGAATATGCATAAATATTTCATTTTCTAGTATAAAATCCCTTATTTCGTAGCAAACTATTTTTATGATGATCAAACGTATACTTAGCTGTGGATTATTGACTTGTCTAATTTCGACGGCTGTTTTTGCTCAAAAAAAACCTGATTTTGTCCCATTTATCAATCAAAAACATGCATGGGTTGATTCCGTTTTTAATACATTATCTCCAAAAGAAAAGATTGGACAACTGTTTTTGGTTCGTGCGCATACGAATTTAGGGGTTAAATATATTGATTCGGTTGCCAAGGTGATTGAGAAGGAACAATTGGGTGGTTTAGTCGTGTTCCAAGGAGGTCCGGTTCGTCATGCCGATATGTTTAATAAATACCAAAGAGTCAGTAAGGTTCCTTTGATGGTGACCTTTGACGGTGAGTGGGGTTTAGGAATGCGCATGCCGGATTCTACAATCTCTTACCCGTATCAGATGACATTGGGCGCTATTCAGAACAATAGTCTGATCTACGACATGGGGCGTCAAATTGCAAAAGATTTCCTACGTATCGGTATGCATTTCAATTTTGCTCCGGTAGTTGATATCAATAACAATCCAAAAAATCCGGTGATCAATTTCAGATCCTTCGGTGACGATAAAAATAATGTAACTCGGAAGGCAAAAGCCTATATGGATGGAATGGTTGCAGGCGGTATATTGGCATCGTTAAAGCATTTCCCAGGTCACGGGGACACGGATGTCGATTCGCATTATGACTTACCTCAGCTGAAGTTTGATAAAAAGCGTTTGGAAGAATTAGAAATGTTTCCTTTTCGCGAACTAATTAAAGCAGGCGCTCCATCGGTAATGGTTGCGCATATGAATATTCCAGCATTAGACGCAACTCCAAATATTCCGTCGTCGATTTCTAAAAAAGTAGTAACCGATTTGTTGCGAAATGAGTTAGGATTCAAAGGGCTTACGGTAACGGATGCTATGGATATGAAAGGTGTTAAAAAGCATTTTCCAAATGGTGAGGCTGATGTGATGGCGATTGTTGCAGGACATGATCTGTTAGAAGTGTCTGAAAATAGTGCTCGTGCAATAGATTTAATTGAAAAAGCTATAAAAAGTGGTCGAATTAATCAAGCAGACTTGGATGCTCGTGTAAAGAAAGTCTTGGCAGCTAAACTTTGGTTAGGTTTAGATAAATACCAAAAGGTAAACACGAATAACTTAATTAGTGATTTAAATAGTGCAAGTTCCAAAACCTTAGTGCAACGTTTGGCGGATGCTGCGGTAACTGTGGTTAAATCGGATCGAGCAATTAAACGTTTTGATAGTAAGAGTAAAACGGCCATTGTTTCTGTGGGAATTGAGAAAGCGCAGGATTTTGAAACGGGAATCGCTGCTCAATTGTCGGATTATACGCAAATCTTCGTGAAAGGCACAGAAAAAGAAGAACAGCTTGATAGTTTATTAAAATTAGCGAGAGATCATAAACAAGTGATTCTTGCTATCCACGATAATCGTTCTAGACCTCGTAGTGAACTTGAACTTAGTGAAGATGTTAAGATATTTGTTGATAAGCTTGCCGGTCGTCGCACGGTATCCGTATTGTTCACGAACCCATATGCGCTAAATTCAGTTGATGTTATGCGTAGTGGTTCTGTGATCCTAACTTATCAAAATGATAGCTTTATGCAAAAGGCAGCTATTAAGGTCTTCACAAAACAGCTGAAAGCTAGTGGTAAACTTCCAGTGACCATTAGTAAAAATTTAAAATTCGGAGATGGTTTCTAGTTCAAGCGGAGTCTAGAAATTGATCCTTTTACATAACATTTAAGACAGAAAAGGCTTGCCACTCGGCAGGCCTTTTTTTATTCACTGTGAATCCTTTGTTTTTTCTAGATCCCTTTCACTTCCCTTTCAAACCCCAATCATACGCCTTTCAATTCCCATTCGAAAGGGTTGTAAAAAGTTCCTCATAGGACTTACCTATAAACATTTTAGAGCTTTCAAACTTTTTATGTGAATTCCTTTTTTCTCTAGAAATACTTGTATTTAGAAAAATCTTCAAATGATATTCGGAGATTTTTGCGATTACGGCTTGTTTTTGATAAAAAACTTTAAAAAGTCATATATTTTTCAACACGCTTTATAATGATAAAAGAAAGGTTAATTTTGCTTTGGTTACCTCAATTATATGGCGAAAGAGCAAATTTCTGTTTTTGATATGTTTAAAATCGGGATTGGACCATCCAGTTCCCATACCTTAGGTCCTTGGCGAGCGGCGCAACGATTTGTGCAAGTGCTTAAGGATCAATCTGTATTGCAGGAGGTAGAACAAATTAATATTTTGCTTTACGGGTCTTTGGCAAAGACGGGCGTAGGACACGGCACTGATATCGCTGTTCTATTAGGTCTTAGTGGCGACGATCCGGTGACCTTTGATGTACATGATGTCGTACCTAAAGTAGATCGGATTAAAGAAAGTCAAAAACTTCATCTTGGCGCAGAACAAGAAATCGACTTCTCATACGTCGATAATTTATTGTTTTTATTCGATCAAAGTCTTCCATTTCACCCTAATGCAGTCACTTTTCAAGCTTTCTTAAAAGATGGGAAAGCGATTTCTGAAACTTACTATTCCATAGGTGGTGGATTTGTGGTTCAAGAAAATGACACAGAAGGTGTGTTGTCGGAGGTCGACTTACCATTTCCTGTAGATACTGCACAGGAATTAATGGTCGCTTGTATGCGTACTGGGCTTAAAATTTCGGAGCTCGTGCTCGAAAATGAACTTTCCTGGCGATCAGAACAAGAAACGAAAACGGGTATATGGAAAATCTTTGAAGCGATACGTGATTGTATATACAAAGGTTGTCATACGGACGGCGTCTTACCTGGTGGTTTACATGTCGAACGTCGTGCTGCGAAACTAAATAAACGGATGCTGAAAGGACGCTCGTATTCAGATTTTGATAGCTGGGTGCAAGCGATTCGCGAAGGTGGGCGTGATTTTGGTTACATACTTGACTGTGTAAGTTGCTTCGCTTTAGCGGTTAACGAAGAAAACGCTTCTTTTGGTCGTGTGGTGACCGCCCCGACGAATGGAGCTGCTGGTGTTATCCCCGCAGTTTTACAGTATTACATCGTATTCCATGATTGCTATACAGAAGATAAGATAATTCAGTTCATCGCTACCGCTTCGGAGATTGGTTCGATCTTTAAGAAAGGGGCGACGATTTCGGCTGCCATGGGTGGCTGTCAAGCTGAAATTGGGGTATCCTCCGCTATGGCTGCTGGTGCGTTGACTGAATGTTTAGGTGGCTCACAACGCCAAGTCTTAATGGCGGCAGAAATTGCTATGGAACATCATCTCGGATTAACTTGTGATCCAATTGGGGGCCTTGTACAAATACCATGCATTGAACGAAACACCATGGGTGCAATTAAGGCGATCACAGCAGCACAATTGGCGCTTCAATCGAATCCCGATAAGGCCAAAGTGAGCTTAGATGCGGTAGTTAGTACGATGTGGGAGACCGCTCAGGATATGAACGTTAAATATAAGGAAACTGCGGATGGTGGTTTAGCAATTAAGGTTCCTTTGAGTTTGCCGGAATGTTAGGCTGTTTTGATTTTTTACAAATAGAGCCCTAAGGTTTTTATATCTTTGTCATCATGATTCGGTATTGCGCACTTGCTTCTGGAAGTAATGGAAATTGTTATTATGTTGCGAAAGACGATACCGCTGTATTAGTCGATGCAGGTATTAATAACAAGCATATCCATTTGCGAATGGACAGCCTGGGAATCCTTCCTACGCAGATAAAAGCATTGTTTATCACACACGAACACACCGATCATATTCAAGGCTTATCGGTGTTTGCAAAAAGATATCAAATTCCAATTTATATCACTGCCGGCACATTAGCCGGATCTAAATTAAACCTTCCAGCGCATTTAATTCGAATTATCTTACCGCAGGAAGTGGTACAAATTGGGCCACTGACAATCTATGGTATTCCAAAATATCATGATGCAAAAGAGCCCTGTAGCTTTATGATCTCCGACGGTAGTATTAACATTGCCGTCTTGACGGATTTAGGTCGCGTCTGCGATAATGTGAAGACAGCCATTCAGCATGCAGATGTACTCTTCTTAGAATCTAACTACGATGAGGAAATGCTGGATAAAGGTCGTTATTCTTATTATTTAAAAAATAGGATTAGAAGTGGTTGGGGACATATTTCAAATGCAGTTGCGCTTCAAGCGTTGCTGGAAAATCGAACAAGCCGATTACGTCATTTGATCTTAGGACACCTTTCTGGTGAAAATAATACGATTCAGCTAGTTGAAGAGACTTTTGCTCCTCATTGTACGGATATTTTGCTTTCAATCGCTAACCGGTACGAACATACCACAATGTTTGAAGTTGGAACTGCTGTCATGCATGTCGAGCGGATGCTTGTTGTTGAAGAAACACAAGACTCACAAGTGCTCATAGCGAGTGAAAAGATTGAAATTCGTAGCTAAAATACGACAATCACCAACGGATACTTATTTAAGTTAATCGACCATTTTTTAAAGGGATCGCGAAATTAATTCCTCTCGTGAAATTTATCTTCAACGAGGGGTAAAAGATTTGCGAACCCAAAAAGTTCAGCCTAACATTCATCTACTTAGTTCCTTAGCTCGTTTGTTTGTGTTTTATGAATATTCTATATTTGGGCACGAATTAGCTCAATGACTATTCCCACTCACACGACAGATGACGAATTATTAGCGTTGATTCTAAAGAATCAAACGACAGCTTTTCGCGAGCTATATGATCGCTATAAAGCTGCCATGCTGTTATTTGCGGCTCAACGTGTTCATGCGGATCTTGCGGAAGATTTGGTGCAAGATGTTTTTCTAAACCTCTGGAAGAACAGGTCACAACTTGAAATTCAAGAGCGCATTTCTGGTTATCTTTTTAAAGCATTAAGGAGTAGGATTATTGATAATATGGCGAAGAATAGTCATGCAAAGAAATATTTAGATTCCATTGATGCATTTGCACAATCACATATGCCAACCGACGCGAAAGTAAGAGAAGAGACTTTTATGGATAGTATAGAAGCATTATTAAAACGCTGTGGTCCGCAATATCAATCCATATTAAGAATGAGAATAGAAGGTTTTAGTAATCAAGAGATTGCTGATGCATTGGGTATTTCAGAAAAAACAGTTCGAAATCAGTCGTCGAATTTGATGAAAATTTTACGCTCACGGTTGTCAAATTGCATTTTATTTCTTTTTTTTTAGGGACATTTATTTCATTCGCTCGTTTTTTATATATAGCACTAATATGGAAGGGTTGTTAAAAGGGAAAACCTAATGAATTTAGATAAAAATATTTTAGAGAAATATAACCAAGGAAATGCCAATGAGCAGGAACGCGCATTGGTGGAATCTTGGTTTGATCAGTTTTCAATAAACGAACCCTTGCAGGATGAAGAGATTTTAGGAATGCTTAACTCGTTGGACGGGAAGGTACTTCCTGTAGTTGAAAATACAGGAACGCCTTGGCTTAGAATCTTTGCTATTGCTGCCAGTCTATTATGTGTCTGTGCTTTATCTTATTACTGGTTTGTATTCAAAGATTCGAGTGCAAATCAGGAGGAGGTTTTAGCGCAATATGAGTCGCCAAAAACAGCGAGCCCAATCATTGTGTTGGAAGACAACAAAGAATTTAATATCGATAGCTTAGTCAAAGGTGATACATTGAATGCGGGGAATTATTTGATAACAAAGTTGCCAAACGGCGAGTTAAAATATATTATCGAGGATGAAACAACAGAGGTCATCTACAATACCGTGCGTACGAAAAGTGGAAGCACTGCGAGTTTGCAGTTGTCTGATGGAAGCCATGTCTGGTTAAATGTGAATTCTGAAATTAAATATCCTATTCATTTTTCTTCCAATAAGCGCGAAATCCACTTGAAGGGTGAAGGATATTTTGATATTGAACATCAAGAAAAATCAGGGGTACGTATTCCATTTTATGTTCGTGGTGAAGAGTATACCATCGCTGTCCTTGGTACTAAATTTAATGCTGACTTTTCCAAAAATAATGTGACCGCATTGATTGCTGGAAAGGTTGCAATTGCAAAAGGACAATTGAATACGCAGGTAGAGCATTTGAGTTTCGATGTCAATTTGAGTCCAAATCAAGTGTATAATGCAGGAAGAGTGAGTTTTGCAGAAGATATTTATCAGTACTTAGATTGGAAGGAAGGATATTTTAGTTTAACTAATCGAACTTTAGAGACTGTAGCGGAAAAAATTTCTGATTGGTACGGACTTGATGTTGTTGTTGATGAATCCATCAAAAGAAATGTATTGCTTGGTCGTATCAATCGTCGAAAAACCCTTAAAGAAGTACTTAGTGTAATATCCGCTGCAATACCTTTAAAGTATAAAATTGAAGATAATGTGCTCTATCTAAAGGAGCCAAAATAGTCCACTATTGATGAAAAAGCAGTAAACCTGCCTATTGGAAAATATTTTTTAAAAAAGTTTGGGACAAAAGTCCTACTGCCTCGTTTTACTTGTTACAACTTCCCCATTTGACCTTTGTCCGAATGCTAAAGTTTATATGATGATAGACAGTACATTCCTGTATATCATGGATAATACTTCAATATTCTGTCATGTCTTGTGGAGAGGAACCTAAGAAACAACCATTAATAACTAACAAATTTATTGTTTATGAAATTCAAAAAGCACCTCAGGGAAAAGGTAGGCTTCAGAAAAAGAGCTAATTGGCGGGCCTATGGTTCGACAGTTAAGTTTGTCTGTAGTTTGCTGCTTTCTTTAATGACAGGAATGCTCTTTGCACAATCCGTTTCTCTGAAGGAGACGAATGCAAAGATGGGTACTGTCTTGGAAAAGTTAAGCAGACAAACGCAGAGTGATCTCGTTGGGGATATCGCTCTGTTAAAACGCACAAGTCCTGTGAGTATCCAAGTTCAAAACAAAGATATTCACGCTGTTCTACGTGAGCTGTCAAGAAATCAACCTGTTAATTTAGTTTTTAGGAATAATACAATTATTGTACAACCTAAAGATCGGAACCTGTCGGACACTGATAAAACAGAGGTTTCGAATAATCAACAGAGCTACCTCTTGCGAGGTCAGGTAAATGATGAACGCGGTCAGCCAATTTCTGGGGTCAATATCCAGAATATGGCAACGGGGCGATCGCTAGGTCACACGCAGGCACAAGGACAGTTTTCGGTAGAAGTTTCTGGTGATCAGGAATTGAGAATATCAATCGTTGGCTTCGAATCTCAAGTAGTTCAAGTTGGTCGTAGAAAGGAAATTTCGGTTGTACTGAAGGCTACAAATACAGAAATTGAAGAAACGATTGTGACGGGATATACAAAGGCGCGTCGTGAAAACTTTACTGGCGCTGCAACAACGGTGACCAGGAAAGAAATAGAGAAGTTTAATACGGGTAATATCTTCAGTATGCTGCAGGCATTGGATCCATCATTTAAAGTTGATGAGCGGGTCAATGTTGGTTCGAATCCGAATGCACTGCCGGAAATAAATATTCGTGGTATTTCTAGTGTTGGAGAATACGCAGTGAATGCTCCATTGGTTATTTTAGATGGTTTTGAGGTGGCGTTATCGACACTTTATGACTTAGATGTTAATCGTGTGGAGTCTATTTCGATTCTGAAGGATGCAAGTTCTACAAGTTTATATGGATCGCGAGGTGGTAATGGTGTGATTGTTATTGAAACGCGTATGCCTAAAGATGGGAAATTTACGATTACGTACGACGTAAAACCTTCCACTTCATTTGTCGATTTATCAGATTACAATCTAATGAACGCTGCGGAGAAGTTAGAATACGAGCGATTGGCAGGAATTTACGTGGCGGATTCTGAAGATCCTGCGTGGAATAACATGCAGCAAGAGATGTATAATAATTTGTACAACAAGCGATTACGTGATGTTCAGTCGGGCGTTGACACCTATTGGTTAAAGCAGCCTGTGCGCAATACGTTTTCTGTTGGACACAGTATCCGTATGGAAGGCGGAGGAAATGATGTTCGCTATAGCTTAGAGGGGAATTATAATGACTATAAAGGAGTTATGAAAGAATCTGGGCGAACTAGAGGTGGAGCATCATTTAATTTGATTTATCGTATTCCAAATCGGATTACGTTTAGAAATGTGGCATCTTATCAATATACAAAAGCATATAAAAGTCCTTACGGTACGTTTAGCGATTATGCGGCGTTAAATCCATATGAACGCATTAGAGATGATCAAGGGAATTATATAGTTCGATTTGGTGAGTTAGGGGCATTCTATGATTTTGGTGAAGACATGATGTTTAATCCTTTGTACAATGCTTCACTGGGACATAAGGACGAGAATAAGACACATTATATCAGTAATAATATGTCTTTAGAATGGTTTGTCAATGATAACTTTATCGTTAGGGGAAAGGCGGCAATATCTCGCGAAATGCATAATTTTGACACCTATACTTCGCCATTCAATACTCGGTTTTATAACGTTACTGATCCTAAACTTCGTGGAAGTTACGCGGTAGGCGATTCGTCACGTATCGCATATGAAGGTAGAATCGAATTGCAATACAGTAAAACGTTCGATAAACACCAGATTAATGCTGCCGCAATATCGGAAATTCGTTCTTCTGATATCACTGGTAACTCGCACTTATTGACCGGATATGTGGATGATCGATTTTTGACTCCTCAAATGGCTTTGACCTATTCTCCAAATAGCTTACCAAAGTCAAATTCTACACCCGTTAGAGAATTAGGCTTTATAGGTAACTTCTATTATACCTATGACAATAAGTATAACTTCAGTTTAACCGGTCGTTCAGATGGAGCATCCATCTACGGTCGTGAGAATCGCTTTGCTTCATTCTGGAGTACAGGTCTTTCTTATAATGTGCATAATGAATCATGGTTTAAAAATTCCTATGTTAATCGACTTCGAGTATTTGCGAATGTTGGGACCAACAGTACGGTATCGAATTTCAACGCGGGGATGGTCAGTTCGGCATTCACATTTTTAAATGGGAGATACTACAATAATCAATATGCGGCAATATTGGTAAGTCAGGGGAATCCGAAAGTTCGTTGGCCAGAACAAATGCAATGGAGCTTTGGTGCAGACATGTCCTTTTTCGAGAATCTAGTTAATTTGAACTTATCCTACTATGATCGGATTACGAATCGTATGATTTCTAAAGTGACCGTAGCGCCTTCATTTGGTTTTCCTGAAAACAATTTCTTCGCAAACTTAGGGAAAGCGAGTAATAAAGGCTTTGAAGCAATGGCGAATATCCGTTTGTACGAAAGCAATGATAACGCCATTCTATGGTACCTAAATTTAGGAGCAGTGCAGAACAGGAGCAAGTTACTCTCCATTTCCAATGAGTTACGCGAGCTAAACGAATCGCTGGTTTCTAAAGACGCAAATGGAAATATTGTTAAACCGTCGACTTATTATGAAGAGGGACAATCGTTGACTGTGCTTCGTGCGGTTCCTTCCTTAGGAATTGACCCAGCGAATGGACGAGAAATGTATAGAACCTTAAATGGTGATGTTACGTACACATGGAATGCGAATAATCAGGTTGTTGTCGGAAATGAAGAGGCTGACTTATATGGAAATGTGGGGACCTCATTTAATTATCGCGGTCTTAGTTTACAGGTGATTGGTAATTATTCGATTGGGGGAGATATTTTCAATGAGACGTTAATGAATAAGATTGAAAATAATAAACCATTTGAGAATGGAGATAGACGCGTTCTAGAGGAAAGATGGAAAGAACCTGGTGATATAGCTAAATACAAGTCGATTTCTGATCAGTCAACAACACAGAACTCGAGTCGTTTTATACAAACCGAGAGTTTTCTACGTTTGTCCGCTATTAATATAAACTATGATTTTAATCAAGCGTTATTGCAGCGACTAAAATTACAGCGGTTAAAGCTTAACTTTTCGATGAATGATGCGCTTCGATTTAGTACTGTTCGAATGGAAAGAGGGATAGATTACCCTTACGCAAGGGATTACAATTTAGGTGTTATGATTCAATTCTAGATTATGAAAAAATTAATATTTAGTATTATCTGCATATTGCTTTTCTCCAGTTGTGAGAAGTTTTTAGACGTTAATCCAATCAATAAAGCTTACGAAGACGACTTGTTAACTGATCGTTCAGGCTTTGAATCAGTGTTGGCTGGAGTTTATTTAGGGATGTCATCCAGCGCATTATATGGTAAGGAATTGAAGTTTGGATTCCTTGAAACCTTAGGAGCAACTTATAGAACTTTAGGAACTACACATTTCTATTATCGTGCTTCAAGACACGAGTATGGCTATCCAAACCCAACCAGAAATATAGAGCAAATTTGGGGAGGTTCTTATCAACTTATAAATCAATTAAATATATCGTTGAAGAACGTTGATGCAATTAAGTCCGATCCATATTACAATATTGTTAAAGGAGAAGCGCTCGGATTAAGAGCATTGATGCACTTTCAACTATTGAAATTATTTGGTCCTGTGATTGTTCGTGAAGGATTAAATGCTTCAGCAATACCTTATCTAGACAAAATTGAGTTCAAAGGCGTTAAGTTTTCGACGGCAGGTGAAGTAATCGTCAAATTGCAGGCGGATTTAGCAGAAGCGAGAGCGCTTTTGGAGAAGGATCCGATTCGTACGACTTCAAGAACTGCTAATTCAAACTTGTATGGTTATGAGAAGTATAATAGCTTGATTGATCATCGTGGCGCCCGTATGAATTACTACGCTGTTGTTGCCTTACAGGCTATGACTGCACAATGGGGAGGGGATGCTAAAGCAGCGGAGGTATTCGCTGAAGAACTTATTAAGGAGCTGGAGTCTAGAGATAATTCCATTCATTTGACTACAGCTGGTGAATTATCTCAATCTACAAATAAAAGAACGCCAAACGAGTCTCTATTTGCTCTTTTAGACGCTGAATTGCTAAATAAAAATATTTTAGCAAATCCACTTGTTGAAAATACCGCATCATCTTCAACGTCTCCTTTTTTGTTTTCAGACTATAATGCCCTTAGAAACGGCCTTTATAATGCTCCAAATCATGGCTCGCTAAATGATAAGCGATTGGTGGATTGGTTTGCGCTATCTGCTAACTCGACCACAGTTCAGAAACTCGTTAAATACCACTTTTCACAAAATTATCAGTTTAATGACGCGAACTATAAGTTATATTTTGAAAACAAAATAATCGGTTTGCATCAGATGTACATGATTGCTGCTGAGGAATATGCTAAGAGCAATCCTACGAAGGCAATGAGCTACATTAATAAGGTTCGAGCCGCTCGAGGACTTGTAGTAAACCTTTCATATGACGCTTCGAGAACAGAAGAGAATATTAAGGATTTAATCTTTAATGAAGTCAGAAAAGAGAGCACGGGCGAGGGGACAATGTTCGCTGAGTATAAACGTCTTTTTAAAGCGATTCCAAGAACAACCCCAATTGAACCGAAGCTGGAGATATTCAAATTTCCTATTCCTGCGGATGAAAGTTTATATAACCCACAAAATTAAGGATATGAAAAGATTATTAATAATTACGCTTGCATGTTTGAGTTTGTTGGGCTGTAAAGAGAATGATTTAGTTGAATTTCAACCTGACGAGTCTTTTATAAGCTTTGCGCTTCCGGACTTGACGAATAGACCTGCAGAACGATATGTAGATAGTACGAATTATAGTTTCGCAACGGACACGACGATTGGTATTCAAGAAAAAACAATTGCGATTCCTGTTGCTGTTGGCGGAGTTGCAAAAGCTGAAGCTAGAAAGTATACATATGATATTAATCCGCTTTCAGATTATGATAAATCGCTAGTTGAAATTTCTGAGCCTGTGATTGCAGGGGGCGAATATATCGA
The DNA here is from genome assembly GCF_009557615.1 of Sphingobacteruim zhuxiongii. Classification (NCBI taxonomy): domain Bacteria; kingdom Pseudomonadati; phylum Bacteroidota; class Sphingobacteriia; order Sphingobacteriales; family Sphingobacteriaceae; genus Sphingobacterium; species Sphingobacterium zhuxiongii. The sequence goes on from NZ_CP045652.1 coordinate 391,516, forward strand.
TACGCTGTACGTCAAGCTTAAGCGCTCAGCGAAATTGAGTGAGAAGGAGATGACTTTGATTTTGAATCTTAAAGAAAATGAGAACTTCAAAGTTGGGCATCAGTATAATAGTGAATTGAAAATAGTATTCAGCGATATCTTGAATGAACCTACTTGGTGGAATACTTGGATAAGAGTGATGGGGCCATATCATAAAGAAGTGCTACAGAAATGGATGCAAATCTATTATTTAGGTGCAGACATGTCTCCTGATCTTTATACTGGAGTAGCCGGACCAATTTATTATTGGAACAACATGCCGAATTCAGCAACTTCAAGTTGGTATCCAATCACTTTCATGTATATCGAAGTTCTTAAAAAATATTTTCAAGATAACGTGGTTTATCCAAATGGCGATAGCAGTATGGAAAGAATATTATTACCATAAATCCAAACCAATGAAAAGTATTAAATTATTTATATATAGCCTATCGATAAGTTTTCTGTTATTATCCTGCTCAAAGGATTTGGGGAACTACGATTATCACGATGTAAATACCCTTAGAATTACTGGGCTACGAGAGGGCGATCATAACAGTAATCGAATTTATGATTTACCGTTCAAAGACACCCTTAAATTGGCGCCGACAATAACTGGCAGCTTGAGTGGTACGGACTTAAGCAATGTAACCTTTCGCTGGAAAGTCGATGGTGAAGAGTTGTCGACAACTAACAGCCTCGAGTATGTGGCTGATAAAGAGTATGGAAAACTGAATGCCGATCTAGCAGTAACGGATACAAAGACGGGAATTGTAACTTCCTACAGTTTTTTTATCAATGTGATTAATCCTTATAAACTAGGTTATTATGTGTTGTCAAAGAGACAAAATGGGGAGTCTGTGTTGTATTGTAAATCGACAATTAGTCAGAGAGATCAACTTGAGGAAGTGACAATTCCCAATATATCTCTCGGCTCCAATCCGATAACTATTGATGGGAATAGGGAATATGGTAATTCGTCAACCGATTATTATAATCGATTGGTGTTAGGGATGAAAACTGCTCCATTCCCTGTTATGATGATTGATTCTAGAGAGTTCCTACCAACTTTGCTTTATAATAAGGAAAGCTATGTAGGTGACAAAGACGATTTCGTTCTTTCACCACAAGATGTTGTAACTGATCGATATCAAGATGTGATTTACATGGTCAATAACGGGAAATTGCATATACTTCAAAAGGGCGCGATCAGTCTTCCAACCTTAGGCTCTGATCAACTAGATTATCAAATCAGCAAAGGAGGGATGTCGGGTGGTACTTATTATTCTCCGTATCTGTTTAGTTTCTATGATTCGAAGAATAAGATGATACGTGCATTGGATAACGGCATTAACTCGGGAGCACTGTTTACCTACGTTAATGTTCATGACGATATTACTAAATCAAATTTATATAAAGATCAAGAGCATGTAGTCAGTCAGTTGGCCGATATCGAAGGAGGCGCCAAATTTGTTTATCTAATGAAGAATGCCAATAAGCTCTTCGCTTATAGCGTTTCCTACAATGATGATCTTAAACCGACTGCTTTTGGGAAAATTGCTGAAAGTACAGTGCCTGGGAATGGAATTATTCGTTCGGCTTCGTACGATAGCGACGCCAACTATTGGTATTTAGCCACTGATAAAGTGATCTATAATGCTTCTTATTTAGGTCTTGAATTTCAGCCCTTCATCACTCTTCCAGCCAGTGCAGCAGGTTATATTACAAAGTATGAAATGAATCAAGGAAAGTTAATGATTGTTACGTTCGACCCGAACTATTCTGGGGAAAAGAAATCTTCGGTTTATATCTATGATCTAAACAACATGTCTTTAGAAATCTCGATGCCTCACGTCGTGGAAGAGGCTGTGGATATCCATATTGGAATTTAATAAAACGAAAATGAAAAGAATTTTAATACAAACATTATTGCTAGCCCCATTGTTGGGATTCAGTCAATCAAAACCTTCATTTGAATTAGAAGGGAAGAATATTAAAGATGCATCGAAGGTTTATGTCTTGCACTATTCCTTTGATGATGACGCGCAGGTTATTGATTCTGCGATTGTGAAGGACGGTTCCTTTACATTAAAGAAGGAATTTGCAGGAACGGCTTATGCGGGTGTACTTTTTCGCAATCAATTTGAGTCACAGCAGGCTAATCCGAAGGATTTCTTCTTTTACCTTTCTCCAGGAAAGACAGTAATTGACTTCGCCGCTAAACCAAAGGTTGTTGACGGTGGTGTTGAAACAAAACGCTATCTGAAATATTTGGAAGAGATGGAGAATAGTAAAGCCATATTTAATACAGCCGAGTACAAGGCAGATCGAAAAGAAATTGATAGCTTAAAGGAGAAAGCTCGCGTATTACAGAGTGCATTAGATGCTAAATATGGACATCCTGGTGAAGGGAGAATAAAAACCAAAATAGACTTCATTAAAAGCAATCCTAGCAGTGATATGAGTCTGGTGTTGTTGGAAACCTTAGCTGGCAGCGAACCGGATGTGGCAACCATTGAACCTTTATTAAGTTCTTTATCACCCGAATTGCAGGCGACTAACAAAGCAAAGCGATTAGCGAGTTTGTTAAAGGGGATGGAACTAAAGATTGGAGCGAAAGCGTTTGATTTCGAGCAACCAGATACGGAAGGGAAGTCTATTAAGCTGTCTGACTTCAAGGGGAAATATGTCTTAGTTGATTTTTGGGCATCCTGGTGTGTTCCATGTAGAAAGGAGAATCCGAATCTTGTGGCAGCCTACAACAAGTTTAAATCTAAGAATTTTGAAATATTAGGAGTTTCTTTAGATAATAAAAAAGACAATTGGGTGAAAGCAATTGCTGAGGACAAGTTAACTTGGAAGCATGTATCCGATCTAAAAGGTTGGAGAAATGAGGCAGCAGAAATGTATGCAGTACGTGCCGTTCCTTCCAATGTCTTGTTGGATCCTAATGGCGTGATTGTAGCAAAAGATCTTCGTGGTGAAGAGCTAGAAGCCACCTTAGCCAAGATCCTCAAATAAGTTGAACAGGGTAAAATGTTAAGTATATTGAAAAGTTCCGATCCAATGTGATCGGAGCTTTTTTTTATGTAAGTTCCATCAGGAACAATTTCGCTAAATTGTTCTTTAATTTACTCTTTACTTCCTCAAGATCTACTGGGTAACCAAGCTCTCGTTCCATTGAAGTTACATCTTTATCGTCTATTCCACATGGAACAATGTTGCCAAAATAAGTTAGGTCGGCATTGACATTAAATGCAAAGCCGTGCATCGTAACCCAACGAGAAGCACGAACACCCATAGCACATATTTTTCTAGCCTTCTCATTATCTGGATCCAGCCAAACGCCCGTATAGCCAGGATAGCGTCCTGCGGATATTCCATATTCTCCTAGCGTTTGAATGATCGCCTCTTCTAAGGTTCTCAAGTAAAGATGGATATCTGTGAAGAAATTATCCAAATCTAGAATAGGATAACCGACGATCTGACCAGGGCCATGGTATGTTATATCCCCGCCCCGATTAATCTTGTAAAAAGTCGCGTTTTTAGCTTTTAAGCCTTCTTCATCTAACAATAGGTACTCCATATGGCCGCTTTTACCAAGCGTATAAACATGGGGATGCTCTGTGAAAATAAGATAGTTTGGGGTTTCTAAACTAGTGTCATTAACCCTGTTATCATGTTTAATGGCAAGTGTTTTCGCAAAGATCTCCTCTTGTCGATCCCAAGCTTCCTGATAATCTACTAAACCCCAGTCAATAAACTGCACTTTTTTATTCTGCATGCTGTTTTGTTCGAACTCCTAATTCGATTAATACAAAAGGTTGTTATAAGGATATCGAGCGTTATGCATCTTCACAACGATATCATAAACCTTTTCTTTGAACTCTTCTACGTTAATTTTATCTGTCGCTGAGATAAAGATAGCTGGATCTGCATTTTTTGCCATCCAAGAATTTCTGAAGTCATCAAGTGTGATCTTAATTTCTTCTCCTTCTTCATCCACTTCAACAGGAGGTTTGTAGGCATCAATCTTATTGAACACGGTAATAATAGGCTTATCAATTGCGCCTATATCCTTCAATGTTTCATTTACAGCGATAATGTGGTCTTCAAAGTATGGATGAGAAATATCCACCACATGAATCAATACATCGGCTTCGCGAACCTCGTCTAAAGTCGATTTAAAACACTCTACTAAATGATGCGGTAGTTTTCGTATAAATCCAACGGTATCCGATAACAAGAAAGGTAAATTATCGATTACGACTTTTCTCACCGTTGTATCCAAGGTGGCGAATAGTTTGTTTTCGATTAATACATCCGATTTTGATATCATGTTCATAATCGTAGACTTCCCAACATTGGTATAACCAACTAGTGCAACACGAATCATCTCACCACGATTCTTACGTTGCGTTTCGTTCTGTTTATCGATATTACGTAGACGCTCTTTCAATAAGGAAATCTTGTTCAAAATCATACGTCTATCACTTTCGATCTGACTCTCTCCAGGACCACGCATACCGATACCCCCACGCTGACGTTCCAAGTGGGTCCACATACGTGTTAATCGAGGTAGTAAGTATTGCAACTGCGCAAGTTCTACTTGTGTCTTTGCTTGTGCTGTCTTCGCATGTTTTGCGAATATGTCTAAAATAAGATTAGAACGATCAAGCACCTTAATTTCAAAGAACTTCTCGATATTCCTCAATTGTGACGGAGAAAGCTCATCATCAAAAACAACAATATCGATTTCTTCTGCCTTAATAAATTCTTTAATCTCTTCCAATTTTCCGCTACCAACGAATGTTGCGCGGTCAGGAAAACTTAATTTCTGAGTAAAGATGCCTTTGGTTACCCCTCCAGCTGTCGTTACTAGGAATTCTAGTTCTTCTAAGTATTCTTTAGCAGTTTGATCGGAAACATCCGGTGTGATCACACTGACCAAAACGGCTGTTTCAGGTTTTACTGCTGTATCATATATTTTTATTCTCGCCATGTGTTTAATTTAAATCGATTAGCAAGGATGAATCATCCAAGCTTGACTATGTTCTATAGTATAGAACAAGGATACAAAGGTAAGGTTTTTAAGATATTTTGTCCCAAGAAATCGCAGAGCCTCTTTGCTTTAAGATTTGGACTAAAGCATGGTTCTTCTCTGCTGAAAGATTTGGATCCTCTTGGAAAATTTGGATAACCGAATTTCTCGCCTCTGCAAGAATCGCTTGATCTTTTGCCAGGTCAGCAATTTTCATCTCCAGAATTCCAGATTGTTGAGTGCCCGAGATATCCCCAGGTCCACGAAGTTGCAAATCAACCTCCGCAATCTCAAAGCCGTCATTCGTTCTAACCATGGTTTCCAAACGTGTTTTTCCCTCTTTGCTCAGCTTATTACTTGACATCAGAATACAATAAGACTGCTCCGCACCGCGACCGACACGCCCCCGTAACTGGTGAAGTTGAGATAATCCAAAACGTTCTGAATTTTCAATGACCATGACAGATGCGTTGGGCACATTTACACCAACTTCAATAACAGTCGTAGCGACCATAATCTGTGTTTGTCCTTTCACGAAACGTTGCATTTCAAAGTCTTTCTCTTTTACCGTCATTTTCCCATGAACAATGCTGATCTGGTATTCAGGCATTGGAAATTCACGAAGAAGGCCTTCTAATCCCGCTTCTAAATAGAGTAAATCCATTTTTTCAGATTCCTTGATTAGAGGGTAAACGATATAAATTTGCCTTCCTTTGGCAATTTCTTCTCGCATAAAGCCAAACACGCGAAGTCGTTTGTTCTCGAAAAAATGTACCGTCTTTATTGGTTTTCTACCTGCCGGCAATTCGTCGATAACGGAAATGTCGAGGTCACCATACATTGTCATGGCTAGAGTTCGCGGAATTGGCGTTGCGGTCATCACAAGCATATGAGGGGGAATAATATTCTTCCGCCATAATTTGGCGCGTTGCTCTACTCCAAATCGATGCTGTTCATCGATCACGACAAATCCTATATTCTTAAATTTTACCTTATCTTCAATCAGCGCATGCGTCCCTATCAGGATATCTAAGGTTCCATCTTCCAATTCTTGATGAATAATCCGCCTTGCTTTGGTCGGTGTTGAGCCAGTTAGTAATTTAATTTGACAAATATCATCTCCCAACAATTCTTTGAGACCATTATAGTGCTGTGTAGCCAGTATTTCTGTCGGCGCCATCATACAGGCTTGATAGCCGTTGTCAATAGCCAATAGCATACTCATCAAAGCCACTACAGTTTTTCCTGAGCCTACATCACCTTGTACCAATCGATTCATTTGTGCTCCCGTATTGGTATCCAAACGGATTTCTTTAACAACCCGTTTTTGTGCATTTGTCAATGGAAAGGGGAGTTTTTCGTTAAAGAAGCTATTGAACTTTTCTCCAACCTCAGTAAATCGATGACCACGATAGCGTTGCGTGTTTAATTGTTTGTTTCTTAACAAACGCAACTGTATAACAAATAGCTCTTCAAATTTGAGACGACGTATAGCCGCAGCCATTAACTCTTCGTTTTGAGGAAAATGTATCGATACCAACGCTTGTGCGTATGGCATCAGACCATGCTGTTCAATGATATATGGCGGAAGTGGATCTATTAAAGTCCGAAAGACTGTAGCCAAAGCGACCTCTTGAAGTTTTTGAATCCCGCGACTATCCAGATTAAATTTCTTGAGCTTTTCTGTAGAAGAATAAACTGGCTGCATACTCATATTACCAATCTTTTTTTCCTTCTGCTGATAGAGTTCCATTTCTGGATGTGTAATAGAAAGGGTTCCATTGAATTCGTTCGGCTTCCCGTAAATAATATAGGCGGAGCCGACGGATAGGGTTTTCTTTAACCAAGAAAGGCTTTGAAACCAAACTAATTCTAAGGTGCCTGTATCGTCTTTAAATTGCCCAACAAGTCTCTTTCCTCTTTTCTCCCCGAGTTCCTGTAGGGAAACTAAGCGGCCTAAAATCTGTGCCCCAATCATATCAGGATGCAATTCCTTTACCTTATGGAATTTTGTCTTATCAATATATCGAAAAGGATAGCATTGTAGCAGGTCGCCAATAGTGAATACTTGCAATTCCTTTTTGAGTACATCGGCCTTTTGGGGACCAACGCCCTTCAAATATTCAATAGGGGTTATTAATGATAGATCTGCCATGTTGGAACCCTACTAAATTAGGGAAAAACCTTTATTTGAACAAGAAATGCTAATTATTTTAGTTTTCAAATAAAAAAAGCTAAACATTATGTGGTATGTCTAGCTTTTTTAGGTTGTGTTTCAACAATTACGCTGCGCTGTAGGGCTACAGTCAGACTTTTATAGTAATAAATAAAGTGTCCAAGATTCAAAATCGAGCTATATCAGTAACTCTATACAAACTTCGATTTTTTTAGCTTGCTAAAAAGTGACACGTATTATTAAATAAAAGGATTGATTTCACTTACGCTTTCCAAGCGATTACTGAAATTTCAACATTGACCTCCTTTGGTAGGGTTTTTACAGCAACACACTCGCGTGCAGGTTGATTTTCCTTGAAATAAGTCGAGTAAACTTCGTTTACAGTAGCAAAATAATCCATGCTACTTAAGAAAATACTAGTTTTTACCACGTCGTTAAAATCATATCCAGCATTTTTCAAAATTGCACCAACGTTCTTTAGTACCTGATGAGCTTCATCGGCAACACCAGTGCTGATTAATTCCATCGTCTCAGGAATCAATGGAATCTGACCTGATACATATAATGTTTTATCCGCTTTGATAGCTTGATTGTAAGGACCAATTGCTGCAGGTGCTTGATCTGTATTTAAGATTTCTTTCTTTGACATGATCTGTTTTCTTTGTTCTACGCTATGATTAATAAAATGATTTTTTGTTGTATAATTTAGTACTAAGATACAATTAGACACTCGAATTTGTCAAATAAAAAAAATATCATCTCATGGAATTAGACAGAAAAAATAGTGTTTCAGTGCATTGTTCATGCTTGACATTTTCATAAAAAAATGAAAACTCTTTATATTGCAGCATGAATCAGAACCTAGCCTTTACCAATGGCCGCATTTTTAGCCAGAATCAAATATTGGATCAACATACGCTTTTAATTAGCGGTGATCGTATCGTGGATATTATTCCTAATCATGATATCCCTAGCGATTTTGAAATAAACGATGTAGGAGGCGCAATTGTCTGCCCAGGATTGATTGATCTGCAGATTTACGGGACAGATACCGATCTGTTCTCTGCCGAATTGAGCGTTGAATCATTAAATCGTATAGATCAGAAGTTGCTAAAACAAGGTTGTACGTCCTATATGCCAACGCTTGCCACGAATACCCTGGAGGTATTTGCTGAAGCGATCGCTGTTTTTAAAGAAGCAAAGTCTCAAGTCGCACTAGGATTACATTTAGAGGGTCCTTTTTTAAACCCTGCAAAACGAGGTGCTCATCCAGAGGAACTGATTATTCAAGCAACAAAACCGATGTTGCAAGAGCTTTTAGAAGGCCAGGAAGTAGTCAAAATAATGACAATCGCTGCTGAGCTAATGGATCAAGAATGTATTGATTATCTATTAGAATTGGGTATTCATTTGACGCTTGGGCATAGTACGGCAACGTTTCAACAGGCTACGCAGGCGTTTGACAATGGCGTTGGGATGGTTACACACTTATGGAATGCGATGTCGCCTTTTCACCATCGTGAAGTTGGAATTCCTGGGGCTGTGTTTTCACATGGCTCTGCATCTGCGTCGATTATCGTCGATGGAATACATGTAGATTATCAAGCAGTTCGATTGAGTAAAGAATTAATGGGTGATCGATTGTTCTTAATCACAGATGCTGTCGCTGCATGCAATAAAGGAGTTTATCAACACGTGTTAAATGGGGACCATTATGTGATGCCCGATGGCACATTGTCTGGGTCAGCACTCAGTCTTCTACAGGCGGTCAAGAATTGTGTACATCATGTCGGGATACCGCTTGATGAATCACTTCGAATGGCTACGCACTATCCTGCAAAGTTGATAGGGCGGGCAGATCTTGGGAATTTAAACAAGAACAGTGTTGCCAATGTATTGGTTTTTAATGATGATTTTGAAGTGCAACAGGTTGTTTTTCAGGGTGAAAAAATAATTTAACACATAACTTATCTATTACAATTTGAATTGAAGCTTTAAAAAGACGTAGTTTTGTAAGTTAAGAAAGTGTATATGATGAGAAGATGTATTAGTCTTTGTTTTTTTGCGATGATGCTGATCGCGATAGCTTCCTGTAGTTCTAAGAACAAACAGAGCAAAGCGAAAAAGCAGAATCCTACAGAGATAGCGAAGGAATCGCAAGTTGCTAACGAAACTCCTGCGACAGAAGAAGCGGAGAAACCGGCAGACAATAAGCCTGTCCAACCAGCGATAAAAACGGAGAAAAAGGAAAAGGTAAAACCTGTTTTTACAGCAAAGTTACCGCAAGTTCCACGTGAATTTCGTGCCGCTTGGATTGCTACTGTTGCAAATATCAACTGGCCTTCAAAAAATAATCTAACTACAGAACAGCAAAAAGCCGAAGCTATACGCCTGTTGGATATACTGAAAGAGAATAACTTTAACGCTGTAATTTTTCAGGTACGACCATCTGCCGATGCACTTTATAAATCAACTTATGAACCATGGTCTTATTTTCTGACCGGAGAAATAGGTAAAGCGCCATCGCCTTATTATGATCCTTTAGAATTTTGGGTTGCAGAAGCGCATAAAAGAGGATTGGAATTGCATGTTTGGTTAAACCCTTACCGCGCACATCACTCCAACGGCGGTTCTGTTACAAGTGAATCAATGGTTCGAAAAGCGTCTGATCATGTCGTGCGCCTTAAAAATGGAATGTACTGGTTTGATCCTTCAAGTCAAAAAACACAAGACCATGCTGCGGCAGTCGTTCGCGATATTGTGAAACGCTATGATATCGATGGCGTACATTTTGATGATTATTTCTACCCGTATGCAACTTATAATGGTGGATCTGATTTTCCAGATGACGCAACTTGGAATGCTTACCGCAATACTGGAGGCAAATTAAGCCGCGCAGATTTCAGAAGAGATAATGTAAATAAATTTATCAAACGCGTTTATAGTGAAATTAAGGCAGAAAAACCATTTGTAAAATTCGGGTTAAGTCCTTTTGGTATATGGAAACCTGGTTATCCTGCTGGAGTGACTGGTTCTTCACAATATGATGAGCTTTATGCAGACGCAAAGTTGTGGTTAAATGAAGGATGGATAGATTATTTTACACCGCAACTTTATTGGCCAATTGATCCTCCAAAACAAAGTTTTACCAGTCTATTAAAATGGTGGCAATCTGAGAATACCCATAACCGTCACTTATGGCCTGGACTAAACACCGTTGAAGTACGCTCGGCTAATAGAATTGAGGAAATCAAAAGACAAATTCAAGTAACTCGTGAAGTTGTGCCAAACAGTGTGGGCGCAGTGCATTGGAGTATAGCTGGTTTGACCAAGAATCCATCCATGCTGCGTGCGTTACATGAAGGTCCTTATAACCAAAGAGCATTGGTGCCTGCTTCGCCATGGTTAGCACACAATCCAATTTTAAAGCCGACCTTGTTACTGACAAAGCAGTCAAGTAGTGTTTTTGCAAAATGGCTTCATAAGCAACCTGAGCAAGTATTTAAATGGGTTGCCTATGCCCGTTATGGAGATACTTGGAAAGTTGAAATCTTAGATGGCCCTCAAACAGAAATAAGCTTCCCTAAAACGAAAGATGGACAAAAGTTAAACGCGATTGCCGTAAAACCTATCGATCGATTGGGTAATGAGGGAGATTACATAGGTGAAAATATTGAAGATTAATCGGGCCTTATCCTTCCTGTTTTAGTTGAAGGTAAATTTTGATAATTATAATACGAAGGCTCCATGCAAAAGACTGCATGGAGCCTTTGTTTTTATGGCCTTTGTGCTACCCCAATACCTGTTAAAATCACTAGTTAAATTTCCATTTTTTAGCATTTGTACTCCATTAATGTTTTCGTATTTGTAAGCTTTGCTTCGTAGCTCAGGCCTAGCTTAGCCCAAGCTAAGGCGTAGTTGAGCCCTTCTAAAATCCATTTTAACGATTAAGCTGTGTATGGAATAGATTATAGATATGTGTTTTGCGCTATGTGTGTGATTGCGATAAGGTGAAATGACTTTTCAAATGTTAGGCGGTGGACTATTCTGTACAAAGATAATTTGGCGCTGCTCTTCAATGAAAGTTACTGTACCTTTATTTGTAACCTGATTGTTACCGTATGGTGTTATTTGTACACTATGCTTTCTCGGTTGGTTTATTGAAAAACTTCGCTATTCATTTATTTGCCGCGATTTTTGTGATTTATTCGCCTAAGCCAGAATTCTTTTATATTCGTTTTTGTGCATGTTTCAAATTGTATTTTGCTTAAAGGTGTAATAATTGCGCTATCGATTGCTTTAATATGCGGTATTTATTTTATTTTTACCCTTGTAAAGTGCAGGATTCCTGTTTATTTACACCAAATCGATGGCTTATGAAACTTTTTTTGCTGAATACTGCACTCTTTGGAGTGTTATTAACGAATAGCTGCGGCACAGCCTCAAATTCCATTGTCAAACAAGAAGTGGCAAAGGAAAAAACGCAAAACAATGCAAGTGTTATTCTTCCAGGTGCGGATCAATTGCAAGCTTATTTACCTCTACTTAAAGGAAAGAAAGTGGGTATTATGGGGAATCAGACATCCGTTGTTGGAACAGGTAAAGAGCATTTGTTGGATGTGTTGATTCGCGAGAAAGTAGATTTGAAATTTGGCTTTGCACCGGAGCATGGTTTTCGAGGAGATATTGAACGTGGTGAAAAAGTAGATAACGCGGTAGATTCGAAAACTGGCTTGCCTTTATTTACTTTATATGGAGGTAATGATAAACAGGACTCTATCGTAAAGTCAATCGATGTAATGATTTTCGATTTGCAGGATGTCGGCGCACGTTTCTATACCTATATTACTTCGCTCCACCGGGTGATGGAGCTTTGTGCAAAGCATGATAAGCAACTGATTGTTTTAGATCGCCCAAATCCATGCGGGGATCAAGTGGACGGCCCTGTTCGTAAAGACGATAAATTCAAGTCGAATGTTTCTTATCATAAAATCGCTATGATTCACGGTTTAACAGTTGGTGAACTTGCGAACATGATCAATGGTGAAAAATGGTTAGAAGGCGGAAAACAGTGTAAAGTGACTGTTATTCCTGTTGAAAACTGGGATCACAGTAAAATGTATGAACTTCCGGTGATTCCTTCGCCAAGTTTACCAAATCACCTTTCTGTGCGTCTATATTCTTCATTGTGTTTATTTGAAGGTACGGAGATATCAGTAGGACGAGGTACAGATTGGCCTTTCCAAGTGGTTGGATATGATAATCCTACTTATGGTGATTTTACCTATACGCCAGGTGAAAAAGCCGGTATGGTGAAACATGTGGAAGGCAAAGGAGAGAAATTGTATGGATTAGACCTGCGTAATCTTGATGCAGACCAACAAAAATTCACTTTAAAATATATTCTTCATTTCTATAATAAAATGCCAGATAAGTCAAAATTCTTCACACGTGCAGAATTCTTTGATAAACTCGCTGGAACAGATCAATTACGTAAACAAATTATTGCTGGAAAAACCGAAGATGAAATTCGCAAGAGTTGGGAGCCGGAATTGAAAGAATATAAAGAAATGCGTAAAAAATATTTAATCTACCCCGATTTTAATTGAAAAACATGCAAAAGGCTCAAATAACTATTTGGGCCTCTTTGCTTTTATTTCCGCAAAAACACTCATAAAAACGTAAAAGTGTTATTAAATCGGGTAATTATCTTTAATTTAGTGTCGGTTTATTCGTTATCTAAAAATGAAAACGCCGAATTATGATAAATCAAACTTTTAATTTTAATCGATAAGCAATGCGAAGACTTCTACTCTTTTCTCTCGCTCTAGGCTTAACTATGCCGTCCTACGCTTCATTTGCAGAAGCGGCGACTGCAGGTAACCTTAGAAAAAATGCAAGCTGGACGACTGCTTCTTCAGTTCTTCAAAATACGGTACAGGGGACCGTGTCTGGATCTGATGGACCAATCGCTGGTGCAACAGTTACAGTTATCGGTACTACAACGACAACTGTATCGGATGGCAATGGTAAATTCTCCATTCTAGCGCCTGTTGGTGCAAAATTGAGAATTTCGTTCATTGGCTACAATTCAAAAGAAGTAACAGTGGCAGGTAATACTGTAAATGTAACTCTAGATGATGCTGCTGATGTATTGGATGAAGTGGTTGTGGTAGGTTATGGTACGCAAAGGAAAGGGAACTTAACCGGTGCTGTATCATCTATCAGCGTGAAGGATAATCTTCAAGGGCGTCCAATTGCGGATGTTGGTCGTGGTATGCAGGGAACTACTCCTGGTTTAACCGTTACGATCCCTTCGGGAGAAGTTGGTTCAGATCCTCGTATCAAAATTCGTGGAGCGCTTGCGTCCATGCAAGCGAATGGTGATCCGCTAATTTTGGTGGACAACGTCGAGATACCAAGTATTCAATATGTAAATCCTGACGATATTGAATCGGTTACGGTATTGAAAGACGCCGCATCCTCTTCAATTTATGGAGCGAAGGCCGCATTCGGTGTTATTTTAATAACTACGAAGACAGGGTCTAAGTCTGAAAAGATTGACATTAGTGTTTCAAGTAACCTTTCACTACAAAATCCATTCAAGAAATATGAAGTAGGTGGGATTAACTCATTGAAATATATCAGAGATGCTTTCCAACGTGTTGGTGATAACATCGCGGGAGCTTTCTATTATGTAACTGCCGATAGTTATGATAAAGCCGTTGAGTGGGAAGAAAAATACGGTGGTAAGTTAGGTGTAAATGATCCAACAGTTTATGGACGTGACTGGATTGTCGATCCAACAAATACAGGCCGTAAATTAGGTTTACGCACGTATGACCCTTATGAATATATGGTACGTGAATGGGCGCCAACCTACACTAACAATGCTTCCATTAATGGAAATATGGGTAAAACGCGCTTCACAGGAAGTTTTGGACATATCGCACAGAGTGGGATGTTGAAGCCTGGAAACTCGGATAAATTCCGACGTTCAAACGCTGCTGTTCGCGTTAATACTGATTTAAGTGATTACGTAACTGTACGAGGTGGAATAATGTTTTCACAACGTAATAAGCTGTATCCATACGCAACGAACTCTACAGGAGCGGATCCTTGGTACTACATGTACCGTTGGAGTAACATATACCCAATGGGAAATGATGAGCATGGAAATCCAATCCGTTCACCTTGGAGCGAGTATGGAGCTTCGAACGAAGCATCAATGAAGCGTAACTATGTGAATATGAATGTGGGTACTACAATCAATATCAAGTCAAACTGGAAAGTGGATATCGATTACAACTTCACAAACGAAGAGTATAATTGGTTTAGACCAGGAACTCGATTTACAGGAGCGAATAGCTGGACTGCCCCAGTTAAGCGTTTAGATGCAAGTGGAAATCAAGTATATGTGAATAATGAGGGTGTTGTTGTTGATGCTTCGTCAACAGGAGCGATGCCGGCGTATGATCTGTTAAATCATGAATATACGTCTCCTGGTGCAAATCCGGATCATGTGAGTCAATATACAGGGAATGAAAACAAGCATACATTAAATGCATTCACGACCTACAATTTGAATTTGAATAACGATCATGATTTCAAATTTATTTTAGGTACGAATTTGGTTTCTGATAACGGTCGTTACAATTCGATCACAAGAAATAACATCTTGGATATAACGAACCCACAGATTGACCTAGCAATGAGTCAAACTCCAACTGTATCCGGTGGAACAACTTGGGCTGGACAGTTAGGTTATTTTGGACGTGTAAACTATGCTTACAAAAACAAATATTTAGTTGAGGCGAACTTACGTTATGACGGTTCTTCTAAATTCTTGGAAGACTTAAGATGGAGATGGTTTCCTTCATTCTCTGCGGGATGGGTAGCCTCAGAAGAGAGCTTCATGGACTGGGCAAAACCTGCATTATCGCAATTGAAATTTAGAGGATCATATGGTGTGATTGGTAACCAAGCGGTTCCCGCAAGTTTATACAGTCCAACAATGGATTCAAAAGAATCGACTTGGATAGCGGCTGGCTCTAAATTGTTGTATCTAACCTCACCAGCATACAGTTTGAGTAATATTACTTGGGAAGATTTGGAGACAATTGACCTTGGTGTTGACGCACGTTTCTTAAATAATAAGTTAGGCCTTGTGTTTGATTATTATCAAAGAACAACGAAGAACATGTTCGCGCCAGTGGAAGGTACTACTTGGACTTTAGGTGGAAACGCACCTCTGGGTAATTTTGGAGACTTGGAAACGAAAGGATTCGAGATCGCGGTAGATTATAACACTCGTTTTGAAAATGGTTTAGGGATTAACATTCGCGCAAACTTTGATGATGCGATTTCTAGATTTTATAACTATACCGATAAGCGTCTGATGACTTCAAACTATGACGGACGTGCTTATGGTGATATCTGGGGATATGAAACTGATCGACTTTATCAGTTAGATGACTTTGTCTTGGGTCCAGATGGTAATGCGCAGTTATTTGCTCCAACAGAAGCTATGACTAAGTATTATAAAAGTGGAAACAGTCAAACCTATTTACAAAAGGCAGGTGCAAATGGAGAGGATCCTATTTATCAAATGTATTTGGAAAATTCTGCAACCTTCAATTTTGGTCCAGGTGACGTAAAATTCAAAGATTTAAATGGTGATGGTGAGATCGACAATGGCGATGGGTCAATCGATAACCCTGGTGATATGAAGATTATAGGTAATTCAACGCCGCGATATAATTACGGTCTTCGTTTAGGTGCTGACTACAAAGGCTTCGACTTCTCTATATTCTTACAAGGCGTTGGAAAAAGGGAAATGTGGGGTAAAGGTGCTTTGGTAATTCCTGGTTTCAATACAGGTGACGGTGCAATGGCTACTGCTATCGCAAATGACTACTGGACTAAAGATAATACAGGAGCATTTTATCCAGCTGCTTATAACAACGCAAATGGAAATACCACCAATAACATGCAGATACAAACTCGCTACTTATTAGATATGTCTTATTTGCGTATTAAAAATATGACATTGGGTTATTCTATTCCGCAATCGGTATTAAGCAAAGCGAAGATAAATTCATTGCGCGTGTACGTGGCGTTAGAAAATTTTGTGACTTGGGATAACTTAAAAGGTTTACCTGTAGATCCTGAAACTGTAGATGGATATAACTTAATGAACACTACGAATTACAATGATGGAAGAACGGGTATCGGTACTCCAACATTCAAGAGTGCGTCATTTGGTTTACAATTGAACTTTTAATAAAAACGAAGATGAAAAAAATATCATATATTCTTCTTAGTGCGTCCTTGCTTTTGACTGGTTGTGAGAAGCTATTGGATAGACCTGAATTAAATAAAGTAACGGATTCAGACAAGACATTTTGGCGTAATGAAACAGATATTAGACTATTTGCAAATGGTTTTTATCCAAATACATTCGTTGGTTATAATAGTGGTTTTGCTACTGATTACGCACCCTTAACGGGTTATAATTTCTCTGATGATCTCACATCAGAGAGTCAACAAGCGGCACTGCTTGGTTCTGTTCCTACAAACGTGGGGGGGAGTACATCAGATATTATCGCAAGTTTGAGATCTGAGCATCCAGGTCCGAACTGGAATTTTTACTGGGTGAGAAGAGCAAACTTGATGATTCAACGTCTAGAAACGCTTACTCAACCTAAGTTAGACGAAGCGAGCTATAAACACTGGATGGCTGTAAGTCGTTTCTTTAGAGGAAACGAATACGCTAAACTTGTGAGCAACTTTGGAGATGTTCCATACTATGATGCTCCGATTGAGCCGACAGATTACGATGCGCAATACAAGGATCGTACAGCACGTGGCGAAGTAATGGATAAGGTGTACGACGATTTTAAATATACCTTAGAAAATATGCGCGAATCTGATGGGGTAGGTTTTGTAAATCGCTATGCAGCAGCTGCATTGATATCAAATGTGATGTTGTTTGAAGGTTCTTGGCAGACTTACCATAACTTGGACAAGACGAGAGCAAAAAAATATCTTGAGTTGTCAAGAGATGCTGCGCAATATGTAATGGATAGCGGAAAATGGAGCTTCGGATCAGACTTTAAAAGTCTTTTCGCTTCGGAGAGTTTGCAAGGTCATAAGGAGGTTATTTTCTCCCGCGTTTACGACGATTTGCAGGCAGTTAGACATTCCGTTGGTTCCTACAGCAATGGTACAGAGAAACAAAATAGATCTATAAATTTGAATTTACTTGATGCATTTATTTGCAACGATGGTAAGTATTGGAAAAGTTCGACAACGGCGGATGCTTCTAATTTCAGATTGAAGGAATTGGTGAAGACTCGCGACCCTAGGCTAGAAGCAACCATTATGGATACTGTCAATACGCCAGCAATTGGAACGCACGTTTATGCACATAAATTTGCAGGTAGAGAAGTTTTAAGTTATTTATATAGTGGAGATGCGTATCCTGCGAAATGGTACTCTAGCACGAATACGAATGACGCTCCTGTAGCCCGTTTAGCAGAAGTTGTGTTGAATTGGGTCGAAGCTAAACAAATACTAAACGAAAATTACGGTGGTGTAGCGGTAACGCAGTCGGATTTAGATAAGTCAATCAATGCTATTCGTCAAAGACCACTCGATGCAACTGCGACTGCAAAAGGTGTAAAACAAACGGCACCGTTAAGTTTGGCGTCTTTGCCTGTTGATCCGAATCGCGATTCGGATGTATCTCAATTAATGTGGGAGATTCGTCGCGAAAGACGTATGGAATTTGTATTCGAATATGCTCGGATTCAGGATTTGAGAAGATGGAAGAAGCTACATTATCTAAATTTTGAGAAGGTAGACTATAAATTAGGATCTTGGATAATCGGTAAATTAGATTACAAAGATGAGGCGAAACCAGGGAAAATTCTAGCTTCCTATATCAATCGACTAAAGGTTATGAAGAAAGACGGTACGGTTGTAACTTATAATGGTACTAATGATGCCGAAATGGAAGGTTTTTATGTGGTAAATAATTTTGTAAATCGTCTAGCAGTAGAGAATAGAAATTATCTCTCTCCTGTAAGCCAGGCCTTACTTCAAGAGTATGAGGCCGCAGGTTATAAATTAACGCAAACCCCAGGCTGGTAAATTATATAATAGAATATTCACAAAAGGTCAAGTAATTGACCTTTTGTTTTAAAACGCTATATGAAAAGAATTCTTTTTTTATTGTTGCTTGTTCCAACGTTTCTAAACGCCCAATCTTTTCGTTTCGCTCAGGTGACCGACACGCATGTTGGGGGTGCAACAGGTGCTGATGATCTTCGCAGAACTGTTCAGGATTTGAATCAGATGCGAGATATCGATTTTGTGATTTTATCGGGGGATGTTACTGAGTTTGGTTCTGATGAAGAACTTGCCTTAGCAAAACGTATATTGGACAGTCTAAACCTTCCATTATACGTTATTCCAGGAAATCATGATAGCAATTGGTCAGAGAGTGGAGCAAATACGTTCCGTCGTGTATTCGGGAGTGAGATGTTTTTCTTTAAGCATAAAGGATATCAGTTTATTGGAACGACCTCTGGGCCAAATATGCGAATGAGTCCTGGGCAGATTCCTCGTGAAAATCTGGTATGGATGGATTCGGTTTTTAATGCAAATAAAGACGCAGAGATGCCCTTGATTGCGATCAATCACTATCCGCTAGATGAGTCGTTGAATAATTGGTATGAATCAATTAATCGCCTTAAAACACGTAATGTGCAATTGGCCCTTTGTGGTCATGGACATCAAAATCGTTTATACGATTGGGAAGGTATCCCTGGCGTTATGTCAAGGTCGAATTTGCGGGCAAAGGAAGTCATTGGAGGATATAATATAATAACGATTAAAAATGATTCGGCAATTTTTCAAGTGCGCCGACCGTTATCCATTACGGAGGATGCATGGTTAACTGTTCCTCTTCGTTCTGTACGTACGAATTCCACCAACGTGTCGGCTCGTCCAAACTATGATATGAATAATACCAGTAAAGCAAAGCTTGTTTGGGAATATGAAGATCATGGAGATATTGGCGCGGGGATGAGTACCGATCAGCGATATGTTTTTACAGCCAATACCGTAGGTGAGGTCTTTGCCTTGGATATGAAATCTGGGAAATTAATTTGGAAGTTTAAGACTGGAGGAAAAGTATATTCTACACCGGCTTTTCACCAAGGAACAGTCGTTGTTGGCTCTTCTGATCATTTTATTTATGGGCTTGATTCAAAGACTGGTCTTTTAAAATGGAAACTTGAGGCTGGTAAGGCGGTCTTGGGATCGGCAGCAGTCGATCAAGGGAAAGCTTATATTGGGGCCTCTGACGGAATTTTTCGATGCATCAACGTGTCAGATGGTAAATTGATTTGGGCTTTCGATCAGGTAAAGGGCTATGTTTCAACAAGACCAACAATAGCCAATGATAAAGTTATCTTTGGTTCCTGGAATAACGGTTTTTATGCGCTGGATAAATTAACTGGAAAGTTGGTTTGGGAATGGTCGAATGGGCATCAGAATCGTATGTTTTCAGCAGCGGCCTGTTATCCAGTCGTGAGTAATAATCGGGTGTTTATAGTGGCCCCCGATCGTTACATGACGGCAATTGACTTAAAATCAGGAAAAACGATTTGGAGAGAAAAAATTGATTCTGAAAAAGTAAGGGAATCAATGGGGCTTTCTCATGATAAGAAGCATGTCTATGCAAAGACTATGGACGGTGAAGTTATCGCGGTTCCAGTTCATGCAGACAAGATGGATGTGGTTTGGAAGTCTAAATTGAAACTTCCGTACGAATTGGCGCCTACAGCACTACAAAGTAATCGACACTTGATATTTGTTCCAAGTGATAAAGGTTTATTTTCAGCAGTAGATAATAAATCTGGAGAAGTTAAATGGCAGTATAAAATATCAAACGGTATGATCAATCCACCTTTGTTATCGAAGAACAGCGTCATTGTCAGTACAATGGATGGGAAAATCGTAATGCTTTCCTACTAGAGTTTTTGTTAGGAAGATGAAATTGTAATTTGATAAGTCTTAATCGTGTTGTCAATCGTTTATACCGATGATTAGGCGGCTGCCTGAGATGAATAGGAAATATTATTAAACAAAACATGCATAGTGTTGCATATTATTCATGGATGGCAGTAATGTTGTTATGATTCTGTTGAAAGACGGCAACAGGATTTTGCTTAATATTTAAAAGAATCGTGTCTTGTTTGGACTTGCAAATCTCTGATTTATTCATTCTAACCGAGGCTTACAGATAATTTTTTAATCGATAGTGTGAAAATTCTGATTGATTGAATTGGAAAAATGATAAATTCGCCTATCAAAACTAAATGAAAAACGCTTTTGCATGTTGTTGCGTTTTTTAGAAAATAATCGCATATTTACGGAAAGTTATAGAAGTATTTCAAAATGCTACACAGTATGATCAACACAACGGAGAAGGATTCCAATTATCAGGAATTAGACAAAATGTCTGTTCAGGAGATTCTGATTAATATTAATAATGAAGATAAAACCGTTCCGTTGGCGGTGGAGAGGGAGATTGCTCACATTGAATCCTTAGTAAAAGTGATCGTGGAGCGAATGAAAAAAGGTGGACGTTTATTCTATATCGGTGCTGGAACGAGTGGGCGTCTAGGTATACTTGATGCTTCGGAGTGTCCTCCGACCTATGGTGTTCCGTTTGATTGGGTAATTGGACTAATTGCTGGAGGAGACACTGCCATTCGTAAGGCTGTAGAATTTGCGGAAGATGACGAAGAGCAAGCTTGGAAAGATTTAGAAGAGTATGCTATCAATGCCAATGACGTTGTTATTGGAATCGCCGCTTCTGGTACAACCCCATACGTAATTGGTGGTTTGAACCGCGCAAACGAAAAAGGAATTGCTACCGGTTGTATTGTTTGTAATGGGAACTCCCCAATTGCAGCGATTGCGCAATATCCGGTGGAATTGATTGTTGGACCTGAATTTGTAACGGGATCGACACGTATGAAAGCTGGTACAGCACAAAAATTAGCCTTGAATATGATTAGTACCGCAGTTATGATACAATTAGGCCGTGTTAAGGGGAATAAGATGGTCGACATGCAACTTTCCAATCATAAGCTTGTTGGGCGTGGCGTACGTATGGTGATGGCTGAAACGGGAACAGATCAGGAAACAGCTACAGCGCTAATCGAGAAATTTGGTAATGTACGAAAGGCTATCGATAATTTTAACCTTCAAAAGAACAGCTAAACAAATTTATGTCACCTATTATATTATTATCTTTTCTAGTTGTTTATTTCGGAATCTTGTTGGCGGTGTCGTATTTCACATCCAAGGATTCTTCCGATAATTCAACATTTTTCGTTGCCAACCGTAACTCTAAATGGTATATGGTTGCCTTCGGAATGATTGGTACAGCATTGTCCGGTGTAACATTTATCTCCGTTCCTGGAGATGTAGGAAATACCCCTGGAGGATTAACTGAGCCAAACAACTTTAGTTATTTTCAATTCGTTATTGGAAATGCAATTGGATTTGTGGTGATTGCCTATGTTCTATTGCCTCTTTATTACCGAATGAATCTAACTTCTATTTATACCTATCTAGAAGAACGCTTAGGTCATAAAAGTTATAAATCGGGTGCCATGATCTTCTTGATCTCTAGAACAATTGGTTCCGCATTTCGCTTATATCTAGTTGCTATCGTTTTGCAGCGCTATATTTTTGATGCTTGGAAAGTTCCATTTATTCTTACGGTAGCTGTTTGTTTATTCCTAATATGGTTATATACCAATAAAGGAGGGCTTAAAACCATTATCATTACCGATACGCTTCAAACAACATTTTTGTTATTAGCTGTTCTGCTTTCGATTTACTTCATGGCTGACGGTCTTGGTTTAACAGTGTTCGAAGCTTTTGAGAAAGTGAAAGAAAGCTCTTACTCGAAAATCTTTGTTTGGGAGAATTTGTTAGGCGATACGAGACATATCTTGAAACATATAATCGGAGGTGCTTTTGTTACGATTGCCATGACTGGTTTAGATCAGGATTTGATGCAAAAGAATTTGAGTATGAAGACGATTGGCGAGGCGCAAAAGAATATGATGACTTTTACAGGTATCTTCATTGTCATCAATTTATTCTTTTTAGCCGTTGGAGCTCTATTGTATTTTTATGCGGATGCAAATGGGATCAAATTATCGGATATTGGGAAGTCAGATTATTTGTATCCGGAAATAGCATTGCGCCATTTGACGCTTCTTCCAGGAATTATCTTTATGATGGGATTGACGGCAGCGACATTTGCAACGACTGACTCGGCATTAACCGCTTTAACGACTTCATATTGTGTTGACTTTTTGAACTTCAACAAAAAGGAAAATCCAAATGATCCGAAGCTGGTTAAACAACGTAATTTGGTACATTTTGCTTTCTCTATTGTGATGTTATTGGTGATTCTATTGTTTCATTGGATAAATGATGAATCGGTAGTTTCTGCTATTTTCAAAATTGCTGGTTACACTTATGGACCGTTGCTAGGCTTATTCTCTTTTGGTATTCTGACTAAGCGAAGAGTGAATGATAATCTTGTTCCTATTATCTGTGTGATATCGCCATTATTGATTTTCTTACTAAATCATTATGTGTTACCGCATACGGCTTATAAAATTGGTTTTGAACTGATTGTCTATAATGGTTTGATTACTTACTTATTGTTATTAATTACTTCGCCAGGTAAGGTTGAAGGTAAAATAGCAGGTAGCAAATAATTGCTAATCTGAATGATTTGTGTGTGCAAAAAAAATCCAGTAGTTTTGACTACTAAGTATATTTTGCACACATGTATCATTTAATCGAAGAATCTATCCAATCTATACGTCGCAAAATAGGCGACTTCTCACCAGAATTTGGTATTATTTTAGGTACAGGTCTTGGTAAACTCGTTAACGAGATCGAACATCAAATGATGTACTCCAATATTCCAAATTTTCCAATATCTACGGTAGAATTTCATACCGGTAAACTCATCTTTGGTAAATTAAATGGACGTCGCGTAGTTGCAATGCAAGGTCGCCTTCATTTTTATGAAGGTTACTCGATGCAGGAGATTACCTTTCCGGTTCGTGTTATGAAGGCCTTGGGGATTGAAAAGCTCTTTGTTTCCAATGCCTCTGGTTCATTAAATCCATCGATTAAGAAAGGAGATATTGGCATTATTGAAGATCATATTAACTTGTTGCCTGACAATCCATTGAGAGGCGCTAATGATGAGAACTTCGGGCCTCGTTTTCCTGATATGAGCCAACCTTACGATCGTAAAATGATTAAGCAAGGTATGAAAATTGCGAATGAGCATGGAATTACCGCGCATGAGGTTGTTTATGTTTCTGCACCTGGGCCAAATTTAGAGACCAGAGCCGAGTATCGCTATATGCGAATTATTGGCGGGGATATTGTAGGGATGAGTACTGTTCCGGAGGTCATCGTTGCTAATCATATGGGTTTACCTGTCTTTGCAATATCTGTCATCACGGATGAAGGGTTTCATGATGATCTAAAGCCTGTTTCTTTAGAGGAAATTGTTGCAGTTGCGACTGAGGCGGAACCGAAGATGACGAGTATATTAAAAGAATTGATTGCATTGCAATAATCTTGGATTTTTGCCCTATTTTTGAGGTCGTTTATTTAGAGATCCTTACATGAGTATACTGAGTAGGTTGTTATTGATATTGCTGTTGTTCGCTCTTGGTCCAAAGGCTTACGCCCAAGTGGAAGAGGAATTTAGTTCAGCGCTCGATTCAGCCCGTGCGAAAGAAGATAATAAGAAAGATTCTGTTGTATTTACGGCAAAATATGTACGCTATACGAATTTAGCGACCATGAAACGTTTGACAAAAACATATCAGTTAGATACGTCTCACGTAAATTTCCAATATTACAATAAGCAAAATTTACCTTGGAATCCAAGTATTAACTTAGGGTCTTATGGCTTAGCAACACGTGATTTGTTGTATACGCCAAATAAGAATATTGGTTTCCAATCTGGTTATCATGCGTTAGAACGCTATATATTACATCCTGATTCGGTTGAATACTTTCGTGCTAGAGCAAGATTTTCTGAGCTCTATGCAGTGGGGTTTTTCTTTGATGATCAGGTGTTTCGAGCACGTATTGCTCAAAATATAAATCCTAACCTTAATATTGGCGCAGAATATCATGCAAGTAATACTGATGGGTATTATAAGAATCAGGAATATAGTGATCGAAAGGGCGCTGTTTTTTCTTGGTATGAGTCGCCAAGTAAACGTTATAATTTATTAACGAATTTTACCTTTAACACCGTTGATGCTTCGGAGAATGGATCCGTTCTAAATGACACCCTTTTTAGAGATACGGGTGATGACTCAGGAAATCCGGCGCGGTATCCAGTTCGTTTGAACGGTCAACAAAAGAATCGACCATACAATAAGTGGAAAGACTTCGGTTTATTCCTTAGGCAGTCGTATTACATGGGTAGAATTGATACCGTGAATAAGGGTTTGCCAGACGCAGAAATTCATCCCACGAATGTGATTGCACATAATTCTAGTATTAGACAGCAAAAGTTTCTATTCTTTAAAAATGAAGCTGATGGTAATAACGCTTTTCCATTGGCCAACTATACGGAAGTGCACGATACAACGAAAATTACAACCATTTCGAATGATTTTACGTATAGCTTCTTCCTGAGGAGTAAATCGTTGAAGAATGAGGCTAGAGTTGAGTTGGGATTTCAAAACGATTTGATTTGGTATGCCGATAGTGTACTCAGCCAAATGTATCAGAACAGTATGGCAAAAGGTAATATTGGGTATAAATTTAGCGATAAAGTCGATGTGAATTTTTCTGCGAAGCAAATACTTCTAGGAAGGAACATTGGCGACTTCTTGTATGAAGCTTATGCAGATGTTCATTTGAACGATGCGATCGGGAAATTACGCATTGGCGCGTATACGCAAAATCAATCGCCTGAGATGATTTATCAAACGGCTAACCTAACTTATCACTCTTGGGCAGATCTTGGCTTAGATAAGATTAAAACGCAGAATTTAAACTTTTCCTACGCGAATAAGAAGATTGGCTTTAGCGGTAAGGTTGAATATTTTCTAATTAACAATTATACCTACTTTACAGAACGAACTGATCCCGCGACAGGCGGATTGATCGAGAAGGATATTACTCCAACACAAGCGGGAAATCTAAACCTTTTGAAAGTGACCGTCGGGCAGAATTTTAAGTTCCGAAGATTTCACTTAGATAATATGGTGGTTTATCAGAAGTCTGATGCGATGGATGTTTTAGCAACGCCTGAATTGTATACTTTTCACAGCTTGTATTACGCGAACATACTATACAATGTAATGGATTTCCGAATTGGAGCAGATGTTCGTTTTAACACGCCTTTTCGTACACCTTCTTATGCAATCAATGCTGGACAATTCTATAACGATAATTTAGGGATCAATTTCTCGACTTATCCCGTTGTGGATTTTTGGTTAACGGCGAATATTGATCGTGTGAACTTGTTTCTAAGTTATAATTTTGCGAATCAACATGTGTATCCGAACGGATATTATACGGTTCGCCGATACCCAATGAATCCAGCAAACTTGCGTTTTGGAGTGTCTTGGAAGTTCTATGATTAGCGAAGTGGCGACTTGTCGGTTTAAAAAACAAGAGGGCCTCATAATTTATCTGTTTGGAATTGAATAAATTGCCGATATTTTAGAAAAAATGTTTTAAAATAATTTTGCAAATCGATTTTTAGACCTATATTTGCACACCGCAAGACGGAAAAGGAGAATTAGCTCAGCTGGTTCAGAGCATCTGCCTTACAAGCAGAGGGTCACTGGTTCGAATCCAGTATTCTCCACCAAAATAAAAGGAGGCTTAGCTCAGCTGGTTCAGAGCATCTGCCTTACAAGCAGAGGGTCACTGGTTCGAATCCAGTAGCCTCCACTACCGAAAAAGCATCAAGAGATTGATGCTTTTTTATTTTAAACTAAATTTGATTCTGCCAGCTTCTTCTAAATCATATTTTATCAGACGATAGTCTTCGCTATTGCATATAAGAATAGATAATTCGCATGTAGTAGGCTTCGTCTAATGAACTTATCAATTGATTTAATTCAATGCTATTAAACGAGAAATTCAGCCCATCATAGGGGGTGTTTAGTAGGATACGCATGGTTCCGTCAGGGAAAGGGATGTGACAGTCTTCTTGAACCAGATCTTTTACGATCTTGCGAAAGGCGATAAATTCATCTGTTGTGAAATTGATGTGAAGATTGTTAAAACAAAGATGGATTAAATTTGTGCCGTTTGGCATACTAATAAATCCTAATTCATTTCGGGCAAGTATAGTTGGTCTGTTGCAGGCCATATATTTTCGTATTTATATCAAGAAATGTTCATCTTGTGCCTGGTTTACCCGCATACCTATCTTATGCGGGTAAACAGGACTTTGTATGAAAATGAAGTTTTCGTCCTTCGAGATATAAATATACACCTTATTTAGAATCGTTATAAATAAATTATCATTCCATAGACTTTATGACAATTACATTATAAATCGACTGTTTAATAGGGTTACTATTTTCTTCTTAAACGAACTCTAAAACGGAATAGTATGTGGCTTTTTATTTTAACGGAACTTAACGTTTCACCGAATGTGTTGGCGAAACATTAGCGCTTTTTCAATTCAACTGATGTTGAATCGGGAGTGTAATCAAATGGGAATCGATATTTCGAGGTTTATTTAGGCTGTTTATACAAAAACGTGTAGAGTTACAGTTTTTTTAATGTTATGTTTCGGAACCCTACAGAGCCTGTGTGATTTTGAAAGGCAATTTTTCCGCTTTTAAAGGTGTTAAATGCGGGATAATTCTTCATGTTGCTGCTCGCCACGCGCTGATTGAAGGAGGGGCTATTGATGTCGTCCTCGAAAGTCAGGAGGCCGTTTAGCCAGAAACTAACTTTTCCATCCTTTTGAATAATCTTTGCTGTATTCCATTCGCCATAGGGTTTTGGCTTAGAGTTGCTAGCGATGCATTCCACGGAGTAAAGACATCCTGCCCAATGCGTGGAGTCTATCTGATGGCGATGTTCTGCATTAGCATT
Source organism: Sphingobacteruim zhuxiongii (assembly GCF_009557615.1). Taxonomy (NCBI): domain Bacteria; kingdom Pseudomonadati; phylum Bacteroidota; class Sphingobacteriia; order Sphingobacteriales; family Sphingobacteriaceae; genus Sphingobacterium; species Sphingobacterium zhuxiongii. The sequence continues at coordinate 418,959 of NZ_CP045652.1, forward strand.
GTCTAATAACTGCATTTCCAATCCAGTAGCAAAAGTAGCAGCATAGGCGCTATCTTCCTTGACATTGATAAATACACCGCTATTTCCACCTTTCTTCACCCACCATTCAAAGTTTAGTTCAAAATTCTCGTATTCATGATCGGTTATAAGGTCGCCAAAAATACCATCAGCTTTTGGGTCGCATAATAAGGTTCCTTCTGAGACTTTCCACTTTGAAGCGGTCTTCATTAGATTGTAGATGTGAAACCCATCAAGATTCTTACCATTGAAAATTAATTGGGAATTATTTAGCTTGTCGTTCCCACAAGAAGTTGCTAGGAATGCAAAAAGAAGGATACTTAGAACTTTAGACATATCGTGATATCGATGTTAGGGTATATCGAATTTAAGTAATTAAAGCTAAAGAGCGCAAGTCATTGCTGCAAAATTAGTATTTGGCAATTTCTTCGAGCTGCTCGTCAATAAATTTTAAGGTGAGCGGATCTGCAATGTTACCTTCTTCGTCAATCTCGTTCTGGACGAGAGGGATATGTATTTTTAATGGTAATACATGCATGCGCAGGTAGTTGCATACGCCAGTAAAATGATCTATTCCACGTATATTTCCATATTTACCCGTTGAAAGACCTACGAGTGCCGCTTTCTTATGGTAAAACGAGCTAGGGAAAGAACAGGCGTCGATAAATAATTTAAGAATACCAGGGTAACTTCCATTGTACTCAGGTATGATAAATATGAATTTACGGGCTGCAGAAACCTTCTCTTGGATGGGGGCAAACAATTCGCTTCGTTGACCATAGAGATCTGTTACAGAAAGGTTGTCCGGCAGGTCCTCTAGAGACAAAATTTCAAACTCTTCTCCTTTTCTTAAAAGTTCTTGTTGGTAGAATTTTGCAACTCTAAGGGAGTTTGAACGTTTGCGATTTGTGCCTGAGATAATTAAATTCATTGTTTATATGTTACTTATAAAAAGCATGTTAGATGGGTGTCGATACCTAATTCAATTTTTTGTATCTTAGCATCCTGAGTAGACTGTTCCTAAGAATAGCTTCAAAATTACAAATTTAACATCATTTAAGTGTCTTATGTCACAAAGGTATGTTAATTTGCAATTTCAAAAGTGTAGGGAACAGTGCACCGTTTCAAAATCTGAGGAATCATCATGGGAAAAATTATTGCCATAGCCAATCAAAAAGGAGGAGTAGGAAAAACAACTACTTCTATCAATCTTGCAGCAAGCTTATCCGTATTAGAATATAAAACTTTGTTGGTGGATGCTGATCCACAAGCTAACTCTACATCTGGAATTGGTTTTGATCCTCGTGCAATTAAAGCTAGCATTTACGAATGCTTAGTGAACGACTTGGATCCAAGAGAAGCCATTCAGCATACAGATACGCCAAATTTAGATTTATTGCCAGCGCATATCGATTTAGTGGGCGCTGAAATTGAGATGATTAATCTAGACGAGCGTGAATTTAAAATGAAGCGTATTCTAGAGGAAGTAAAAGATGATTATGATTTCGTCATTATTGACTGTTCACCGTCATTAGGCTTAATCACGATTAACGCATTGACAGCATCAAATTCGGTAATTATCCCCGTTCAGTGTGAATATTTCGCTTTAGAAGGATTAGGAAAGCTTTTGAATACGATTAAGATTGTTCAAAATAGACTAAATACAGAATTAGAGATCGAAGGAATCTTGTTAACGATGTATGATGTTCGTCTAAGGTTGTCGAATCAAGTAGTTGAAGAGGTTAGAACACATTTTCATGATTTAGTATTCGATACCATTATCCAACGCAATACGCGCCTAAGTGAGGCGCCGAGCTTCGGTATATCAGTTATTATGCACGATGCATCGTGTAAAGGAGCCATCAACTACTTAAATCTTGCTCGTGAGATTCTAGAAAAGAATGGATTGTTAAAAGAAAATACGCAAACAGTAACAGTATAGTATGGCAGCACAACAGCGTAAAACGGGTTTGGGTAAGGGATTAGGTGCTTTATTACAACAAGAGAATATTGGAGTTGATAATACTGCGCCAGTTAACGCCTCGGCGCCGAAAAGCCCAAGTTCACCTGCGGGAAGTATCAACTTTATTAAGATGGATCAGATTGCTATTAATCCATTTCAGCCTAGAACAGATTTTGATGAGCAAGCATTACGCGAGCTTTCAGAGTCTATTGAAGTGCAAGGATTAATTCAACCAATTACCGTTCGTCAAGTTGGGAAAAACGAATATCAGCTTATTTCAGGTGAGCGCAGGTTAAGAGCTTCGAAAATGGCGGGTATCACAGAGATTCCAGCCTATGTTCGCACAGCCAATGATCAGCAGATGCTGGAAATGGCACTTATTGAGAATATACAACGTGAAAATTTAAATGCCATTGAAATTGCATTGAGTTTTCAACGTATGATTGAAGAGTGTAGTCTGAAACAAGAGGAATTGGGGGATCGCGTTTCTAAAAACCGTTCAACAGTTACTAACTACCTAAGATTATTAAAATTACCTCCAGTTATTCAAGCAGCTATTCGCGATGGAGATGTTTCAATGGGACATGCTCGTGCGCTGATTAATGTTGGAGAGGTTGATAAGCAGTTATTTGTCTTCCAAGAAATATTAGAAAAAGGATTGTCAGTGCGTAAGACAGAACAATTAGTTCGAGAAATACAGCAAGCTGACGAGAAGAGAAGACGTAAGCCAAAAAGAACTGATCAATTAGATTTTCAATATCAAAAGATTGAAGACGATCTTGCATCTAAATTTGCTACTCGTGTAAAGCTAGACCTTAAAGCGACAAAAGGGAAAGGGTCTATCGTAATACCTTTCACTTCTGAAGATGATTTAAGTCGTATTTTAGAACTTTTAGATTGGTAATGAGATTTGCTTTCCTTATAGGCCTTATATTATTTTTTACAAGTGCATTTGCGCAAGTAAAGGATACGATTCCTGATAAAAGTAAAAACGTTAAACTTCAGGATTCAGTGAGTATGAAGGCTGTTCAAGATTCTGCGAAGATCAAAGCGGCTCAGGATACAGCGAAGAAAGAAACTCGTGCAGAACGTAAGGCACGGGAAAAAGCTGAAAAAGAAAGAGCAAAATACTATTACAAAAACATTAAGAAAGATTCAGCGCGTTTAGAGATTGAACATTTATCTCGCGTTGCTTGGAAACGATCACTAATTCTACCTGGTTGGGGTCAATATACCAACAAGGGACTATGGTGGATTAAAGTTCCAGTAATTTATGGAGGTTTTGTGACCTCTTATCTTGTTTTCGACTATTGGCAATGGTATTATAGGGAATTTCTTGGCGAATTAAAATATAGGCAAGAATACGGAACTGGAACAGATACAGCGTTAGGTCAATGGGATGAAGCGGGATTAATAAAGCAAAAGGATTACGCCCGTAGAAATCGAGACTTAACTGTTTTAGTAACGGTAGGCTGGTACGGATTAAATATTGTAGAAGCTTATGTAGATTCGATGTTGAAGAATCGTTGGAACGTTAGTGACGATTTAAGCCTAAAAATATCTCCGACTTTTATGCCAACTTACGCATATACACCTGGAATGGGCACATTTAATGCGCGCAGTTTGATTACTCCAGGGATGAAAATGACTTTTACCATCAAATAAACATAACCAATTAACCACATATGAAAATCGTTTTATTGGGATACGGCAAAATGGGACAACTGATTGAGCGCTTTGCAATGAAGCGTGGTCACGAAGTTGTGTTAGTTGTCGATGAAAATAATAGAGAGAGTATTGAGATTGAAGATCTACAAGATGCAGATATCGCAATTGACTTCAGTACGCCACATGCAGCACTTGAAAATATAAGCCTTTGTTTTGAGGCTAATCTACCTTTGGTTGTTGGTACGACTGGCTGGTATGATCATTTAGAAGAAGTGCGTGAAACTTGCTTAGAAGCTGATCAAGCATTATTATATGGCTCTAACTTCAGTATTGGCGTCAATATTTTTTTCCATATTAATAAAATGCTAGCAAAGGCAATTAATCCTTACAAGCAATACGATGTTCAGGTGGAGGAAATTCACCATATTCATAAACTTGATGCACCAAGTGGAACTGCAATTACCATTGCGGAGGGAATTTTAGAGAATACGGATGGGAAGAAAAGCTGGGTTAACTCAATTGAAGGATCAGGTGAGGAAATCATTCCAAAGGCAGAGGAATTATTGATTGAGAGTTTGCGTATCGAAGAGGTGCCGGGGACTCATACTGTGCTTTATAGTTCAGAGGTTGATCAGATTGAGTTTAAGCATACAGCTCATAGTCGCGAAGGGTTCGCCTTAGGCGCGGTTATTGCAGCGGAATGGCTTTTAGGAAAAAAAGGATTCTTTCAGGTAACTGAAATGTTTGATTTTAATAACTAGAATTATATGTGGTATATTATTTTTGCCATAGCGACAATCGGAGCGCTTTACGGTCTTTGGTTGTTGTATAAAAAAGCAGGTAAACAAGGCTGGGAAGCAGTCGTTCCAATTTACGGACAATATGTAATGGCTCAATTGGTGGGGCGTCCAACATGGTGGATAATCTGGTTGTTTGTGCCGATTGTGAATATCTTTATATTCTACGATCTATATTTAAACCTAATCAAAGCGTTTGGTAAGCGTCGTTTTTGGGAGAATGTAGCGGCGGTATTGGTTCCGTTTATCGTATTGCCTATGTGGGGTCGAGATCCAAACGTGAAATACTTGGGCGAGTCTACTACTGAAGAATTCAAGCAAAAATATCCATATAGAAAGTCTACAGGCCGCGAATGGGCAGATGCAATTATTTTTGCAACTGTTGCAGCATCTTTAATTCGTGGATTTCTAATCGAAGCTTACATGATCCCTACTGGTTCTATGGAGCGTAGCTTATTAGTCGGAGACTTTTTATTTGTGAGTAAATTAAACTATGGTCCTCGTATCCCGATGACTCCATTAGCCTTCCCATTTGCACATCATACGATGCCAATTACAGGTGGAAAAGCTTATTCTGAGTTAGTCAAAGTTCCTTATAAACGTCTTCCAGGATTTCAAGATATTAAGCGATACGATGTCGTCGTGTTTAATTTCCCTGAAGAAATTGAACGACCAATTGATAAGCGTGAAAACTATATTAAACGCTGTGTTGGTTTACCTGGGGATGTAATCTCCATGGAACGTGCCAAGCTTTTCGTTAATGGTGAACCAGCATTTACAGATCCCGATTTCCAAACAAACTATATTGTCGAAACTGATCCCAATGGTTTAAATATGCAACGTCTTTTAGATATGCGTATTGAAGTCGATATGGTTAATACTGAACCTGGAATGGGTTTCTATGTGTTGCACATGACAAAAGATGAAGCAGAACAAGTTAAATCTTGGGAAAGCGTAAAGAGCTTTAGAGAGCAAATCTTTGATCCTCAAGATGCGAGTCCAGGAGCTTCGGCCTTCCCACATTATAAAAGCGGTGTAGTTTGGAATTATGACAATTTTGGACCTATTCATGTGCCAGCTAAAGGTTGGACAGTGAAATTGGATAGTCTTACTGTTCCTTTATACGAAAGAGCAATTCAAATTTATGAAGGCAATACTTTTGAACATAAAGGAGATGGTTATTATATCAATGACGTAAAAGCAGATTCTTATACTTTCAAGATGAACTATTACTGGATGATGGGCGATAATCGACACAACTCCTTAGACTCACGCGGTTGGGGATTTGTACCTGAAGACCACATTGTTGGTAAAGCCTTATTTACATGGATGAGTTGGGATAAGGACGGAACCTTCTTATCAAAAATTAGATGGAATCGTATTTTTAAGGGGATTGAGTAAACCCCTAAACCATAAAAAAAAGCGAGCTATAGATTCTATAGCTCGCTTTTTTTATGATTATATTATTTCAATGCGGCTAGATAGCGCTTGATAGTTTCCTCTAATCCTAAATAAAGAGCGTCAGCAATTAATGCATGTCCAATACTAACCTCTAGAAGCTCGGGAATATGTTGATTGAAATAAGCTAGATTGTTAAGATCTAGGTCGTGTCCGGCATTCAAGCCTAGACCAACCTCTCTTGCCTTTAAAGCTGCTTTAAAATAAGGAGCAATAGCTTCCTCTTTGTTAAAGCCATATTCTGCAGCGAATGCTTCGGTATATAATTCAATTCGATCAGTTCCGGTTTCTGCTGCAGCTTCTACCATATCTTCAATAGGGTCGACGAAGATCGAAACACGTATACCTTGATCTTTGAACATCTTCACCATATCAGATAAATAATCTTTATACTTAATGGTATCCCATCCGTGGTTGGAGGTAATTTGTCCTAAAGCGTCTGGTACTAAAGTTACTTGTGTTGGTGTATTCGCTAAGACAAGGTCAATAAATTTCTGCTCTTGGCAATTTCCCTCAATATTAAACTCGGTTTGAATGTTCGCTTTTAGATCATAAACATCTTGATAACGAATATGGCGCTCATCGGGTCTTGGATGTACTGTTATTCCTTCAGCACCAAAGCGTTCACAAGCTAGCGCAGTAGCTAATACATTCGGGACATTTCCACCTCGTGAATTACGTAGTGTCGCAATTTTGTTAATATTTACGGATAGTTTAGTCATATCAATCGTCTTTTTACAAATTTACATTTTTAAGCAGGGATGTTCAGTCATTTTATGAATTATTATACCTGCTTCAATGGATAATATTTTTTAAATTGCATGCTATATGGATGGACTGGACTTCAATCTTTTAAGTGGCTTTCGTCTACTAGACTTCATAGATATCATTCTGGTGGCTATTATTATCTATTATGTATATAGCTTAATCAAAGGAACAATTGCCGTTAACATATTAATTGGCGTTGGACTGTTCTATGGTATCTACCTAGTGGTAAAGCAAATGGAGATGCGTTTATTAACGGAGATTTTTGGTGGATTTATTTCAGTAGGGTCTATTGCGCTAATCGTCGTATTCCAGCAGGAAATAAGACGTTTCCTTTTACATATCGGAAAGAACATCTCACTTCGACGTAAAAAATTCTTCTGGTCAGTGTTTGGGACTAAAAAGGCAACCCACGCTGATAATAAGGAATTTATTCGCCCGATTGTCGAGGCCTGCCAAAACATGGCAAAGTCCAAAACTGGAGCACTATTAGTTTTCTCACGATATTTTGATGAGGATTACTATCAAACGAGTGGTACGACGATTGATGCGCCAGTGTCAAAGCGTCTACTTGAAAGTATATTCTTTAAAAACTCTCCTTTACATGATGGTGCGGTTATTATAGTTGATAACCGAATTATGACTGCAAGTTCTGTACTTCCATTATCCGATTCAGATGATCTCCCTCCGCAATTTGGACTCCGACATCGTGCAGCGATTGGTGTAACCGAAGTTTCAGAGGCGGTAGCCGTAATCGTTTCAGAAGAAACAGGTGAGATCTCTTTTGCAAAGGATGGTAATATCAATATGAACCTTTCGCCACAAGAGTTAGAGAAGATTCTTTCGGAAGAGCTTTAGTTTGCTGAATAAAATTTATCAATTACTAATATTTTTTGGATAAATGTTGTTATTTATCGGAATTTAGATAACTTTATTCATAATATAAATCTAAATTTTATTGCTATGCATTTCGAGGAGAAGAAGCCTATCGACATTGTGTTAAACGACTTATTCGAACACTATCGAGCAAATGTTGCTGATGTAGATAAAATTACCAAAGCGCTCTTAGAGCGACAAGTTGTCCATGCACAGGATGATATTGTTAATGATCATATTGCTTTCCGGACTTTAGGAGTTCCAAATTTAGGTATCAAATCTTTTGAAAAGATATTCCTTTCTTTTGGATACCAAAAACGAGATTATTTCTATTTCGAAGGCAAGAAATTGGATGCCTATTGGTTTGCTCCACCTTCCTCTGAATATCCGCGCATTTTTGTTTCTGAGCTACGTGTGTCTGAGTTAAGTGCCGCTGTTCAAGAGATTATCCTTAAATACACCAGAGATATTACTACAGACCCTGTGGATGAATTGGATTTGAATGATGGGGAGCAGGTTGCTGCATTTCTACAAAAACCATTATGGAATTTGCCAACCTCTGCAGAATATCAAACCTTGCTGGCTGAGAGCGAATATGCCGCTTGGGTGATCTACAATCGTTATTATCTAAATCACTATACGATTAGCATCCATGAATTGAAGGATGGCTACAATACGTTGGAGGAATTTAATGCGTTTCTTGAAAGTATAGGCGTTAAGTTAAATACATCGGGAGGAAAGATTAAAACGAGTGAAGATGGATTATTGCGTCAGAGTAGTACGGTTTCTGCGCTTTATGATGCCACGTTCGCCGATGCAAATACTATTCAAATCGCGGGCAGCTATGTAGAGTTTGCCGAGCGATCGATATTGCCTGAATACAAAGATTTGCCAAACGATAAAATTGAATCAAAGCATCGCAGAGATGGGTTTGAAACCAATAATGCGGATAAAATTTTCGAAAGCACCTATACTACACAAATAAAAGGATAGAACATGATAGAAGAGGAGTTGGCTTTGCTTGCACCTCAATTAGACGGTGAAATTTATTGGGATGATCAAATGCGTCTGTTGTATGCAACAGATGCATCGGCATACCGTGAGATTCCTTTAGCTGTTGCATACCCTAAGAATGAACAAGATATTGTTCAGCTTATCCAATTCGCTAATCAACACAAACTTTCTTTAATTCCTAGGACTGCTGGTACTTCACTTGCGGGGCAAGTCGTAGGTGCAGGAATTATTGTCGATGTTTCGAGGTATTTTACGTCAATTTTAGAAGTTAATGCGGAGGAACATTGGGTGAAAGTTCAACCAGGAGTGATTCGCGACGAACTGAATATGTTTCTGAAGCCTTATCAGTTATATTTCGGTCCTGAGACCTCAACCGCCAACCGCGCGATGATTGGAGGGATGGTTGGCAATAATTCTTGTGGCTCAAATTCCTTAATCTATGGAAGCGCAAGAGAGCATACCTTAGAAATTAAAGCGTTATTGAGCGATGGTAGCAGTGTGGAGTTTAAGTCTTTATCATTCGAAGAGTTTACTGAAAAGTGTAATCTTAACAGTCTAGAGGGTAAAATATACAAGGATATACGAGCGATGTTGAGTAACTATCAAAATCAACAAGAGATTCGTTCACATTTTCCAAAAGCATCGATAAAAAGACGAAATACTGGTTATGCAGTCGATATGCTATTGGAAACCGATCCTTTCACTGCAGGGAAGGAGCCTTTTAGCTTCTGTAAGCTAATATGTGGCTCTGAAGGTACGCTTGCCTTCATCACAGAAGTAAAGCTTCATGTAGACCCTCTAAACACGAATCCTTCTGGGTTACTGTGTGTACACTTCGATAGTCTTCAGGATGCATTAGCCGCTAACCTGATTGCCTTAAGACACGATCCGTTGGTGAGTGAGCTGATGGATAGTTATATACTTGAGCGTACAAAAGAAAATTTAGAACAATCTAAAAATCGTTTTTTTGTAGATGGAGATCCTGCAGCGATTTTAATTGTTGAATATGACGGATTAGACGAAGCTACTATTCGCCTAAAAGTGCAAGCGGTAGAGCAAGAGATGCGTGCGAATAATTTAGGCTATCATTTTCCGTTAGTTCTTGGCAGTGATAAAAAGCGAGTTTGGGATTTGAGAAAGGCGGGCTTGGGCTTGCTGAGTAATGTACCAGGAGACGAGAAGCCTGTTGCGGTTATCGAAGATACCGCGGTAGCCGTAGAAGATCTGCCAGCTTATATTGCCGACTTCAATCGAATTCTCGCGCGCTATCAGCTTTATGCGGTGCACTACGCGCACGCTGCAACTGGAGAACTTCATTTACGACCAATAATTAACCTGAAAACGAATGAAGGGAATCAATTATTTCGAACGATTGCCTTGGAAATAGCTGAGTTAGTCAAGAAATATCAAGGTTCTTTAAGCGGTGAACATGGCGATGGACGTTTAAGAGGAGAGTTTATCCCTTTAATGATTGGTGAGCATAACTATCAATTGCTGAAAGATATAAAACATAGTTGGGATCCTAACGGAATATTTAACCCTGGCAAAATCGTCGATACCCCTTCGATGAATAGCTTTTTACGATATGAACCCGGGCAAAAGAATCGGGAAATTAATACGGTATTTCGATATCCAAATCAAACATACATCCAACATGTTGAGCAGTGTAATGGTTCAGGAGATTGCCGCAAAACTCATCTAACAGGGGGGACCATGTGTCCATCTTATATGGCGAGTAAGGATGAAAAAGATACAACAAGGGCGCGGGCGAATATTCTACGGGAAATGATAACGCATTCCACTAAAGAGAATCCATTTGATCATCAAGAGATCAAGGAAATCATGGATTTATGTCTGAGTTGTAAGGCTTGTAAGTCAGAATGTCCATCTAGTGTCGATATGGCGAAGCTAAAGGCGGAATTTCTTCAGGGATTTTACGATGCCAATGGAATTCCGTTACGGGCCAAAATGATTGGACATGTTGATTCATTGACGAAGTTGATGCAGCCGTTTGCTGCGGTATATAATGGGTTGGTTTCTAATGTGTTCACTGGGGGAATTATCAAAAAAACGTTAGGGTTTTCGGAGAAGCGACATATCCCTAAGATAGCTAGAAAAACACTCCGAAAATGGTATGCTGAGCAGGATAAAGATTATATCGCATCTAAACAGCCCATCAAATCCGTTTACTTCTTTTGCGATGAATTCACAAATTATAATGAGGTTGATCTAGGTAAGAAAGCCCTCCAACTACTAGAACGGCTTGGATATCAGGTGCTCATAATACCACATGCCTTTTCTGGTAGAGCCTTAATTTCAAAAGGACTACTTCGTGAAGCGAAGAAGCTTGCTAATGAAAACGTCCGTATTTTTGCCGATCGACTTCATGTTAATTGTAAGTTGATTGCTGTCGAGCCGTCAACTATCTTAACCTTTAGAGATGAATACGTTGATTTGGTCGATGAAGATCTTATGGATGCCGCCCAGCGGATTGCTCCACTTGCATTGACGATCGAAGAATTTATTTGGGAAGAATTTCAAGCAGGGAATATATCTTCTTCACAATTTCGTACAGAAGAGCGGGAAATATTGCTTCATGGGCATTGTCAGCAGAAGGCATGGGGTTTATTGCCCACCGTTCATCAAGTGCTGTCAATTCCTGCAAATTATAAAGTAAAGAATATTCCTTCAGGCTGTTGCGGTATGGCCGGATCTTTTGGCTATGAAAAAGAACATTATGATATGTCCATGCAAATTGGTGAGCTTGTCTTATTTCCAGCGATACGGTCGAAGGCTACCGGAACACTAATTGCCGCTCCTGGGGCGAGCTGTAGGCATCAGATTATGGATGGTACAACAGAAACCGCTTTACATCCTGTGGAGATATTATATCAAGCATTAAATGATTAAAATCAAAGAAAAACGCCCATCGGAAACCAATGGGCGTTTTTCTTTGATATCTTAAAAGGCGACTATTTCTTCGCCGCTTCTAACGCTTGTGTATTTAACTTAACGTATTCACCGTTGTTTTGTGACTTCGCCATTTTCAAACCTTCTTCAGCCGCTTTGATTGAGCCTGCTTTATCGCCAGATTTTGCAAGGATCAATGATTTCCAATATTTAATATGTGGAGCTTTCGAATTACCTTTATCCGCCTCAACCATCCATGCTGCTGCTTTCTTAATATCTATATCGTGTGTATAGTAATATTGAGCTGCTTGGAAGTAAGGTTTTTTCTCCGCTTGCATTGCTTCATCAATACTCGCTAGAATTTCTGCTTTCTGATCAACTTCGATTAAGAAAGAAACTTTTGTCTTCTCCCAAAGAAGACAGGCTTTTAAATGTTGATCATTCACTTCTTCAAAAGCAATAGTGAAAGTTTCGATCGGATTTGTTAGTGCACGAGGTTTAACTTTTACACGCAAAATATCGTCTGCCTTATCATACGTATAAGCGCCCCATTGTTTTGCATTTTTATTGAAAATAATAGTCCACTCATCTTTTCCAGGGATTGTAAATAAGGCATATGTACCTGCCTCCAAAGCCTGACCTTCAATTTTTACATCACTTTGGAATGTAATGTTTGTCGCATTGTTTGCACCTGTACGCCAAATTTGTTCATAAGGAACAAGCTCTCCGAAGATTGTTCTCCCTTTCATATTTGGACGTTGATAAACAACGCTGACTTGGCTAATGCCTAAATCTTGAAGGATAAACTGCGTGCTACTTGCAGGAGGTAATTTAATCTGCGCGTCTGCTTGTTGCGCGCTGAACATTAATCCTGAAGCTAACAGGAGTGTTATTGCAATTTTTCTCATAGAATCAAAACTTGAATTCCCGAATATACGAAGCCTAGCTTAAAAAACAAACGGAGATAGCTAGCTATCTCCGTTTACTTGATGTTAAAACTCTTATTTTCTAACTTTATGTCCCGCTACTGCGTAGTACAATATGTATAAGTAACAAGGTAATGCAATCCAGTATGCTTGGTGAGAACCTACTGAGTGTGAAATCTGTCCGTATATCAAAGGAATTACAGCTCCACCAGCGATACCCATCACTAAAATTCCAGACGCTGCACCAGTGAAACGACCCACACCCTTTAAAGCTAAAGGCCAAATTGCTGGCCATACTAGAGAGTTTGCTAAGCCTAATAGTCCAACTAAGGTTAGTGAAACCATACCATCAGTAAATACAATACCTACTGTTAGAATAATACCTAGGATTGCACATAGTTTTAGGGCAGTCTCTTGCGCTAAGTGTTTTGGTATTGCAATAATACCGATTACGTAACCGACAACCATCGAAACCATAGTGAAGGACGTAAAGAATTTTGCTGTATCTAATGGAATTCCTAAATACGTACCATAAGCGATAATGGTATCACCCGCTAAAACTTCAACACCAACATAAAGGAATAAACAAATAAATCCTAAGATGACATGTGGGAAATCAAAAATACTTTGTTTGCCTTCGGAAGCATTGTGGTGAGAAGCATCTTCTTCTTCATCTCCTTTAACCTCTGGTAAATTAGCCTTAGAAATCCATATTCCTAATAAAATAAGTACAACGACAATCCCGATGTATGGATTTACTACCTGTAGTGCAATTTTATCCAAAGCTTGTGCCGACTCTTCAGGACTCATGGTCGCTAAAGATTTTTGTACTTTATCTGCCTCTCCTAGATTTAAGAAGTAGCCAAGGATAATTGGTGCAAGCGCACCGGCAAATTTGTTGCAAATACCCATGATACTGATACGTTTAGCAGCAGTTTCCACAGGCCCAATAATCGTTATGTAAGGGTTAGATGCGGTTTGTAAGATCGCTAAACCACCACCCATGACAAACAGTCCTGTTAAGAATAACAAGTATGTTCGCGAATACGCAGCAGGAATGAATAATAATGCGCCGACGGCCATAATGCCCAACGAGATAGCCATACCATTTTTAAATCCAAATCTATTTAAGACCCATGTTGAAACGGGAGCCATCACTAAGTAAGCAATGTAGAATGCGAATGTTACAAAGTAAGATTGAACTTCGGTAAGTTCACAAGCGATTCTTAAATAAGGGATTAAGAGGGAGTTTAGCCAAGTGGCGAATCCAAAAATAAAGAAGAGGGCGCCAATTATAATCATTGGTCCGACGGTTGATTGATTATTCTGATTGGTCATAAAATTGATTTAATCGATTATGAATTTTTTGATAGTCACAAGGCTAACAAAATAAATCGATATTTTAAAACGGAATTTGTTAGTCAAACGATTGCATTTATTAGAAATTGTTGAAGATTCCGAATTTTGATTACTTAGATTTTCAGTGCTATCAACTCGTTGTCAATGGCTTTTAAAAGTAAGAGAGACATCGAATGGGCGACATCTCTCTAAAAACCTAAACCGTATCATAAAACCAAAAAATGGTAGTATATAGGGTTAAACAATAGTTTTAAGCTATTGTTTTGAAGAATCTTTGGTTGTGCTCAAATTTATTGAGGCTTTTTTATGATGGCCATCGTGAGCCTGGAAACACAGACTAACTTATCACGTTCGTCAACAATTCTGATATCCCAAACGTGGGTTGTTTTTCCGATATGAAAAGGTTTGCAAGTCGCAAATACTTTTCCTTTAGTCACAGGACGTAAGTGATTTGCATTGATGTCTAAGCCAACAGCTGCAAATTTATCCATGTCAATGATCAACGCTGAAGCAATACTGCCGACAGATTCGGCGAGAACAACAGAAGCCCCTCCATGAAGAATTCCAAAAGGTTGTTTCACTTTTTCGTTTACGGGCATTTCTGCAACAAGAGCATCCTCAGTAATGGATATCGCTTTAATATCCAAAAAACCTGTCATGTTTATCGCAAAATAAGAGTTGATCTCCTCTAATGAGTAACTTCTAAACCACATCGTTGCTCAAGTTTTGGTTCTTTAAATAACGGGCCTTTAATATAATAGTATGATGATTAAGGTGCCCCGCGATGACATATAGTAAAGCTCTTACGCTTATTAATCGGTCAGATGCCATCCCTTTTCTTGCAAGTTCATTCTCGTCAAATGCTTCGAATAAATATAAATTCGCTTTTCTTAAATGAATAAACTCCTGGGCGATATCTGCTAGTTGACGTTCATTGTGACGACCGTTAGAGACAAACTCATCCTGCTCGAATGAAGCTAATGCGGTCATGTCATTTCTGCCAAATCGTAATGCACGATAAGCCATTACCCGTTCACAATCTAATATATGGCAAAGTACTTCTTTAATTGACCATTTATCTTCCGCATAAGCATAAGATCCCATGTTTTCAGGAATGCTGTCAATAAATTCGGGGAATGTGTCTAGCTGAGTCTTTAGTTCTTCCATAACATCGCCTGTTACGGTTTCTATATAGTCACTGAAGATCGCTGGATATTCGTCAGATTTGAGTTGGTTCATAGCGTAAATTACTTTTTAAGATAATTCTAAATGTAGTTCCTTTTCCTATTTCAGATTCTTTAACAAAAATTTGTCCTTGATGGTAGTAGACCATACGTTTTGTCAAACTTAGCCCTAAGCCCCAGCCGCGTTTACGTGTTGTATATCCTGGTTGAAAAATGACCTCCCAATTTGCTCTTGGGATCCCTTTCCCGGTGTCGCTAATGTCTATAAAAATTTCTTCTTTTGCAATGTTTTCCGAAATGTTGATGCTGATTTTACCCTCGGCTTCAATCGCATTTACAGCATTTTTTAAGAGATTTTCTATGATCCAGTCAAATACCTGAACATTCAATTTGGCTTCAACTTGTTGGTCTCCCACCAGCTCAAAAGTAATACGCTGGCTCGTTCTCACCTTAAAATAGTTGACATATTCTTCTACAACAGGATAAACGGCATGATTGGTCAAGGATGGTGTCGAACCGATTTTAGAAAAGCGATCCGCAACAATTTCAAGACGTTTGATGTCACGCTCCATTTCGTTAAAAACACTGTCATCTTCGGCATCGTAAGTAACACGGGCAAGTTCCAACCAGCCCATCATCGAGGAAATCGGGGTGCCCAATTGATGTGCCGCCTCTTTAGCCATACCTACCCAAACTAAGTTTTGCTCCGAATCACGAATAGAGTTAAAAACAGTATAGGCGATAATCAAGAAAATAGCAATCAATGACAGCTGTAAGTATGGAAATATACGTAATTGAGCTAAAGCATTTGAATCGTGATAATAGACTCGCCATTCTTGACCGCTATCCAACGAAATATGGATAGGCGGGTGAGCCTTTTTCATTTTGTTTAACTGCTTTTGGAAATAATCAGGATCATACTGTTTTAATGAATCAGGATCATTCGGATTATCAGTTTTGGTACTATCCAAATCGCGCCAAGCGACGATTGCTTCATTCTTGTCTGTAATAATTGCAGGCAAACTTAAGCTGTCTCGAACGGCTGAAATAAAACTGATAAACTCATCGTTGACATCCGGCATCGTTACGATACTTTTGGTGGACATGGCCCAAACCTCAGCCTTCGTACGTTCCGATTTAGAGAGACTTTTTACGAGATAATTGCTATATAAAAGGGATGCCGTAGCAATTAATGCCGCAAATAAAAACAATAGAAATTTCCATTGTTGCTTATTATATCTGTACGGATGTTGCTTCATAGACCCAATAATTGTCAGCAAATTAATGATTTTCCTATAGCTTCAACAAACAAAATAAAGAAATGCGTAATTTTGCGCTTATGAGTTCACAAAACAAAGTTAGGGTTCGTTTCGCGCCAAGTCCTACAGGCGGGTTACATTTAGGCGGTGTGAGAACCGCGCTGTTCAACTATCTATTTGCAAAACATCACGGAGGTGATTTTATCCTGCGTATTGAAGATACCGATCAAACACGTTTTGTACCCGGTGCTGAAGAATATATCAAAGAGTGTTTAGCATGGTGCGGATTGACGCCAGACGAAAGTCCTTGGAATGAGGGCGCGTTTGCACCCTATCGCCAAAGTGAGCGTAAGCCTTTATACCGTCAATATGCGGAGGGTTTAATAAAGAAAGGATATGCTTATTATGCCTTTGACACGTCGGAAGAATTAGAGGAACAGCGTAAACTGCATCCTAATTTTCGTTATGCCCATGACAATCGAATGAGTCTTCGTAACTCGTTGAGCCTGGGTGATGAGGAAACTCAGCGTTTATTAGCTGCTGGTACCGCACATACGATCCGAATCAAAATGCCCGAAGAAGAAGTGGTTTCTTTTGATGATATGATTCGTGGTCGAGTTAGTTTTGAAACAAAATTAGTTGACGATAAGGTTTTATTAAAAGCAGATGGTATGCCAACCTATCACCTTGCTGTCGTTGTTGATGATAGAGCAATGGAGATTTCGCATGTGTTTCGTGGAGAAGAATGGTTGCCATCAGCACCTGTACACATCCTATTGTGGGAATATTTAGGTTGGAAAGAAGAGATGCCTCAATGGGCGCATTTACCATTAATCCTAAAACCAGACGGTAAGGGTAAACTAAGTAAGCGTGATGGTGATCGATTAGGATTTCCAGTATATGCCATGAATTGGAGCGATCCAAAATCTGGTGAATTAACGACTGGATTCCGCGAGCGCGGGTTCTTACCGGAAGCATTTGTCAATATGTTGGCTATGTTAGGATGGAACGACGGAACGGAACAGGAAATTTTTACAATGCAAGAATTGATTGAGAAATTCTCTGTTGAACGTATTAGCAAAGCGGGTGCAAAATTTGACTTCGAGAAAGCCAAGTGGTACAATCAGGAATGGATAAAAATTACTGATAATACTGTATTACTGCCAAAAGTAAAAGAAATTATGGCTAATCATTCATTGGATACAACTGGAATAAGCGATAATTTTATCAATTCTATCTTGGATTTAGTTAAAGAAAGATTAACTTACGTCGAAGATTTTTGGGAGCAAGCCTCTTTCTTCTTCCAAAAGCCTACGCAATATGACGTAGATGCCGTTAAACCGAAGTGGAACACCGAAAAAACAGCCTTCTTCAATCAAATTTCTGTTGACTTTGCTGAGCAAACAACTTGGGAAGCGTCTAGTCTAGAAACCTTCTTTAAAGGTAAGATAGCAGAATCAGGAATGAAAATTGGTGAATTGATGATGCCATTCCGCATCATGCTTGTTGGGGGGAAATTCGGTCCGGATGTATTTAAGATTGCAGAGCTTTTAGGCAAAGAAGAAGTTGTAGCACGCATTGCGTTGGCATTGCCTCAATTTGAAGCATAAATAATCAACTAAACGAATACGAATGAATTTAATTAAGAAGTTACTCTTTGGATGTGCAGCATCAGCGATGTTGTTTACCACATCCTGCGCGACAACAGGTAAAGCGCAACAGGGCACAAGCCAACAACGTTTTCCAGAAGAAAAATTAGGTTGGAAGTTAGGAGCACAAGCTTATACCTTCCGTTTATTCTCTTTTGCAGATGCACTAAATAAAATCGATAGCGCTGGACTTCGCTATGTAGAAGCTTTTCCAGGTCAAACGATTGGTGCTGGCAGTAGCGAGAAGATGACTTATGATCTTTCTGCAGAAGGCAGAACTCTTGTGAAAAAACTTCTTAAAGACAAAAAAATCACTTTACATGCTTATGGCGTAGTGGGTGCAAAAGATGCTGTAGAATGGGAGAAGGTATTTGCATTTGCTAAAGACATGGGTGTTAAAGTCATCAATTGTGAACCGGATGATGCAATGCTTGATGTAATTTCAAATCTTGCCGACAAATATGATATCCTTGTGGGGATTCATAACCATCCTACACCTTCAAAATACTGGAATCCTGACGTCGTGCTAAAAGCATTGGAAGGAAGAAGCAAGCGAATGGGAGCAACTGCAGATGTTGGTCACTGGATGCGCTCTGGCTTGAATCCAATTGAGTGTCTGAAAAAATTAGACGGTAAAATTGTACACCTTCATTTTAAAGATCTGAATGAGTTTGGTAATAAAAAGGCTCATGACGTTCCATGGGGAACAGGAAAATTAGGATTGAAAGAGGTACAGGCAGAATTGAAGCGTCAAAACTTTAAAGGAATGTTATCCGCAGAATATGAGTACCACTGGGAGAACAATATGCCGGAAGTGAAAGTTTCTGCAGAAAACTTCAGAACAGCTTTGTAGTACTCAAACACCGAAAAAAAATAAAAAGCGCTAGGATCTTTCCTAGCGTTTTTTTTTGGCTATGTTTTTTTTGCCTTCCAAATTCGAACGAAGTAGCTCAGATAAGGGCTTTACTTTAAATCGGAAATTATTCCGTTTGTTCGACCAAGGGCCGAAGCATGTACGAAGAAAGTATAACCAATGCATCACTTTATCCTCTTTCCCATCAAACGGATTTCGAAAGGAATATTTGCGATAAATTAAATCGCAACGGCCAAAAAGACGAAAAATAAATTTACGGTAGATTCAGGATGTTGAGTCTATAAAAAAATCAGTTTAGCTGAATAATTCGCTGATGTCTGCTTTGCTCAATGATTTTACAAAACTTTCTTCCGTAGTGATTAGTGAGCTTGCAAGTGTCTTCTTCATTCCTTGTAGGGCAAGGATCTTCTCTTCTATACTATCCTTACTAATGAATTTATAGATAAATACATTCTTCACCTGGCCAATACGGTGGCTTCGGTCGATTGCTTGCTGTTCTACGGCTGGGTTCCACCAAGGGTCGAGTATGAAAACGTAGTCGGCTTCGGTGAGGTTGAGCCCCACGCCACCGGCTTTAATGGAAATCAAAAAGACTTGTACATCATCGTTTTCTTTAAACGTTTTAACAGCACTATTTCGATCAGCTGTTGAACCATCTAAATAAGCATAACGTATTTTTTGTTTTTCGAAGTGTTCTCGGAATAGTTGTAAATGTTTTACGAATTGAGAAAAGATTAGAACCTTATTGCCTTCCTCAATGATTGATTCCATCAACTCGATAGCCGCTTCAAATTTGCCAGAACCACCTTCATAACCTTGATCAATCATTGATGGATGATTTGCCAACTGACGAAGTTTTGTTAAACCTTGTAGGAGTGCAATTTGGGATGCTTTTCCGGAGAATGCACCATCGAGTAAGGCATTTCTGTATTCAGATTTGACACGCTCATAATATTCGGACTGCTCTTCAGACATGCTGCAGTAGAAAATCTGTTCAGATTTTGGGGGCAGTTCGGTTGCCACTTGGGATTTTGTCCGGCGCAGTACGAATGGTTTAATAATCGCCTGCAAGCGCCTTGCTTTTTCCTCATCTTTTTTCTTTTCAATCGCTTGCACAAATTCTTTCTGGAAATAAGTAAAAGAGCCTAATAATCCAGGGTTGGCAAAATGCATTTGCGACCAAATATCAAGAACACTATTCTCAATTGGAGTACCACTAAGGGCGAGTTTGTTTTTACTTTTAAGCTGCTTTATTGAGCTAAATGATTTTGAACGCGGATTTTTAATGTTTTGGCTCTCATCAAGAATGATGTAATTGAAGAAGAAACTCGACAATAGATCTTCGTCGATACGAGCAATACCATACGTACTGATGATTAAGTCGAAATGGCTGAAGGCAAAACTATCCTTACTACGATTACCCCCAGTATGCAGAAGTACGCGCAGGTTTGGAACAAAGCGTTCCGCTTCTTTTTGCCAATTAAAGATTAGAGAGGTAGGTACAATCAATAAGGATGTTTTGGGGTCTTGTGGACCTAAGGTTTCCTTTTGATGCTGTAAGAGCGCAAGGGTCTGTACTGTTTTTCCCAAACCCATATCGTCAGCAAGTAATCCACCAAATCGGTATTGTTGAAGGAAATGAAACCAATTGTAGCCGGCCTTTTGGTACGGACGTAACGATCCCTTGAATTTTATAGGAGGGTCTATATCTTCAATTTGATCAAACTCACCTAGTTTATTCAACTTTCGTTGCATAGCTACTTCGGTATGTTCGCTGACATCATTTAACAAGCCGATGTGTAGTCGACTAATTCGGATTTCATCCTTTTTCGAGGAGAATTGGAATAAATGCTCATATTGCGAAAACCATTCCTGAGGAATAATCGCAATTTCCCCATTCGGCAAAGCAAACTCTTGCTGTTTATTGATGATGTGTTGGCGTAGTGAGGTAAATGGGATTTCATAAGGGCCGAATCGAACAATTGCTCTGACATCAAACCAATCGTTCTGCTCTGCAATCTCGATGCTTATACTGGTTTTTCCAATCAGAAATCGCTTTTCTTTATGACTTTGTGTAATATGAAACCCTTGTTCTTCCAATTGAGACAAATGTTCATTGACCCATTCGATAATCGATGGGTTGAAGCCTAAACCAACATCCTTCGGTTTAAAAGTACTAAAGAGTGCGTCTGCTTTCGCTAAGCCTAAACTAAGAAGCGATGCTTCCTTTTTTTCTTCCCAAGAGGTCGCCCTTTTGATACGGAAGAACTGGTGCTTGTCATTTTCAGCATCAGGAACATAGCGGACAGTAACCGTTTGATTTCCACCTGCCGGAAAACTATATGCACCGTATTGAAAGAATAATTGAAGCTGCGCATCTCCTTCCGGACTATAAATAATCCGAAGTTCGGGACTTGCTTGCTCTTTATAGTTAAGTATTTCGAAGCCCTCCGCGTAAACATGATGCTTCTCAATTAAACCTGTTACGAAGGTCTCAAAGTACTTTTTCTCCGTGTTTCGAGGAATGGAAATAAAACGCTTGTTTAGAAATGGGGTTAACTTTTTCCCCTCCAAATCCTCATCAAAATGATACAAGGTGTTTTCTAATAATAACCAAGCTTGTTGATTCACGATGACTTCGGCATCCTTAAACATGAACTCCATACGATGCCCCTCATATTTCAGTGTAGGAAAATAACGAGTTTCAGATTCATTTCGTCGAAAATGGAAAAGTACGGAGGTTGCTGTTGGTGCAATTTGCAATTCTTGTTCCGCAGGATAGCCATCTTTGCTCATGAGGAATAAGGGTTTGTCTGCAACTTGCTGTAGAAAATTCAGCATTCGTTGTTCGATTTTTGGACGAATGTAATCGTACATGTTTTGGTCAAATACCTTGGTAAAGTAATCGACGGGTCGGATTGCTTTTTTATGAAAACGCTTTATAATATGCGTTTGTTCGATTTCATCGAGGAGTTTTATTAGTTTATAATCCAGGTCATCCAGTGCGGGGGCAAATTCATCCACCGTATTGCTAAACACGCGCTTATAGGACAACGAATAGGAGCCATTCTGATTCAAATGAACGATATGCGGTTCAATTAGAAAACCTAAGTAAGGATGTTTTCCCAAAGAATATACCAATCGATATGACAATGAAGTCTTTCCGTGCTGCATGCTGGATCTTGTACGCTAGAAAAAGCTACTAATATACGTCAAATATTGCCTCGGCAGGAAATCAGGGTATTAATTTATTGTTATTTCACTTTTTTCCTTAAAAAGTGAACTTGAGTTTCTTGCAGTTTTAACAAAAATTTAACTATGAAACACAGCATTGTTACAATTTTTTGAAAATTGAGCAAACGTTTGTGTTGTTGCTGAATGTTTTTCGCAAACGTTTGCGAAACGCGTAGCGATATTTCTATAGCGTTTTAGCTATTGCAACTTATTTTTCGCTGCTTAATTTTAGAAACGAAATTATTAACAAAACCATCACATTTATCAAGCCTTTTTATGTATCAAGATTTACGCAGATCTTATCTGGAGTTTAAAGGGATTTTTGTCGTCCTTTTGCTCATCTTATGTTGCAGTTTCTCTGCAATAGGTCAAATTAAAGTTACTGGTATCGTGTCTGATTCAAATGGAGCATTAACGGGAGTTTCTGTTCGTGTGAAGAAAAACAACAAGGCTTTGGTAGCAACCGATCAAAACGGTGCTTTCGAAGTGAGTGTTGCAGGCAATGACGTCCTAATTTTTGACCTCGTAGGTTATCAACGTCGAGAAGTTCCCGTTGAAAACCGAACTAGAATTAACGTAACGTTGGAAGAGTCTTCAAATGCTTTAGAAGAGACGATTGTTACAGGTTATACGACTATTGATCGTAGAAAAACAACAGGTTCCATTTCCAGCGTTACGGCGAAGGATATCGAAAACCTGCCTGCAGCAAGTATCGACGTTTTATTGCAAGGTAAGCTTCCTGGGGTTAACGTACAGAACTTTACGGGTATGCCGGGGGTGAAGACATCTTTAGTTATTCGTGGTAACTCAAATATCCCACGTTCAAGTAGTATGTTTGATACAGAAAACTTAACGAGTAATCCTTTGTACGTTATTGATGGGGTACCGATCGCAGACGACGAAGTTCGTGCTTATAACGTTACGGGAACAAACTTTTTGTCAAGTTTAAATCCGAACGATATCGAGTCGGTCGACGTATTGAAAGATGCATCTGCAGCGGCGCTTTATGGTGCTCGTGCGAATAATGGGGTAATCTTAGTAAAAACGAAACGTGGTCGCGTTGGGCGTCCAAGAATTAGTGTGAATACTTATCAGGGTTATATCACGCAACCAGAAAAACTAAACACTTTATTGGGAGTAGCGGAGCGTAATCAAAAACTAGATCTCCTTTATCGTTACGGATCGCATGCACAGCAGTCAAATTTGCCAATTATGTTGACTGATAGTTTAAATCCAGCTTTCAATAGTAATACAGATTATCAAGAGATTTTCTTCCGTCCTGGAGGAATTCAAAATTATGATCTTTCTGTTTCTGGTGGTACTGAACATATCAATTATCGTATTTCTGGCGGTTTATACAATGAAAAAGGGGTTGTAATCAATACAGGTTTCAAACGTTATTCATTTACCAGTAACGTCAATTTCAATTTCTCTAAATCCTTAGAATTATTAACAAACTTTAAAGTTTCTACGATGAGTAGAAAAGAAGGTCGAGGAAATACTGCATTCATTCGAGAAGGATCTTATCGGGATGTATTTGGTATTAATCCAATCGATATGTACTCGTCCTTATATAGGCTTTCAGACGAAACGCTTGATGGAATTTTAAATCCATACAATCATCAACGTAATGATAATATCAATGTGGATTTGACCGGGGTCGGGGAATTGCGCTATTCGTTTTTAAACGATTTTCGTTTAAGCACACGTAGTATTATTAGCTATTCTACAGCAAAGAATGACTTTTTCTCTCCATCCTACATGAACTCCGATGGACTTGCAGCAGGAAAATCAACTTCGACTCAATATAGAAAATATCTATTGACGAATAACTTGTTATGGACAAAGACGTTTAATGATGTTCATAATTTTACGGCCAACGCAATTCAGGAATACGAGGAGCGTACAAATAGCGGTTTGTATCTTCGTGGAAGTGGTATTCCAAATGACAATATTCAGGTTATTAAAGGAATCCAGTCTGGGAATTTAGCTGGAAATTCAGATCTTTCAAGCTACGCTAAATTATCCTATTTAGGAGCGATTCACTACGACTATGACAATAGATATTTGTTAGATGCGGTTTGGAGAAGAGACGCTTCATCGCGTTTTGGAAAAAACAATAAATGGGGAGATTTCCCATCGCTAGCATTTGGTTGGATTATCTCAAATGAGGAATTTGCTTCAAAACTAGGCTGGATAAATGAATTGAAGCTAAGAGGTAGCTGGGGTAAAACTGGTGATGAATCAAGTATTACGGATTATGACCGTTATAATGCTTATTTAGCGGGAGATGCTAGTTACGAGGGTTCGGGTACGGTTCTTACCTATGGTGGACAATCTGCTGTAATCCCTGACTATTCGGGTATTACAAATGATAACATTACTTGGCAGGAAACTGAAACATGGAACTTAGGTTTGGATGGAAGTTTATTTGGCAATCGTCTATTCTTCAATATTGATGCCTATACTCGTGAGACTTCCGGTCAGATGTTGAGTATTACTATTCCTGAGTACACAGGTTACCTAAGCACATTTACCAATGCGGCTTCTGTTCGTAACTCAGGTATTGAGCTAAATATTGGAGGTCGCGTTTTAAACAATGAAAGTGCGTTTCAATGGACTCCGTCCATCAATATGGCCTTCAACAAAAATATGGTAACATCATTGCCTAACGGGAACCGTGATATTTACTATGGTCAGGCTGTTTATGTTGTGGGTAAACCTTTAAATATGTACTATGGCTTCTTAGTGGATGGCGCAATAAGTACAGCTAATGATATCACTGTAAATCCTTATACAGGGGCAGTGGGTAGTACGAAGTGGGGTACATTGAAGCCTGGTTATGCCAACTGGGTTGATGTCAATGGTGATTACAAGATTTCTGATGCCATTGGTGAGGATGACCGCACATTCTTTGGGGACCCAAATCCAAAAGTAGTGGGTGGTTTTACGAATTTATTTACATACAAAGACTTCTCTTTGCAAATCTTAACAACCTTCACGTTAGGTAGAGATATCATGAACCAATCGTTCGCAAGGCGTATGTCGAATAGTTTCTTCTATGGAAATCCGTTTGACATGGCGAGACGTTCAATCGGTGATATGGAGCAATACAGCTATTGGAAGCAAGATGGTGATGTGGCACAATATCCAGCGTTTAACCCATATTTAGCACTGTATACTTGGAGAACAGGGCAGTCGATGTTTATGGAACCAGGTTGGTACGTGCGTATCAAAAATGTCAACTTAACTTATCGTTTTGATCCTTCTAAGCATGAATGGATGCAAAGAGCAAAGCTTAATACGCTTAGACTTTATGGGTCAATGGACAATGTCTTGATGATTCAGAAATTCTCAGGAATTGATGCTGAACGCGTCGACGGACAGGGATATGATATGGCAGACGGTTATCCGTTGCCTACAAAATTCACTTTAGGTATTCAGTTTGATTTTTAACGGAGAAACAATGAAAGCAAAAAATATAATTAGATCGATCGCAGGAATATGCATGTTGGCTAGTACTAGCATGTTTGTTTCCTGTGAAAAGCAACTTGACAACGTTTTAAAGAACGATACATATAGTAATGCTTATTGGAAGACGCAAGGGGATGTGGAATCAGCACTGAACGGAGGCTACGGTCTTTTCCGCAAAGCAATTAATACAAACCAAGCCTTCTTTATATGGGGTGACGCACCTATTGGTAAATTTGTAACCAATGGAAATACGAATGAATCGGAGGTCTATAATTCCGGAAATTTTGTGACACCTTACCGCGAGACAGGGGTCCATAACTGGACAAACTGGTATCGTATCATTGACGTTGCGAATTTAGTTATTAGCAAAACTCCAGGAATTCCTGATGCGAGTTTTGGAGAAGGTAAGAAGAAGAATTTGATTGGGCAGGCTTACTTCATGCGTGCATTAGCGTATTTTTATATGACGCGTGTGTGGGGTGGAGTTCCTTTGCAATTGACTCCTACGGAAACGGCTGATGATGCGGAAATGAAAGGTGTAACACCGTCTGACGAAATCTTAAAATTAGTAGTTAGCGATGCGCAAAAGGCGTCGTCTATGATGGATTGGAACTCGGTTGATGATTCGGAAAGACGAAGAGGGAATAAAGGGGCAGCACTGGCATTATTAGCACATGCAACTGCTTTTCAGAATGATTATGCAAAATCGTTGACTTACGCCGATTCCGTAATCAATAACACGAGTAACTTTGCTTTGCAAGCTGGCGGAAATGTTCGCGAACTATTCAAAACTGCAACTGCAAAGGAAAATATTTTTGTTGTAACGCAGAAGGATTCGGAAACTGAATCAACAGGAAATACAGGCAATTCTTCTACCAATAATGTAGGGTTCTTGTTAACAAGTAATCTTACATTTCCAGGATTTCCTTATCAGGTTCCAGGATACTACGTTGATCTCTCTCGTTTGAACAGATTGTATACTGATCCTAACGACTTGAGACGCAAGGATTTTTTCACAAAATTTGATGACGGACCAGTTTTAGCAGATAACAGTCTAATCACTGAGCGATTTGCTTTAACGAAGTATACAAATTTTGTTTTTAAGAACGCATCTAATCAAGGAAATCTTCGTGTAGAAAGTAATATTGTGATTTTTAGACTTGCCGACTTGATTTTGTTAAAATCGGAAGCGTTGTTTCAATTAAATCGCATGGGCGAAGCGCGTACAGCCGTTAACTTAATCAGATCTCGCGCAGGAATTCCAGCAATTAGCGCTGCTTTGGACAATCGAGATCTATATACCGAAATTTTATTGGAGCGTCAACGTGAATTAATTGGTGAAGGTCATAGTTACTTCGATCTTGTGCGTAACATTTGGAAGAAGAAAAGTCTAAATGATTTCCAATTTAATTCATCCTCTCTTATTTCTTGGAGCCTATCTCTGGGTGCTGCTGGATCTGATCGCTTAGCGTTAAAGGGTTATTACTTTCCAATACATAACAGTAATTTAAACTCTAACCGACTGATTACACAGATTCCATATTGGATGGGTAAATATTAATCTTAAAACTGAAAACAATGAAAAATATAAATAAGCTGTTTTTTATTATTCCTTTGATTAGTCTCTTGTTTTACTCATGTAAGAAGGATGCTGTAATCGATGGCGGAACTAGCGATCCGCATGTGAATATGACAACATACGACTATTTAAAGTCGCATCCAAAAGGGCTATTTGACACCTTGATCATGATCATCGATAAGGGTGAAATGAAAGACTTAATTAACGGCAAAGGGACGATGTTCGCGCCGACAGATTATAGTATCAAAAACTTCTTAGCCTTGCGTCAGGCACAAGAAAGGAAGATTGATGAGCGCCGTGATTTTACCTTAGATACTTTGTTTAAACGGTATACACCGAAAATGTTGAGAGACTCCATGTCCGTTTATTTGTTCCAAGATAATATCATACGTGATGTATTAACTGAAACAGGGAAAGAATTCACAAGTAAATTAAGTAATTATAAGTTTCTTATTAGTTTGGAAAGACATGGTAATGATGATTATAATGCTGGTGGTTTGATTCCAGAACGACCAAGCTTTATGTATTATACGCGTGTGATTGGAGAGCGTGATGTGCTAGTTTCTGGTCAGATTAAAGATCCTTCCGGAAATGCGAATCTATTGGATCAGAAGTACATCTGTCAGACAACAGGGATATTAACCACGAACGGCGTTCTAAATGTGTTGGTGAATTCACATTCATGGATTAGTAGTCTAAAACTAAATGTTAATTAAGAAGTCAATGAAAAATTTATATAAAATTGCAGTTTCCTGTTTTCTTCTGATTGCGGTTTTTGCAGGCTGTAAGAAGGTTGAGGTAGGATATTTGAGCGATAACATTCGTTATGGATCGAATCCTGTTGTCGCAGATAGAGGTGTATTTAAGATTGTAACTGGTATTATTCCGGACAATTCTACACCACCTTTTAAAGTAACGATTTTAAATATTCGTAATAAAGCAACAGGTAAACGCGAGGAGGCTTTTTTCAAGCCTTCTGAAGTGACGGTTTGGAAAGAAAAATATGATCCAACGACGGATACAACCTTGGCTTTGATCGAAGCAAAACGTGCGAAGGAAATGAAGCTTCCTTTAGAAGTTATAGAGAAAAGTGGACAACTTATGTTTACGCAAGCAACAGAAAATGTTCCTGTTGGTGAATATTTACTTGATTTGGAGGTTGAAAATCCGAAAGGCAAAAAGCAATATGAAGGCGTTACGACACTGCAAATCAAAGATCCACTATTCTTTGAGCATATCAACGCACCATATTTTATTTTAGTCAATCCGTCAGACGGATCAAGCAAACGCTATCCTCATGACGTCGACTGGTTTGATATTTCAAAACAGCAAAGTGCAAATACAACTTTCAAAGTGACAAGAGATGCGGAAGGTCCTAATCAGATTATCTTAAAAGTATATGATAAAAATGGAGCTGTATTCCCTGGTAAGGCCTTAGAGCGTCGTCCAAGTGGAGATACGTTCTTGAATACAATGGCGACTTTTGCGTATAAAACGACAGTTACTGAGAATTCTGTTATCCATGATTACGCTCAGGCGAGATTCCCAGATGTTTATTGGGATAATATTGGCAATGGTATTTTATGTTACTATCGTATATACGATAAGTATATCGAGTCGGTTGATTTTGTAGATGTATGGAATCCACCGTATAAAATAACTTATAAAACGGATCCTAATCCATATATCTTACAAATCAGATTCGGAATGAAGTTTAATTTACCTGGAACTTATCTAGTAGAAATGCATTTGACAGCGACGAAAAAGCCTGGTGTCAATTAAGGTAATAGTTTGAAGTAAACAAAATTGAGTGTTTGAAAATAAAAGGGGGATTCGTACAATCCCCCTTTATTATTTCTATGATAATTTGATAGCCCCTTGAAAGACCTGTAAGGCCGGTCCAGTAAGAAAGACATTGCTAAATGAGCTTCCTTTTTTGTGAAAGGAAATTTGAAGTTGCCCCCCAATAACGCGGATAGGGATATTGAAATCTCCGTCTTTTCCTTCTTTGAGTGCGACACTCATCGCTGAGGCAACCGCGCCAGTTCCGCAAGCATAGGTTTCGTCTTCCACGCCACGTTCGAATGTACGAACGAAATATCCTTCGCCTTCCTTTTCTATAAAGTTGACATTAATACCCTTTTCAATATACGTTGGATTATTGCGGATAGCATAGCCCTCTTTAAACATGTTGATATCGTTGAGTCCTTCTACAAACTTTACAAAGTGTGGTGATCCTGTATTCATAACATAAGCCTCACCATCCCTATGGTGTTCGTTTACAGGAATCATTCCTAAATGGACTTGATTGTCATGTATATCCGCATCATGTGGGCCGTCTACTGCCAAAAAGGCAGTTTTGTTTTGAATAATATCGAGATCACGTGCGAAAGCCACGATGCAGCGACCTCCATTACCACACATGGTTCCTTCATTGCCGTCTGCATTGTAATAAACCATTTCGAAATCGAAATTTTTCGTATCTTGAAGGAGCATCAAACCATCTCCGCCGATACCAAAACGACGGTCACATAGGTGTTTTATTAAATCGTTATCCTTGGCATTGAAAGCCGAGTTTCTGTTATCAATTAGTACGAAATCATTCCCTGCGCCTTGATACTTATAAAATTTAATTTCTTTACTCATTTGGATTGAAAATATGGCGTAAATTTAATATTCTTGTTACAATTCGAATGCCGATTGTTAAAAGCTGTTAAAAGTAGACTGATTCAACGTTTTGTTAACATTATTTAACTGACAAAAGCTAATTGTTCAATTCTAATGGTATTACATTTGAACAAAGCTATACGAAACATGATTTTTTAGATTATTTAGTAAAGATATGAAAAAGATAGGAGCAACATTATTAACGGCCATCGTAGGAGGAGCTATAGCTGTAGGAGGTTACAAGCTCTTTGAAAACAAACAGATGGATAACATGACGTTTGAAGAACGTCAGAAAGTATATTATGCCAACAATCCGGGAGACGAAGCTTTAATGTCGTCGACAGGCAACCCCGATTTTACACAGGCGGCTGCAGCAGTAACTCCAGGCGTCGTTCACATTAATGTGACGATGAGCGGAAGGGGTTCTCGTGAAGGCTCTTCAGAGGGAATGCCTTTTGATATGTTTGAAGAATTCTTTGGTGTTCCACAACAAAGAAGAGGACAAGCACGTCCGCAGACTGCATCAGGATCTGGGGTTATTATTTCACCTGACGGTTATATCGTAACGAATAACCACGTGGTAGAAGACGCAGACAAAATTGAAGTCGTTTTGACCGACAAGAAAACTTATGAAGCAAAGGTAATTGGTCGTGATGCGAATTTTGACCTTGCCTTAATCAAAGTAAATGCTAACAATTTGCCAATCGTGAAATTGGGAAATTCTGACAACGTACAAATTGGCGAATGGGTGTTAGCAGTAGGTTATCCGCTTGGTTTACAGTCAACAGTTACTGCGGGTATCATTTCTGCGAAAGGACGTCAGATTGGTATCCTTGGGGAGTCTCAACAACAGCAACAACGAGGTTATGGCTATGGTCAACAAGAACAAGTGATTAATACAGCTGTCGAATCTTTCCTTCAAACAGATGCGGTTATCAATAAAGGGAATAGTGGAGGAGCTTTGGTTAACGCACGTGGTGAGCTGATCGGAATTAATTCAGCTATTGCATCTCCAACAGGTACCTATGCGGGTTACGGTTTTGCGATCCCAATAAACTTAGCGAAGAAGATATTAGATGATTTTAAAGAGTTCGGAAGCGTTAAGCGCGGTTATGTCGGTGTGACATTTGCTGAAATAAACGATGCCTTGCGTAAAGAGGTCGGAATTACAGATGTAAATGGTCTATATGTTCGTGATGTAGTTAAAGGAGGCGCCGCTGAAGCCGCAGGTATTAAAGCAGGCGACGTATTAACAAAAATCGAAGGTAGAACAATTTATGGTTCGCCGGATTTACAAGAACACGTAGCTAGATTGCGTCCGGGTGATAAGGTTAAATTAACTTATAAGCGTGCAGGCAAAGAAAAAGAAGTAGTAATTACCCTGAAAGGTGAAGAATCTAAAGCGAAAACAGATGCTGGCGATGAATCAAGCGCTTCTGCTACTGAGATTTTTAACAAATTAGGCGCAAGTTTCGTTCCTGCAACCGATGCTCGCAAAAAAGAATTGGGTATCAGTTCCGGAGTTATCGTTTCTCAAGTTCATCGAGGCGGTGTTTTTGATTACTTCGGTGTTGAGCGAGGTTTAGTCATTACAAAAATTAACGGAAAGCCAGTTAATTCTGTTGATGAAGTTGAATCCGCGCTATCAGGGACACGAAGAAATATTGTCCGTGTGACCGGTGTTCCTGAAAAAGGAAGTACAGTCGAATTTAATGTACCTTTAAAATATTAGGTATAAGCATATTGTTCATATTAGAAGGGATGGTTTTATGATGAAACCATCCCTTTTTTACATCATCGTGATCTTCAATCTAGACTGCGATTGCGTCAAATAATGTTATATTTGAAACCATGAAAATATTGATGGTGTGTTTGGGTAATATATGTCGTTCGCCATTGGCGCATGGCATTATGGAGCATATGGTTCGTGAAGCAGAATTAAGTTGGGAAATAGATTCTGCTGGAACGGGAGACTGGCATATTGGTCATGCGCCTGATCATCGTTCCGTAGCTGTTGCTAAATCAAATGGCATTGATATATCGGGACAACGCGCACAATTTTTTGTTCCAGACTTGTTTGATAAGTTCGATCGAATTTTCGTAATGGATCGGAATAATTATAAAGACGTTTTGGCATTGGCAGAATCAGAGGATCACAGAAAGAAAGTCAGTTTATTTTTAGATAACGACATTGTTCCTGATCCTTACTATGATGCTGATCAGTTTGAACCTGTCTTTCGTATGATAGAGGTGCGTTGCAAGGAGTTGATCGTGGAGTTGAATCAATCAAATTAAAAGAGAATAGCATGCAAGCTGCAGAGATAAATAAAAAGTGGTCGAATTTACAAAGTGTAATTGCGACCACATTCGATACAGACATCCCGGATATAAAAGTGATGTTGTTTTTAATAGGAGTTCAAGAATTGGGGAAGGGTGCATTGGAATTTTCAAAACGTGAAAAAGAAGAGCTCATGCACATAGCAACATGTCGTTTGTTTAGTAGTTTAGGTTTTTATGAGCTGACCGGACTTGATGAACAAGGTTGGCCGCATTGGAATCTGATTAATCCAATTCCAAATTATACGTTGATGGAACAGGAGATGATTATTAAGTCATTGATAATCGATTATTTTGAAGATGTAAATGTTATATAATATGAAGAAACTCATTCTTTCGATTTCCTTTTTGCTTGCTTTTGTGATGTTGCAGGCGCAGACACCGAAGCATTATTACGTTAAGATTACAACTCCGAAAGGAGAGAGTGTCTTGCAGTTAAATAATGAGACACGTAAGCACCGCGATAATTTTGTAAAGCTAGTAAAGGAGGGTTATTATGACTCATTATTATTTCATCGCGTTATACACAATTTTATGATTCAGGGTGGAGACCCGGATTCACGTTTTGCTGGAAGTCGTCAAGAATTAGGAAATGGCGGCCCAACTTATCGTATTCCTGCAGAGATATCGCCTTCGATTATCCATAAGAAGGGAGCTATCGGTGCAGCGAGGGATAATAATCCAGCGAAGGAGTCTTCAGGATCGCAGTTTTATCTTGTACAAGGCCGTGTTTTTACGCAGGCGGCACTAGATTCATTAGAACAGTTTCGATTGAAAGGAGTGAAGCTTACGCCTTTGCAAAGAGAGACCTATTCGACCATTGGCGGTACACCACATTTAGATGGAAATTACACGGTGTTCGGAGAATTGGTTAAAGGTTTGGAGATGGTCGACGCAATTGCCGCAGTCAAAACGGATGATAACGATCGTCCGTATAATGATGAGCGATTTAGCATGCGACTGTTAACGCGTAGCGAAGCGAGAGATTTAGAAAGAGAATTACAAGGTTTAGGTCCCAAAAAAGGTTTGTCGAAATTGTTCGATTCGATGAAATCAAAAGAATATAAATTACCATAAGCATGAAAATCATCACCTATAACGTTAATGGCATACGTGCAGCTTTAAAAAAGGGCTGGATTGATTGGTTGAAAGTTGCTAATCCGGATGTTATCTGTTTGCAAGAAATTAAAGCTAACCTAGAGCAGGTTCCTGAGATTACATTGATCGAAGATCTAGGTTATGAGCACTATTGGTATCCTGCGCAGAAGAAAGGGTATAGTGGGACGGCTATATTTACGAAGAAGACTCCAAAGCATGTGGAATACGGAATCGGGTTTGAAGACTATGATTTTGAAGGTAGAGCTATTCGTCTAGATTTCGATGAGGCATCCGTTATGAGTGTATACTTTCCATCCGGAACAACCGGGGATGTTCGTCAAGATTTTAAATACAAATTTCTAGATGATTTCCAGAATTACAGTCATGAATTGTTGAAAGAGAAGCAGAAGCTTGTAATTTGTGGGGATTACAATATTTGCCACCGTGCAATAGATATTCATAATCCAAAATCGAACGCCAATAGTTCTGGTTTTTTACCTGCAGAACGGGAGTGGATGGAGAATTTTATTAATTCTGGCTATGTTGACTCTTTCCGTCATCTGCATGCTGATCCACATCATTATACATGGTGGAGTTACCGTGCCGGGTCAAGAGCAAAGAACTTAGGTTGGCGTATTGATTATAATATGGTTTCTAACGCCTTAAAGGATAATATTAAAAGTGCAAAAATTTGGACAGATGCGGTACACTCAGACCATTGTCCGGTAGAGCTAATTTTAGATTAGTATTACGCTTATCGCGCTTTGGAAAGCGGGTCACAATAGCTGTGACCCGCTTTTCTTTTAGTATACTATTTCAATAGATATTTTCTAACTCTGCTGTTTTGTTTGGAATATTATAATTAGATTTGGGTTTTAGTGCTAAAATCAAACCTATTCTATTATACTGTTATAAATTTTTAAATGAAAAAGCCGGTACTTGTCGTAAAGTTTGGTTCTGCATCGATTACCCGAGATGGGGAAATTGATGAGCAGATTGTGTTGGAGATTGCTAGGCAGTGTGCTCAATTGCAACCAAAGTACAATATTGTGCTGGTTTCTTCTGGGGCTGTCGCGGCAGGCAAGCGTTTTATTCCTAAATACACGGGTTCATTAGCACAGCGTAAAGCTGCAGCTGCTATTGGGAATCCGTTATTAGTTAGGACATACGGTACATATTTCAGGCCGTTTAAGATTGCTTTAGCGCAAAGTTTATGCGAGCGTCAGCACTTTGCTAATCGGAGTCAGTTTCTTCAATTAAAGAGCACTTATGAGACTCTTTGGAAGAATAATATTATTCCAATTGCCAATGAAAATGATGTGGTGAGTAATAAGGAACTTAAGTTCTCAGATAATGATGAATTAGCGACTTTAATCGCGGTAGGTTTCGGTGCAGAACAGGTGTTGTTTGGTACCTCGGTTCCAGGTGTATTAGATGAAAAGGGTAATGTTATTCCTGAAATTAAAGTCATCGATAAAAGTGCCCTTTCTTTAGCGCGAAAAGAGAAATCATCCGTTGGACTTGGGGGTATGACATCGAAGTTGAATTTCGCTCGACTTGCTAATCAATTGGGGATAAAAGCGGTCATTTTTAGCATGCAGACAGAAAATGCTATTTTGAAAGCTGTTAAAGGTGAGACTGGGACAGTTTGCCAAGCGCAGAAATCGCGTGTATCGTCGAGAAATAAGTGGTTAGCGAGTGGAAGTTTAATCGCTGGAATGGTTCAAGTAGACCAAGGCGCGATTGAGGCATTGATGAATAGAAAGAGCTTGCTTGCGGTCGGAATACAGACTGTTATTCAAGATTTTGAAGTTGGTGAAGTTTTTCAAATCGCTGACGAAAATGGTGTAGTTCAAGCTGTAGCAAAGTCGAAAATAGACTCAGTGAGCTTGAAGTCGGGAAATAAAAAGAATTTAGAAATCGCGCATGCGAACGATATAGTGCTACTGTAATGGAAGAAATGAAGGGTACAATTCAGCCACAATTGATTGCGGCAAGGAAAGCGAAGCAGGTGATGTTAAAACTGAGCTTGGAGCAAAAGAAAGAGGTGCTGACTGGTATTGCAAGGTCTCTGGTAGAACATTCGCAGGAGATTATGGTGGAAAACAAACGTGATTTAGATCGTATGGATCCCGCAGACTCTAAATATGACCGCCTTTTACTTGACAATTCAAGAATTGAAAATCTTGCAAAAAGTGTTTTAGATGTCGCTAATCTTGCAGATCCTACTGGGCAGACCCTGAGTACTCGAACGATGTCTAATGGTCTTTATGTTGTGAAAAAGACTGTTCCCTTGGGTGTTGTGGGCGTGATTTATGAATCAAGACCCAATGTGACTGTGGACGTCGCTTGTTTGTGTATTCAATCGGGAAACGTATGTCTATTGCGCGGAGGATCAGATGCATGGTATACGAACTCCTATTTGATAAGTTTGATTCAAGAGGTTTTGCGGAAGCAGAATCTTGATACCAGTATTGTTCAATTGTTACCGACAGATCGTGAATTAGTTACTGAATTATTGGAGGCAACCGCATTTGTAGATATAATTATTCCTAGGGGTTCTCAGTCCTTAATTGATTTTGTGCGCGAGAATGCAAAAGTTCCTGTAATTGAGACGGGGGCAGGAGTTTGTCATACTTTTGTTGATGCTTCTGCTAATATTGATATGGCGGCAAAAATCGTTGCAAATGCGAAGATTTCAAGGCCTTCTGTTTGTAATTCCCTAGACACAGTTTTATTGGAGAAGACCATAGTAGAATCCTTTTTAAGTACGCTTGCTCCACTTTTTCTTGAACATGAGGTTCAAGTTTTTGCAGATGAACGGAGTTATAATGTGCTTAGTGCTCTGGGATATCCCCATTTAAAGATGGCGCAAGAATCTGATTTTGGTAGAGAATTCTTGGATCTTATTTGCTCAATTAAAGTGCTAGATGGGTTGGATGACGCATTAACACATATTGCAAATTATTCTTCTAAACATTCTGAGTGTATTGTTTCGGAAAATCAACAGAATATTACGACATTTATGGAGCTAGTTGATGCAGCGGCGGTTTATGCCAATGCTTCGACGCGTTTTACGGACGGGGGGGAATTTGGACTTGGAGCAGAGATTGGAATATCAACCCAGAAGCTACATGCCAGAGGTCCATTCGCGCTCGAAAAACTAGTGACTGAAAAATGGTTCGTTATAGGACAAGGACAAATACGATAATATGGGAATTCGATACGAAAAGGATTCAATTCTGAATTGGATTAATGAAATGGGTAAGTTTTTACGCCTATTAGTTGATAAATATGATGCATTTGAGAAGATTGAAGAACGTTCGTTGGATGAAGATGGGTATCAATCATTTTTTGGACAATCACGCGAGTTTTTCGTTCGGCTTACTGAACAGGATCTAAAAGATTTCGTGGGAACCATTCAAATGGAACAAATTAGACCATTGGCGCAGTTAATGATGTATGATGGACTACATTTGAAAGATCGATCCATGCTTGAAAAGGCTAAATTTTTATTCAATTATCATATGCAGGTTAGCGGATCTTTTTCCTTTGAAGATTATCGCTACCTAGATAAAATTGAAAAAGGTTTGACATCCTAAATGTATATTCCAAAATAAGAGATAGATGTCAGAATATCGATATCTTTCTCCTCTGTAGGTTCCATTTAATTTATGTTTTTGGAGCTCACATTTTTCTGTTTCTTTTCTCGAATATCTTAATCCGCTCGTGTTCCTGCAATTCCGCTTCCGAGCACTCCTCTTTTTTACCTCAACAAGTCTTTATATATATCTATAGTTAAATTATGTAACTTAACGTCTACAGTATTTAACATTGTGTATTCTCGGGGTTTTCTATCTTAATTGTGTGATAAAGGCGTTTTTAACTAAAAATTATTTGGCTCTTCTGTTGGTAGTTATGCTTTTCTTTAAAGACTCTACATTAATTTAATGTTTAACAATATTATTTTTAAGTGCTGATTATTAAATAATGGCGAAAAACACTTTCCCTTAGTGTTTTTTAACCAAAACAATTAACACTAAAAACAATAAATTAATATGGAAAGAAAATTGCTTAGCTTTTTTCTGTCGTGTATGCTCTTAGTGGGATTTGCATATGGACAGAATGTACAATTACGGGGAAAAGTAACGGGTAGGAATGGTGCTGCACTAGCAGGTGTAACTGTAATTTCTGAGTCCTCCTCAAGATCTTCTAAAACCGATAACATTCCGATTTATCGGGTATGTAGACAAAACGGTTACTGTGGGACATCAATCAAACTTGGATGTGCAAATGGAAGAGTCGAATGTGGATATTGAAACGGTAG
The DNA here is from genome assembly GCF_009557615.1 of Sphingobacteruim zhuxiongii. Lineage (NCBI taxonomy): Bacteria > Pseudomonadati > Bacteroidota > Sphingobacteriia > Sphingobacteriales > Sphingobacteriaceae > Sphingobacterium > Sphingobacterium zhuxiongii. The sequence continues at coordinate 456,395 of NZ_CP045652.1, forward strand.
TTGTTACCGCCTATGGGAAACAAATTAAAGAAGCAATAACCGGGGCCGTAGCTAGTATTACATCAAAGGATATCGAAAAGCGTCCAGTAAGTTCTGTTACAGCTGTTTTAGAAGGGTCGAATCCGGGTTTACAGATTAATAATTCCTACGGTGAGCCGGGGTCGTCTCCCAGTATTCGTGTTCGTGGTTTTGGATCAATTAACGGAAGTTCAAACCCAATGTATGTGCTCGATGGAGTGATTTTTACAGGAAATATTTCCGATATCAATCCTGGTGATGTTGAATCTGTGTCTGTTTTGAAAGATGCCACGTCCTCCAGCTTATACGGAAACTGAGGAGCGAATGGTGTAATTGTTATTACTACGAAAAAAGGAGCGGCGGGTGCTTCTAGGCTAAATTTGAAAGCAAATCTGGGTGCTTTCTCTCGTGGAATCCCAGAGTATGATAAGTTGGGGCCTAGGGATTATATGAACGCTTCATGGTTAGGTTATCGAAATCAATTGTTGTCTTCGAATCCAAAATGGACTGTAGAACAAGCCAACGCTGCTGCTAATCGAGGTTTGATTCCGACCATTTTAAAGACGAATATTTTTGATCTTCCTGATGGGGAACTATTTGATGCTGATGGGAAACTGAAGAATGAAGCGAAAATTAAAGGGACCTACGCTGATGATTTAGATTGGTTTGATCCGATATTACGGACTGGGTTCCGTCAGGATTATTCGCTATCTGGTAGAGGGGGGAATGAAAATGCGAATTATTACTTCTCTACTAGCTACTTGAATGAAGAGGGCTATATTAAATCTTCTAATTTTGATCGACTTTCTGGTCGATTAAGTGGAGAAATTATTCCTAAAAAATGGTTAAAAGCCGGGATGTCTATAAATGCATCTCACCAGCTTGGTAATTTTACAACTGGATCAGGTAGTGCTTTTGTAAATCCTTGGTTATTCGCTCGTCAAATGGCTCCAATTTATCCGGTTCATAGACATGATAAAGTTACAGGAGACTACATTTTAAATGAACTGGGTCATAAAGTTTATGATTCAGGAGACTTAACTAGAAGTCAGAATGTCGGCAGGCATATAATTTGGGAAACTGAATTGAATGAAGATAAGAACAAGAGAAATACAATCAGTTCTCAAGGATATGTTGATGTGAAATTTCTTAAAAATTTTACTTTTTCAGTATTGGGAAATTTGGAACTTCGCTATGACGAGACTAGATCTTATGATAATGCAATCATAGGAGATGGGCAAGGTAATGCAGGGCGTGCTTCGACGACTGTATACAACTATAAAAATTATACTTTACAGCAGTTGTTAAACTATAGCAACTCGTTCAATACACGGCATAATATCGATATTATGATTGGCCATGAGAATTATGGGAATATATATACCTATCTCAACGGTTTTAAAAATTCTGAATCATTTCCAGGTGAAAATTATTTAGCGAATTTTTCGAAAATTACTAGTCTGACTGATTATGAACATAACGATAAAAGTGAAAGTGTTTTTGGACGTGCTCGATATAACTATGCTGAAAAGTATTTTTTGGAGGGCTCATTAAGAAGAGATGGTAGTTCGAGAGTTACATCTGCGAATAGATGGAAAAACTTCTGGCGTAGTAGGTAGCTTAGCTAGTTTAGGATTATATGCTGCTATATACACTTGGTCAGAATCAAAATAATTCGGCAGTGTATAGGTCAAACCTGGGTAACATCGACTTAACGTGGGAAGGAAGTCAATCTTCATCCTTTGCGTTAGAGGGACGCTTGTTAGGAAGGATGAATTTTACGTTTGAATATTTTGATAAGCGTTCAAAAGACTTATTATTTAAACTAAATGTACCATTATCGACTGGCTCAACTTTTACTAATGGCTCTGCATATATAAATAAGAATATCGGCGAATTGGTCAATAGAGGTTTTGAATTTGCAGTAGACGTGGACGTTTTAAAAAACAAAGATTTTAGATGGAACCTAGGCCTCAATGGAACGATTATTAAAAATAAAATAATAAACCTGCCTGAACAAAATAGGGAAAAAGGAATTATTAGTTCTCCCTTTAAGTATCTAGAAGGCCATAGCGTTTATGATTACTATTTAAGGCAGTTTGTTGGTGTGGATATGATGACAGGTCAGTCTCTTTATCAAGCAGATATCGATACCTATGATCCAAACGATGCTAGTGGAGCGTGGTTCAAATTTCAACAGGAAATTAATGGGGTAACATACACTAGAAATGCTAGTTATGCTAAAGAAGAGTTTAGTGGTTCGGGGATACCGAAATTGATGGGAGGTATCAACACTTCTTTTGATTACAAAAATTGGAGCTTGTCGGCCTTATTTACTTATTCAATTGGAGGGAAAGCAATCGACTATAGTTACAATAGCTTGATGAGTTTTTCTTCCTCAAGCGCTGTCCATGTTGATATTCGTAATTCATGGAATGGCGTACCGAATGGTATGACCGAATCTTCAATCGATCGTATTAATCCAAATGCGATTCCACAGATTAATTTTACCAATAGCCAATACAATAATGCGCTGTCAAGTAGATTTCTAATGAACAGTTCTTATTTCACTGTAAAGAACATTACGCTGGGATATAGATTACCAAAGCTTTTGTTAGAAAGATACGGCCTCGACCAAGTTGGGCTTATTGTTAGTGGAGAAAATTTACATACTTTTTCTAAGCTTAAAGGCTATAGCCCTCAACAGTCTTTCGGAGGGTTTAGTCAAAATCAATTCGTACCTGCCAGAACTATTTCTTTCGGAATTAATGTTGGATTTTAAGGATTTTAGATATGAAACTATTAACAATTATAATACAGTTAGCTACAATTTCATTTGCGCTAACATCTTGCTCTAAAGATTATTTGGAAACAAAGCCGACGACGGAAGTGCCAATTAAGAAAGTCTTTGAAACTACAGATAATGCTAAATATGCGGTTAATGGATTGTCGCGATTAATGAAAAGGCAATACATTTCCCAAGGGTTTAATGGAGAGGGTACTATTAAACTATACTATGGAAACTATATGGGGAATCATATGTCGACTCCGCTAGATGCTTCATGGTCTTCAATTACAAATTTTGACTTTCTTGCTAATCATACAAGTACTTACACCTACTACCCTTGGTATTACTATTATATGATAATAAGTAATGCAAATGCCATCATTGAAAATATAGAAAATGCGGTTGGTCCGCAAAAAGACAAGGAATTTATTAAGGCTCAGGCGTTAACATTTCGAGCTTATTCGTACACGATGCTTGCGCAGATATATGGCGATAGATGGGCGGATTCGAATAATGGTGCAAGTAACGCTGTTGTACTTCGTCTTCAAAGTGGATTGGATGATTTGCCTCTTTCTAGCCTCGCAGAGACTTATAAATTAGTATATGACGATCTGGATATAGCCATCGCGTTGTATACTTCCTCTGGCTTAAAGAGAGCTTCTGGTGCCAATTATCAAGTAAATATTGATGTTGCGCACGCAATTTATGCCAGAGCAACACTTAATAGAGAGGATTTTGCAAATGCCGAGAAATACGCAAAGCTAGCACGGAAATCCTATCCGTTGATGAATAATGTAGATTACTTAGATGGTTTTGCTAATCCTACGAGAGAGTGGATATGGTCTGTTTATGATTCTTCTGAGGAGACTATTTACTTCTATTCTTATCAGGCTATGATTGCCTATAATTCTACGGCCAGTGCAGTGCGAACCGCCCCTAAAAGTATAAGTAAGGAATTGTATAGTCAAATTCCGGTTACCGATATTCGAAAACAGTTATTTCTTGATCCGATTGCATCGGGGCTCACTTTCAATGAAATTACAGGTCAGGGGAATGCCGCAGGTGTTAACTATATTCGCAATCTTTATTCTTCAATACCGAGAACAGCTCAAGCCTACGCGTATATGCAATTTAAAATTAAGGCTAATGATATGCCGGGTGTTGGTCATACGAATAATTTTCGATCGTCTGAAATGGTTCTGATAGAGGCTGAGGCAAAATATCCACAAGGCAAGCCTGAAAATGAAATACAATCTTTGTTAAATGAGTTGAATAGAGATACGGGACGAGATCCGTCTTACAATTGTTCGTCTTCAGGAGATCAGTTATATTCAGAAATCAAGAGATACCGAGCTATAGAACTCTGGGGAGAAGGTTTTGATTGGTTCGATGCAAAACGATGGGGAGATCCGATTGTTCGAAAATCTTTCAAGGATGGCGGAAACTTCCAAGATATTTTTGCAATTGAGATTTTGCCTTCTGACAAGAATAAATGGAGATTTGTTATTCCAGCGAAAGAAACAGATTTTAACAAATTAATTGATTAGGAAATGAAAAAGGGACATTAAGTAATGTCCCTTTTTCATTTCCTAATCTTTAAGGATCTCTCTAGCGATTACTAATCTTTGAATCTCTGATGTGCCTTCGTAAATTTGTGTAATTTTTGCATCGCGCATAAGTCTCTCGACATGATATTCTTTAACATAACCATAGCCTCCATGTATTTGAACGGCCTCTATGGTATGTTGCATTGCGACTTCAGATGCTTTTAATTTAGCCATTGCCGCTGCTTTTCCGTATGGTAAACCTTGATCTTTCGTCCAGGCTGCCTTATAGGTTAATAATCGCGCTGCTTCAATATCAACTTCCATATCAGCGAGTTTGAATTGTATTGCTTGGTGATTGCTGATTGGTTTTCCAAATGTCTTCCTTTCTTTTGAATAGGCTAATGCCAATTCGTAGGCACCGGCGGCAATTCCCAAAGCTTGTGCGGCAATACCGATACGTCCGCCGTCTAAAGTCTTCATTGCGAATTTGAAACCAAATCCATCGTCGCCGATACGATTTGCTTTAGGTACTTTGACATCAGTGAACATGAGCGAATGGGTATCTGAACTTCGAATTCCTAATTTATTCTCCTTGGGACCAATGCTAAAACCAGGGGTGCCTTTCTCAACGATAAGCACGTTAATTCCTTTATGACCTAATTCAGGGTGTGTCTGAGCGATGACTAAATAGATATCAGCATTTCCACCGTTCGTAATCCAGTTTTTTGTGCCATTCAAAAGATAATAATCACCCTTGTCTTCAGCGGTAGTATGTTGGGAAGAAGCGTCAGAACCCGCCTCCGGTTCAGATAAAGCAAATGCGCCCAGTTTTTCGCCCTTAGCCAAAGGAACTAGGTATTTTTGCTTCTGTTCTTCGGTTCCATATTCGTTTAGTCCATACAGTACTAATGAATTATGCGCCGACATAATCACAGCCGCTGAGGCGTCAATCTTCGCTATTTCTTCCAGTGCGAGTACGTAAGCTAAGGTGTCCATGCCTGAGCCACCATATTGTTCGGGGACCATAATTCCCATAAACCCTAATTCCCCCATTGTTTTTACAAATTCTGTCGGAAATTTAGCTTGCTCATCTCGGTCAATTACGCCTGCCTTCAACTCGATTGCAAACTCTTTTGCTGCCGATTGAATCATTTTATGTTCTTCTGATAATTCGAATTGCATACTCTTGTTTATTATGGTTTAAATCAAATATAATTAAAATATACTATGCAAGCATAATAAAGACGAGAATAGTTTACGATATTTTATTATATTTTTTTTCCTCTCAAAACACTATTAGCCTTCGTATGTTCTTTATTTGTACTTTTTGATTATCAGGAGAATATCAGTTTTTTGGAAATGTAATTGTAATTAATGATAAAATCTACTATATTGGTAGAGTATTATAATTTGTTTAATATTAAAAATATAGAATATGAGTTTAAGACTAGGTGATTTAGCGCCGAATTTTCAGGCAAAAACAACTGTAGGAGATATAGATTTTTATGAATATATAGATGGCTCTTGGGCGGTATTATATTCGCACCCATCTGATTATACACCGGTTTGTACGACAGAATTAGGTAGGACGGCAAAATTAAAATCGGAATTTGATCAACGTAATGTTAAAGTCTTAGCACTGAGTGTGGACTCGGTAGAGGACCATCATGAATGGATTAAAGATATTAATGATACGCAGCAAACTGAGGTCAATTTCCCGATCATTGCAGATGAGGATAAGCATATTGCTGAATTATACGATATGATTCATCCAAATGCATCGGCAACAGCTACTGTTCGTTCGGTATTTGTTATAGGGCCTGACAAAAAAGTGAAGTTGACACTTACCTATCCAGCGTCAACTGGTAGAAATTTCCAAGAAATACTTCGTGTGATTGACTCACTACAGTTAACAGATCAATATCAAGTTGCTACGCCAGCAGACTGGAAAGATGGTGAAGATGTAATTGTAGTTCCTGCGGTTAAAACCGAAGAGATCCCTGCTAAGTTTCCAAAAGGATATACTGAAATTCGTCCTTATTTGAGAACAACGCCTCAACCGAATAAGTAATCGCAAACAACGATATTAAAAAAGCCAGCTATTAGCTGGCTTTTTAATTATATACCTTTTTCTTTTTCCTTCGATCTATGAAGGAAGTAATCGTTGCAATTAAGAATACGATGATAATTTGTTTCACTAGTGTAATGACGTCAAATTCTTCATGGGTCTCCGCATTCCAATATGCAAAAGTTTGTATCGCCAATACGATTACCATGAAAATGCAAAAGAAAGTCCAAAACGTCCGCATCATTGTAGGTTTGTGTGATTAAATATACTTAATAAATATCTTTATATCAGCATTTTATTTTTTATTTGATAATAATATTGAATCAATTTGCAAGGTAAAAGAAAAAGGTGTTACGTTTTGTAACACCTCATTTCATACATTAGTCCAATTTATTTTTAATATACCTTCACCATATAGATAAAATCTTGCAGTTTTTTAATCTGCTCGGTTCTAGGTAAATTTGATAGGCTATTCTTATTATTTAATACAATATTCCCGCGTAAAGACTCTTGAGGAATTCGGTTTAAAGTTTCTACTAGAGCTTTCGTCTTGATTGCGAATGCCGCACCATCAATCCCTTTCTGTTTTCCAGATATTATACCGATAATATTTCCAAATTTATCAAGTACAGGACCACCACTATTACCAGGGTTTACAGGGACAGAAATCTGATAAGCTGTGGTGTCGCCACTATAGCCGGTTTCTGAGCTTAAATAGCCTTCGCCATAAACAGCTTCGTCTCTAGGATATCCAATTGTATAAATTCCCTCGCCTAAGTCTAAGTTTTGACGTTTGAACGTATATGGGATAAACGTAGGTTTTGTAAAAGTGCTGTCTGAAATATGCAAGATGGCAATATCTTTCTCTGGATCCGTATGGATAATGGTAGCACGGAACGACTCTCCCTTGTTATTTTGAAGATGAATAGAGTCCGCACCATTGACTACGTGATAGTTGGTCACAATATAGCCATCCTTAGTGAGCATAAATCCTGTCGCTCCATATTGTAGGGTTGCCTGATTCGTGTTTTCTTTCTTAATATTCCGAATAGCATTGTGGTGTGCATTTACATTACGCTTTACATTATTTACTTCACGGCGTAATGCACTATATTCAGATGTTGTCTTTCTAATGGTTGAGAAGTAACCGGTAAGATATAGCGTAGCTAATGAAGAAATGATTGCTACTGCGGCAGCAGCCACAGCATTAATCTTCAATTTCTTCCACATTCTGTAGATCACAGCTTCTTTTGGCTGTTCGTTAATATTTGCGGCAAGTTTATTTTTGAATTCTAATCGAGAAGCTTGTTGCTTCATCGTTAAAATGAAAGCCTTATGAGACTGAAAAACCTCATTCAATTCAGAATCCTCATTATAAAGCGCGTCGAATTCTGCGCGCTCTTGCGCATTCATTTCCCCGCTCAAATAGCGATCTGCTTGTTCTATAAATTCTTGATGTCTCATAAAAATATTAATCCTTCTTACTTTTGATCAAAAAACAGTTTTTTTAATCGTTGTAAACACTTGTACTTTTGATTTTTTGCATTGTCAGCGTTTGTATAACCCAGTTTATCGCAGATGTACTGCATTGATTTGTTCTTAATATAGAAATCTCTTAAAATGGTACTGCAAGGCTCTCCAAGAGCTTCTAAAGCGTGATCCATCTTGTCGAATTTCAACTCCAATTCCATATGTTGCTGAATGTCTTCAGATACGTCTGGAATTTCGAAATTCTCGTTATCTGTTATGCTGTAGGAATTGCCTTTCTTGTTTAGGCTCTTTAACCATAAGCGTCGACAAATCGCGTATAAGAACGTACTGAGCTTACTGCTGAGTTCAAAATCATTATGAGTAATCTTGTCGTATAATACCATCACCGCCTCCTGGAAGATATCTTGTGCCTCTTCCTCGGTTCCGTTATTATTGAGGACCAAATGGGAGATAGATGGGTAGAATGATTTGTAGATATAGGATATCGCATCATTGTCGCCCTTTCGCATCCCTTCGAGTATCTCTTTATCTTCCCGCGTCTTTGGTAATATCTTTCTTAATTTACTCACTTATTAATACGCTAATTTTCAAATAGTAACCCAAAGTAGATGAAATATTTTTTGTCCATTCAATCTTTCAAACGTAATAGAAATTTTATGAAAAATCAATAAAATTTCTGCCTTTCTATTATCTAGATGTAAAAAAAGGGACTTCTCGAAGAAAAGTCCCTAATGCTGAATATCTTAGCGAAATATTAAATTCCGGCGAATATTGTATTATACTGTTCTCCAAGAATCGGTACTACTTTTTGTTTCCCATTGGCAGCATTCATAATACCGATGACCCACATGATGACGCCAATAATAACGCCTGCAATAGCGATAATCCATCCGATATATGGAATGTATGAAACAATGCTCACAGCAAAAAGCGTGATGAAAATTCCTAAAGACTGGCGGATATGAAATCTCGCAAATTCGTTTTTCTTTTCGTTATTTAATACAAATGCAATAATTAGCCCAATTATAGTTAAGTAAGCGATAATTGCGATGTTTTTACCTTCATCGACATTGTTGAAAGGTTGGTTTTCCATTGGATTTTGGGGTGTTTCCATATGTTTAGGGTTATAAGTTCATTTAAATTTAAGATAAATATTTGATAATGATATAGATAATTCGCTAAAAATTTTACTGATTCGAAACAGAATCAATTGTGTAAACAAATGCTTATATTCATATGTTAATCTTAGTACAGAATTTACTTATGGAAGAAAAAACAATAAAATATCCTCATCCTAATGGTGAAATTACCGTGTTGTGGAAACCTGAGCTTTGTATACATTCTGGCATTTGTGTGAAATTACTGCCGAATGTTTACCATCCTAGAGACAGACCTTGGTTAAGACCAGAAAACGCAAATACCGATGAATTGATTGCTCAGATACAAGAGTGTCCTTCTGGGGCATTATCATTTATTGATCATCGAAAATAAAAGAAAAGGGACAGCTGTTAAGCTGATAAAAGATTGAATATTTCAGTGACTAGTCCTGAAAAATAGATACAGTTTTTCAGTGATTAAAAATACATAATTTTATGCAGTAGTAGCCGAGAGGTTTCTACTGCTTTTTGTTTTATAAGTTTTGTAATTCATATTTGATTTGAGATGCATTTGATTGGGAGTTAGCATATGATTAGACCAATGTGGTCTGTCATTGTTGTAGATATTGATTGCTTCCTCTACAATTTGCTTCATCAAAGTTAGATCTAAATGATAGGTATCAATCATGAACTCTTGTTTCAGAATACCGTTTATACGTTCAGCAATGGCGTTTTCATAAGGATCAGAGTTTTCTGTCATACTGCACTTAATCTTGTATTTGTTTAGATAATATTGATACTCGTCTGAACAATATTGGATACCTCTGTCGGAATGATGGATTAATGATTCCTTTATTTTTCTTTGTTTTTGAGCCATTTTTAATGCTTTTACAACATGACTTGTACACATTGTGCTTGAGATTTCAAAGCCTACTATCTTCTTAGAATATACATCTGTAATCAAACTTAGATAACAAGGTTTTTCTCGCTTTCCGATGTAAGTGAGGTCACTCACCCAAACTTGATTGGGACGATAAATATTCATTTCTTTAATAATATTAGGATATTTTTTAAATCGATGATGTGACATGGTCGTGGTACGATAACTCCGTTTTGGAATAATTAATAAGTGATTGGCTCGTAAAATATCAAAAAACTTGTCTCTGCCAACTTTTAATACCTGTAGCTCTTGGACCAATAAATGATAGAGTTTCCGTGTACCAATTCTTGGCTGAACAGCGCGTAGTTCCTGGACTAAGCTCACAACTTTACTCGCTATATTTTGACTTCTTTTAGTTCGTCTGATTCTTCGATAATACACTTGCCTACTTAACCCGAACAACCCACAAGTAAAACTTAGGCTTTTTTGTTTTTCTTGTCGGAAACAATCGATTGTGCGGGTTTGAAGTTTTTTCTTACGTCTATTTTATATTCTTGTTCGGCAATATCGATCATCATATCAAAGATAATCGCTTTGGAATCAGCAATGTAATTCTGTCGCTCAAGCTGCGCTTTCTGCTTCTCCAACAATTTGATTTTGGCTTCTAATTCTAAAATGCGTTGTTCTGGTGACTTTGCCATACTGGATGGTATTTGATTCTCCCAATCAAAGTTACCATATTTTTTCAACCAGTTACGAATTGTGCTATCTCCTTGGATACCATACTTTCTTTGTGCTTGTGTGCTTGTCAATTCTCCGGATTCAACTTCTCTGACAACATTCAGTTTGAAGCTTAAAGTGTAATCACGCTGCGTACGTTTTACATAATTGGATATTTCTTTCATAACGATTCTTTTTATGTATCGCTATTTCAGGACGAGACACAGGTATAAAACAAAAAAGGTGTTAAACTCTACGTTTAACACCTTTTCTTTAAGCGGTCTGGACGGGACTCGAACCCGCGACCCCATGCGTGACAGGCATGTATTCTAACCAGCTGAACTACCAGACCTAACATTTTAAAAAGAATTTAATTTATCCGCTATAAATTGGATATTTTTTGGCGGTCTGGACGGGACTCGAACCCGCGACCCCATGCGTGACAGGCATGTATTCTAACCAGCTGAACTACCAGACCTAAAATCTTTTTAATTGTTGTTAAAGAACTTTGTTGAAGGTTTCCCTTCAGATTATAGAGCATCGCGCTCTTTTATTTTTAGCGGTCTGGACGGGACTCGAACCCGCGACCCCATGCGTGACAGGCATGTATTCTAACCAGCTGAACTACCAGACCATTGCCCTTCTTTTGAGAAGGTGTGCAAATATAGTGTTTATTTCTAAATTCGCTAATAAAATTTTTAAAAATCTTACTCTACAGCGCCTTCTTTCATCTTTTCTGCATTCTCAGCAAACTGTAATGCGTCGATAATATCCTGAATATCACCGTCCATAATCGCTGGAAGATTATACATAGTCAATCCAATACGGTGTTCTGTAACACGGCCCTGAGGATAGTTATATGTTCTAATTTTTGCAGAACGGTCTCCTGTTGACACCATAGTCTTACGTTTTGCGGCAACATCACCGTGCTTTTTCTGAACTTCAAGCTCATAAAGTTTATTACGTAACATCTCCATCGCAAGTTCACGGTTTGCTAATTGAGAACGCTCAACTTGACAGACAACGACAATACCGCTGGGCTTATGTGTTAATTGAACTTTTGTTTCTACCTTGTTGACGTTCTGTCCACCAGCACCTCCCGAACGGGAAGTTTGCAATTCAATATCGCCTGGATTTAACTCCACATCGACTTCTTCTGCTTCTGGTAGCACCGCAACTGAAGCGGCAGAAGTATGGACACGACCTTGTGTTTCTGTATCAGGTACACGTTGCACACGGTGAACTCCAGATTCATATTTTAACTGACCATAAACATCATCACCAATAACTTTCAAGATTACCTCTTTATAGCCACCGGAAGTACCTTCTGTAACGTCCATAACTTCGTTTTTCCAGCCTTTGGTTTCGAAGTAACGGGTATACATGCGATAAAGATCTCCAGCAAATAATGCGGCTTCGTCACCGCCACTACCGCCACGAATCTCGAGGATCGCATTCTTAGCGTCTTCAGGATCTTTAGGGATCAACATTAATCGAATCTCTTCTTCCTTCTCTTCCTTGTCAGTTAAAAGGGTGTCTAACTCCTCTTTAGCCATCTCGCGCAATTCCTGATCCTTTTCGTTCGCTAGGATATCTTTGCTGGTATCTATGTTGCTAACAATATTTTTGTAGATATGATACTGCTCAACGATTTTTGACAAGTCTTTATATTCTTTGTTCAATTTCGCGAAACGCTTCATATCTGAGATGATATCAGGTTGGCTTAATTCAGCTTCAACCTCTTCCCATCGTCCTTTTATTGCTTGTAATTTCTCTAACATATTTGTATAATTCGATTTCTATAGACTCGTGTATTGCGTTGATTTCACGAGCCAACCGACAAAAATAACTAAATTTTATCGGTTTTTTGTTGTTTTCTAGTGTGAAGAAACAGCTTTAAGTCCTATAATAGACGCTATTAAAGTAAGGATAAAGAAAATTCGCCAAAAATCTGCGGCTTCTTTGAAGATAAAGATCCCCATTAACACCGTGCCTACAGCTCCTATCCCTGTCCAAACCGCATAAGCTGTACCCAAAGGCAGGGTGGCAGTTGCTTTGATCAACAAGCCCATGCTTATCGATACAGAAATAATAAAACCGAGGTACCATAACCATTTCTCAGTGCCGACAGCGTCATTTGCTTTGCCGATACAGAAAGTGAACATCACTTCGAAAAGTCCGCCAATGATCAGTAATATCCAATTCATTCCATTAATTATGTTTTTTAATTATTCCCACTTTTTGAGCTCAAGTTCGTTTCCATCCCAAACTGCGTAGGTATGAAAATTAATCCACTCCCCCAGATTAACAATACGGCTATTGTTAGAAAGGTTGACGTCGTATGGTAAATGTCGATGTCCAAAGATCATATAATCGAAGTGTTCTTTTGCTAGTAGTTCTTTTGCATAAACAATTAACCATTCATTCTCTTCTCCGAGAAAATGTTCATCTTCGTTATTAGAAATACGACTGTGTTTTGACCATTGCTGCGCAATTCCTATTCCTAAGTTAGGGTGTAATCTCGCGAAAAGCCATTGACAAAAAGAACTTCGAAATATCTTTTTTAGAAACTTATATTTTCGGTCTCCGGGACCTAGTCCATCACCATGATGAATATAGAATTTCTTATTATTGTAAGTTACTTCTAATTCATTGCTTATGATTTCGGCGCCCAATTCATCTTTGAAATAACCAAACATCCACATGTCATGGTTACCCTTGAACAGTTTGATTTTAACGCCTAGATCGGCCAATTCGGCTAATTTTCCTAAAAATCGGATATAACCTCTCGGTACAACGGTTTTATATTCAAACCAGAAATCGAAGACGTCTCCAACAAGGTATAATTCTTTTGCGTCGACCTTAATAGCATCTAGCCAACTGATAATTTTTTGTTCTCGTAGTACGCTTGCTTCCTTTGGATAGGAGCCCAAATGGAAGTCAGAAGCAAAGTATATTTTATCGCGAGAGCTCATGAACGCCAAAACTACCATATTTAATATTTAATATCAAATAATGGTTTTTTGCAGAGCCGATTAATTGATTAGTTTTGTTTGAGAACAATTCTAATAATTATGAGGAAAATCTTAAGCTATGCTGTGCTTGTTGTAGGAATAAGTGCATGTAACCAAGAAAAGACAATAGACTCCAAAACTGATATTACTGTGAAACCCTACCCAAAAAGCCAAAAAGGAACCCAACAAGACAATTACTTTGGGACTTTAGTCGACGATCCATATCGTTGGTTGGAGGATGATCTGTCCGGAGATACTAAAAATTGGATAAAAGCAGAGAATGAAGTAACAGATGACTATCTCGGTCAAATTCCATATAGAGAACAAATACGTGCGCGTCTGGAAAAACTTTGGAATTACGAAAAAGAAGGAGCTCCATTTAAAGAAGGTGAATATATCTATTATTACAAAAATGATGGACTTCAAAATCAACATGTGCTCTATCGTAAAAAAGGGGAAAACGGAGTTCAGGAAGTGTTTTTAGACCCCAATCAATTTTCAACTGATGGTACAACCTCGTTAGCAGGTGTCAATTTTAGTAAGGATGGTTCTTTAGTTGCTTATCAAATCTCTGAAGGAGGCTCTGATTGGCGTAAAGTAATTATCATGAAGACCGAAGACAAGTCTATCGTCGGCGATACGCTTGTCGACGTTAAGTTTAGTGGACTTGCTTGGAAAGGTAATGAAGGTATTTTTTATAGTTCATACGACAAACCTAAACAAGGATCAGAGCTGTCAGCACTGACTGATCAACACAAACTTTATTTCCATAAACTAAATACCGCGCAAGCGACCGATGAACTAATATTTGGAGGGGCCAAGACACCAAGACGTTATGTGGGTGGTTACTTGACTGAAGATGAGCGTTTTTTAATTGTGACTGCTGCAAATACAACATCTGGCAATGAACTTTATGCGAAAGATCTGACGATTCCCAACGCACAATTTGTAACTGTTGTTGATAATATGGAGAAAAATCATTCCATACTGGATAACGATGGTACCAAGCTTTTAATTTATACGGAACTGAATGCCCCCAATGGCCGAGTTGTTACAACGGAATTCTCGAGTCCTACCTCGAAGGACTGGAAAGACATTATTCCTGAGGTTGAACAGGTGTTAAGTCCGTCGCTTGCGGGAGGAAAGATTTTTGCTACTTATCTAAAGGATGCGATTTCTCAAGTTAAGCAATTTGACAAAACTGGAAAATTGGAAAGGGAGATTGAATTACCTGGAATTGGTACGGCTTCCGGATTCTCTGGAAAAAAGACAGATAATGAACTTTATTATTCGTTCACAAATTATGTAAATCCAGGAACTATTTATAAATATCAAATTGCATCAGGTAAATCGGATAAATACAAAGAACCAGCGATTCAATTTGATTTTTCAAATTATGAATCCAAACAGGTGTTTTACACTTCAAAAGATGGAACTAAGGTTCCCATGATTATAACCTACATGAAAGGTGTTAAGTTAGATGGTACAAATCCAACGATGTTGTATGCTTATGGTGGCTTTAATGTTAGTTTAACCCCCTCTTTTAGTGTCAGTACATTAATTTTGCTGGAGCAAGGTGGGGTATACGCGGTAGCTAATCTACGTGGTGGGGGCGAATATGGCGAAAACTGGCATATTGCAGGCACCAAGTTGAAAAAGCAAAATGTATTTGACGACTTTATTGCTGCTGCTGAATATTTAATTAGTGAAAAATACACAAGTTCTGAGAAATTAGCGATTGCTGGAGGTTCTAATGGGGGACTGCTAGTTGGCGCAGTGATGACGCAACGTCCTGAGCTCTACAAAGTCGCTTTTCCGGCAGTAGGGGTGCTGGATATGCTACGCTATCACAAGTTTACTGCTGGGGCTGGTTGGGCCTTTGATTACGGAACAGCAGATGACAATGCGGAAATGTTCAAGTACCTTTATAGGTATTCGCCTTATCATGCTTTGAAAGCAGGAACAGCTTATCCTGCTACAATGGTTACAACGGCCGATCATGATGACCGAGTAGTACCTGCTCACTCCTTCAAATTTGCCGCAAGACTACAAGAATACAATACCGGTAAAAATCCGGTTTTAATTCGAATTGACACTAAGGCGGGACATGGAGCAGGGAAGTCGACAGAAATGGTAATCGCCGAACAAACTGATAAATGGGCTTTTATGTTTCAGAATATGGACTTTAAGTATAAGGATATTAGCAAATAGAAGTGCTACAAATAAAAAAGGTGATCCGAAAGATCACCTTTTTTATTGTTTTAATGAATTTGTCTAATTCATAATTACTTCTTCATCTTTAACCCAAGTAGGTTCTCCTTTTTTCATTTCGTCTAATGTCGCTTGATACGCTGCTTTAGAATCGGCATCCACTTTTGCTAAAGCTTTTTCTTGCCATACAATAGCTTCTTTAGTGTTTCCAGATTTATATAGAAGATTTGCATAGGTGTCTAATAATGCTGGATCCTCATTATTTTCAATTGATTTCTTGCTCCAAGCTAAAGCTGCTTTTACACATGCTGCATCGTCACAATTCTCAAATATCGCCCATGCAAAGCTATTCAATGTACTTGCGTTTACTTTTCCATCTTGTGACGCAATATATTCTTCAACGGCTTCTTTGAATGCAGGGAAATTCTTTTTTCTTAGGAAATACTGAGTTTTAAAACCTATTATATTTTCTTTGATTTTAAGATCACTATATTTTTTCTCTGCATCTGCGACTACAGTAGCATACTTGTCCCCTTCGGAACTCCAAAGCAACGGTGCGATTTCAGAATTAATTACAGCATTCGCTAGTACAGCATCTGCCTTACCTTCGCCCAATGCAGCGTCAACCTTCGCTTTATTCTCACGGATAATGCTGAAAGCCTTAGATTTTGTGTTTGAAGCACTTTTTAGAAGGAATGCCGCATTTTCTTTAGATAGTAACTCTTCTGTTGATGAATTAGCAATCACGGCTTCTGTGGCTCTCTGTTGAAGATTTTTGTCATATGCACTTTCTGCTGCAGCAGCTGTCGCTCTAGCAATCGCAACGTCTGTTGGATTAGCTTCAAATTTCTTGACCACTGTAACAAACTGCGTCTCCGGATTTAATCCCTCGCCAGCTTTTACGATAAAAGCGTCAGCCTCCGCTCCACCTACAATACGATGAACAAGTTCACCGTCAGGGTTGAAAATTAAGAATGTCGGATAGGCGTTAATAGAATAATCTTTAGTAAAACGCTTCGCTTCTTCATACCATGACTTAACATCAGCATTGTCATCTTTGGTTTCGTCCATTTGAATCTTCAAATTGACAAACTTCTCATTGAAATAAGTACCAACTTTTTCTTGTGGAAAAACCTCGCTAGCCATCCATTTACATGGACCACACCATGTTGTGAATGCATCAACAAAAATAAATTTGTTCTCCGCCTTTGCTTTCGCTTTCACTTTAGCCCAATTCGTATTATGTTCGAAATGGATTCCTTTTTCCTGAGCGACCGCCAAGAATGGAATGATAAATAATAATAACAGTGCCTTTTTCATAATCAATTCTAATGGTAATAAATTATTGTTTGAATAAAGTTAGTTATTAGAAACGGAAAAAGTCTCTGATAATTCAGAGACTTTTGTATAAATAATGTTAAATTAAGTTAAACCCCAAGTTGCTTCTGCATATTCTTAGTTAATGCTTTTTTGTGCAACAATAAAGAGATTGTCTTGTAGCGTACAAATTCCTTTGTAGCATACATGTAACCTTTGTAATCGTTGGATGCTCCCCATGAGTTTTTCACAATATAGTATTCCTTACCATTTTGATCTTTTACTAAACCAACAATGTGCATACCATGATCGTCAGTCGTCGAATAGTTATCGAACGCTTCTTGTCTTTGTGCCGCTGTGATATTCGCTTCTGTTTTCGGACCATTGAAAAGGTTATCTACCTCTTCTTTGTTCATTTGCTCGATTGGTTTCTCAGGAACGAAAGCAACACCATTTTTCCAGCTAAATGTTTTTTCTGATACGTCGGTTGCCCATGCTACAGTATATCCATTTTCTAATGCATTATCAATAATGTCAGTCAAATCATTAATCTTCACGTTGTAAAAACTTTCGAAAGACCAGTTGTCTGGAATTAATAATACAAACGGTTTGTAATAAGCATGCTCGTCAAATGAGGAGATTCCAATATAATCCGAAGGATTAATACCAATTACTTGATCAGCAAATGTTCTCGGATTGTACGATTTACCATTGTATTGGAAAGTTTCTGGAACTTCACCTAAATAGGAATCCATCGCGGCAGTAAAAGCCTTTAACCAATCTTTGCTTGGTTTTTTGCTTTTCGCTACATTCTCTGTAATACCTTGCAATAGCGGACTCATCTCGCCAAAGTTGTTTCGAGTCTGTCCATCTGGTAAGCCAGTATAAACTTCACGTGGAACTGCGCCATACTTTTTAAAGATAGTTAATACATCATGCAGTTGACCTCCGTCACCTTGAGCTTGATCGCCATGCAAACGAACAAAGTTTTTCGCTTTCTCAATGTACGTATTACGAGCAGTATAGATTTGTGAAATTTCGACCGGTTGTTTTCCCATACGGATCATTTCAGATTCTAGAAAAGAATTTCCTGAATATGACCAACAAGTACCAGAAGATCCTTGGTCTTTAATTGAAGTATTTCCTAGGTTAATTACCTCGGTAAATTTGAAACCTTCTTTGCTGTTGTCACTAGCATTCCCTTTAAGGGCATTGATTAAGTTATCTTGAGCTTGTGTTTGAGTTACGGCGAATAAGGCTGCCGCAAAAAATATAGATTTGCTCCAATTCATTGTTTGTGATTTTAATTAAAGTTCACGAATATATAAAATAGTAGAGATTGTAACCCCTCAAAAGTGTAAAAATATTAGCACAATGAAGAGATACTTTTATTAAAAAGCAAATAGCGGATGGGGAATAGAAAAAAACGCCCTCTTATGCAGAGGGCGTTTTAAATATTTTAAGAGTTTTCGAACTCTTTTTTCTTCGGAAAAACCAGGGAAGCAACTATACTCAAGGCTAAGATACCTAGAATGACAAATAATGAGTGTGCCGTCGTAAAGCCCCAATCTGCTAACCAATGGTGCAGTAACATTTTCAATCCAATGAAGATCAATAAGAATGCTAATCCCACTTTTAAATAGTGGAACTTGTGTATGATGTTGATCAATAGGAAAAACATTGAACGCAGACCAAGTATTGCAAAAATGTTCGAGAAGAATACGATAAATGGATCCTTAGTAATCGAGAATATTGCTGGAATTGAGTCTACCGCAAAAATTAGATCTGTAAATTCGATCACCAACAAAACTAAGAACAGAGGCGTCATGTATTTTACGCCGTCCTCAATATGGAAGAATCGACCTTGATCTAACTTGTGTGTCACCTTGAAGTGCTTGGATGCAAATTTAACAACAGGGTGATTTTCTGGGTCAACTTCTTCTTCTTTATTTCTATTGATATACATGTTGAAACCGGTGTATACTAAGAAAGCACCGAAAACATATAGAATCCAACCAAATTTGGTAATGAGTGCTGCACCAACAAAAATGAAGATACAACGCATAATTATCGCACCTAAAATTCCCCATACAAGTACTTTATGGTAGTATTTTTCAGGGATACCAAAGGAACTGAACAACAACACCATGACGAAGATATTATCGACAGAAAGCGCATATTCAACGACGTAACCTGTTAAATATTCAATTGTTAGGGTCTTATTATAAAGTTGAATACTTGCCGCTAAATCATTTTCATTGATATTGATATTATGGAAATGTTTGGCCACAATCTCCTTTAACCTTGCTAAATCATGGACATTATGAAGTTCATTCCCCCAATAATACAGCAATAATGCAAATAGAAGTGCGAATGCTACCCAAATCGCGCTCATGATGGCGGCCACCTTTAATGATACAGGTTTATCGCTTTTCGAAAAAAGACCTAAATCTATTGCTAACATCAGAATTATAAAAACTATAAATCCGATCATAAATAACGCTTCGTGGCTCATCTTATTTTTTTCTTTCTGTTGTAAATCGTACTAATTGTTCTAATCCCGTTTTAAATTCCCCTCCGTTTGGGATCGTTGCTAAAATATCAAAAGCTTCCTGTTGATATTGCAACATGCGTTCGGTCGCATATTCTAAACCTCCATTTGATTTTACAAATTCAATCACCTCGGCAACCTTCTCTGTATCTTCGTTATGGTTTTTTACCAAATTAATAATCTTTCTTCTTTCGGATTTGGCAACCGTATTCAAAGCGTAAATTAATGGTAGAGTCATCTTTTTTTCTTTGATGTCATTCCCTACTGGTTTCCCGACATCATCAAGACCAAAGTCAAATAAATCGTCTTTAATCTGGAAAGCAATACCAACTTTCTCTCCAAACAAGCGTAATTTCTCGACGGTGTCTTCATCGGCGCCGGCAGATGACGCTCCGCAGGCACAACAAGACGCAATTAATGAAGCAGTTTTCTTGCGAATAATTTCGTAGTATATCGTCTCTTCAATATCGAGGTGTCTCGCTTTTTCAATTTGTAATAACTCGCCTTCACTCATGTGTTCTACTGCTTCCGAAACGATTCGGAGTAGCTCGAACTCTTTATGCTTAACCGATAACAATAAACCTTTTGACAATAGAAAGTCGCCAACAAGAACGGCCACTTTATTTTTCCAAAGGGCATTGATCGAAAAGAATCCTCGGCGTTCATTGGAATTATCAACAACATCGTCATGTACTAACGAAGCTGTATGTAATAATTCGACAAGTGAGGCCCCATGATAAGTAGATTCGGTAATTCCTCCACTAACACCCGCGGAAAAGAAAACAAACATCGGACGCATCTGTTTTCCTTTTTGTTTAATCAGGTAGCCCGTAATACGGTCTAATAGAGGTGCTGAACTTTGCATAGACGCTTTGAATGTTTTTTCAAAGCGTTTCAGGTGTTCTTTTATAGGAAGTTGTATTTCGTCTAATGTTAACATGAAAATGGTTTAATACCATCAGTAATCACTGAAATTGACCATAAAAATAATAAAATTATGGTTGAGAAGCTAACGTATTTTCAAGCTCTTTGTACCATTCTTCTCCATACTCGCGAATCAGCGGGTCTTTTAAGAATTTGTATACCGGAATTTTTAACTCCTGGCCGAAAGTACATGCATCTTTACAGATATACCAGCGGTCGTAGTGCAACACATCAAACTCTGGATAATGTGTAGCACGAATAGGGTATAAGTGACAAGAGATGGGTTTCTTCCAACTTACTTCCCCTAACTCATAAGCTTTCTCAATAGCACATTTGGTGATGCCATTTTCCCAAGTTACATAGGCGCACTCTTTATTTCCATCAACGCAGGTGGTCGTTAAATCACCATCGGCATCAATTACGTGGGTTCCTTGTTCCTCGATCGCTTGAATTCCTTTTTCTGTTAAGTAAGGTTTTACGATAGGGTAGATATCTGCTAATATCTTAGTTTCAGCCTCCGTCAAAGGAGCACCGGCATCGCCTTCAATACAACAAACTCCTTTACATTTGCTTAGGTTGCAAACAAAATCATTGTTCACAATATCTTCGTGAACAAGCACATTACCTACTTCTATCATTTTTTACTTTGAATAACTTACTCGTTTTCCTAGTGGATATTTTAATCCATCAGCGCTAACTAATTCCATAGTAACCGAACCAATTAAAATATCTACTTGAGCTTTTACTGGAATGCGATTACCGTCGTTGGTGACCCAAAGATACAAACGACTATTCTTTTTAAAAATTCTTCCGGGACTTATTTCTGGACTAAGCTTGATACACTCAAGTTCTCCCAATACAGATTTTACCTTTTCGACACCAACATATTCTACTCCTAATTGAGCAACTTCATCGTTTAAGAAGTAGGTTATCTTAAACTTATCGCCTTTGCTTAGCCCCGAGAAATCCAAGTTTCTTGAAAAATAGTACGCAGAAACAAGGTCAAATGTCTGAATCGTAGGGCTGCTAAATGTTCCTTTCTTTCCACTGACTTTACGTGTTTTATGATCGAAAGTAGCATATTCCACTCGACGATAGTTGTTCTCGCGGATATTCTCTGTATAAAGAATAGGAAGATAGTTTTCCTTGTTAATATAGGAATCGTATTGATTCTTTACAGTATAGAACGCGGAGAATGCACCGGAAGTTTGTCCAAATGCATGAAGGTGAATCGGATCTTCCATACCAAAACTGTGTTTAGATTTTTGAACAGATAGTGTCCCAGTCGCAGCAGACATGATACCGTACTTCAATTTATATTTTAGTACTTCGCCTGGCTGAAAGGTCGGGTTCGATAAATGCGGCAATGTTTGCGCTGTGGAGACAGTTCCTAAACTTACAATCAGGGCTAGTAGCGTAAAAATTCTTTTCATACAATTATGACGAGGTAAAATAGCAATAGTTTAAGATTTTCGCTTGAACACAGGCACGGTAGAGCATGGCTCTCCATACATAATGCTTTTCGCACGCAGACTCAACGCTGCGGTAAACGTAACAAAAGCGCTCTCAGGGATGGCAATATCACCACATCCTTTGACAACAATACGCTGATCTTGATATTGACTAAAATCAATGTTTTCCAAGGCTTTTTCAAATAGCCTTGTACGAACAGAGTCTTCGTCTCCAAAGCGAACAGAAGCCGCGTAATCAATCATCTTCGTTGTCAATAGCATATAGGCCCAAGTTGGTACAATCGCATCTGTAGAGCAAATAATGCCTACGTGTTGCCCACTGTATTGTGACCAATCATGTGTTTTGATAAATTCTCTGAAATCCTTCTCCTTCAAAATTAAACCGTGGAAAAGGTTATCCTTGATGTCATAGATAACAATAGGTTCTTTTGGCGCATAATTCGCCAAATCAACTGTGATTAACCCACTTTGCGCTACCTTGTTGACTATGTTTTCTTGAATATCCATTTCTTAAAAATAAAAAAAGCTGGATAACATATTGCTATCCAGCTGTAAATTTAACTATTATATGTTAATAGAATTTAATACGATTGTCAACAATCTTACCGTTGTCTTGTAATGCTTTAAAAATAACACTCCAAGAACGTTGAGCTTTCGCTGCAGTAATTTGTTTTTGTTGAGCCGTTAATTCTTCAGCCGCAATAGCCTTAGGATTTACAAAACCGTTTACTTGTACAGCATAAACACCTTGTTTACCTTCAATTGCTTTAGATGGCTTATTTGGTTGCAAGCCGAAAACTGTACCAACGACAGCATTTTCAACAGCAACACCAGGGATAACTGGATTCGCTAA
Source organism: Sphingobacteruim zhuxiongii (assembly GCF_009557615.1). NCBI lineage: Bacteria > Pseudomonadati > Bacteroidota > Sphingobacteriia > Sphingobacteriales > Sphingobacteriaceae > Sphingobacterium > Sphingobacterium zhuxiongii. The sequence continues at coordinate 479,346 of NZ_CP045652.1, forward strand.
AACGATGTTTTCAACCGATAAAGCATTCTTGCCTAATTTTTGAGCAACTTGATCGATAGAGCTAGCACCATTTAAAGCGTTGTTTACTTTCTCTTTTAACATTCTAGCCTTAACCAAATTTTTAACAACAGGCTCAATTAAAGTCTTTACAGACTCTAACGTTTGTTGACCCTTTTGTTGAACTCCAGTCAAACGCGCTACGATAAAGTTTGATTCAGTTTCATAAATCTTATCCGAAAGATCACCAACTTTCGCTTCATATGCCCAACGGATTAATTCACGTGGAACCTCTACAGCACCTAACATGTTATCCATCGCTACAGTACGATCATTCGTTTGAACTGCCGCATTTTGTTGTTTCGCAATATCTGAGAAATTATCTTTGTTTACTGCAGTAAAGAATGTATTCGCTTTGGCATATGCTGCGTCTGTAGTTTCTTTACCAGCAACAATCGTTTTGTCGACGATTGCTAACTTCGCAATTTTCGAATTTCCAGTTTGTTTCTCAATTTTTAAAACGTGAACACCGTAACTCGAGTTTACTACAGTAACATCACCTGCTTTTCCGCTAAATGCTGCTTCTTCAAACTCAGGAATCATACGGCCGCGAGTAAATGTGCCTAATTCTCCTCCGTTGTTCTTGCTACCTGGATCAACGCTGAATTCAATTGCTAACGCCGCCATGTTTCCACCAGCTACAATTAAGTTCTTAATCGAATCAGCTTTCTTTAATGCCTTGTCAACACCACCCTCAGTTGCTGGATTCAATAGAATATGTGAAGCAGTTACTGAATCTGGACTAAATTTAGTTTCAATTACTTTTGCAATCTCATAAACTCCTTGTGTTAAGAAAGGACCAACAGTTGTACCTGAAGCAGCGTTAAATACAGTAGAATCTAAAGCTGGGCTTAATTGACCCTTACTGTAATATTTAACTGGGTATTTGTTGTCAGAATTCAAAGAAACAAATGATGAGTCATTCGTTGCTGTTTGAAGTTCTGCTTTTACTTTTTGAATATTTCCTAAAACAGTCGCTGTATCGGCAGCATTTGGACTTGCATTGAATAATACATACTCAATTGCTCTAGTCTCTTCTGCGTTTTTAAACGCATTTTTGTTCTTGTCAAAGTATTCTTTATAATCAGCGTCTGTTAATTTGATTTCCGCGTCATTTACTGAAGCGTAATCTAACATCACGTATTTAAAGTTCGCTAATTTGTTGCGTGAGTTGTAATCATACTCAGCTTCTAAAGAAGTCGTGTAAATACAGCTGTTTACTAGGTTTGAATATTTTTCATTCAAACGCTCGTTTTTAACAGACTCTAATAATTGATTCCATTGTTGACTTACTTCAGGATTTGTTTTTGCCTGCTCGATTACTGCATTAATATATGCGGCATCAACTTTCCCTGTCTGTGGATTTCCAAATTGTTGTAAAATCTGTTGTGATGGGTTATTACCGTAGATTAAGCTATTTAATTCTGCTTTACCAACTTCAATTCCAATTTTTTCAATTTCTTGTTTCAACAACTCTTGTGACACAAATTGATTCCAAACTTGTTGTACCGCAAATCCTCTCATTTGAGGAGTAGCATTGCCACCCATTTGTTGTTGATACATCGCGCTCGCCTGATCAACTTGTTGGTTGAAGATTTGGTAATCAATACCTTCACCGTTCACACTGCCGACTTCCGATTGACTACTACGCCAAAATGGAGTACCCATGTTAATGATGTCCCCAAGTAAAAACGCAACGATTGCTAAACCGATCACGAAAATGACTAAGCCCGCACGGTTTCGCAAATAGCTCATTAATCCCATAACTCTATTCTAAATTTTATTAAATGCTTAATTTTAGTTATTTAATTGTGTTTTTCTAAAACAAGGCGCAAGATACAATTTTTATGAAAAAAATAGTAAAAATTTATCAAACGCTAGGTTCTATTTTTTTTATATCCAAATGCTTCAAAACCTGTTAGTTCCCAAAGCCCGGAAGCTGCTGGTTGGAGTTCAAGTAATAAAGTCCAGTGGAACCTTGAAATTCAACGTCGTTGAAATTTGAATCTGAAGTAAAGGAAGTGCCTTGCATATGACCTCGACCGTCAGTGAATTCAATGCTAATCGGTTGAGTATTATAGTATTTTGAATTCTTTTCGTCGTAAAATAGCTCTTCCGTTTTAACGATAGACCCATTTTCCATAATCAAGACTACATTATTACGAAATTCAATAATACCTGTCTTTGCATATTGCTTTGCGTAGTTGGAAGTAATCCGTTGGTTTTCTTTCGCCTCTTCATCAAAAAAGATAATTTTCACACCTTTCTTAAACTCGTAGTCCCCTTGATTACGGTTGGTGGTATCATGATAAACGCGCATTTCTGGAGCCGTTAGCTCAGCTTTCACACGAGCGGAATCGCTATAAATCACCGTGACATGCTTCGAAATATCAACAGCCTCCTCTTTTTTTATATTGGCAATGCGATCAATATCTTTTAGATCGTTTTCACACGCAAATGACAAGATTGCCCCTAGCAATATAATTGTTAGGGGCAAAACATGAAATTTCTTTATTTTAATGCAAATACGCTGCATAGCTCTTAATCATAACTTCTTCTTAGGAACCAAGCATCATTGATGGTGAAACCTAAGTTGATATTTATATATCGCTCGCGGATTAGATTGCTTTTCAATGTTCCTTGTTGTCCAAACTCAGCAGAGATATTAACACTTGAGAACGTACGTCCAAAGTTTGTCTCCGATAGAGGTAAACCAAGGCCAACGGTGACTGCCATATCTGTTAAGCGATTGTTTTCCACCGAGATGTGACTCTTGTTGTAACGAAAGCCTAAACGATAATCGATTACATTCCAATATTTTAGCGAGGTTGCGTCTGGTTTAAACTGACCACCAACAGCAACACCAATGTTCTTTCCTAATTTCTGCTCGTTTTCACGTGTTTGAAAATCTGACCAATCAGCATACTTAAAGTCGGCTCCAACCATCCAATTTACACCTTTAGAAATCGTAAAACCAACATTATGTTTCAACGGTAGGTTCACTTTGCGGTCAGAAACTAAATTAAACGCCGATGTATCGATAGCGACTTGGTCCCCGTAATCCGATGATTGATCGGTTTCGGTTAATGTCACCATAGAAGTTGTTTTATTATTGATTTGGTTATTCAATGAACCGGAATAGCCAATCGTAAAGTTCATCTTATTACCTAATGCTTTGAAATATTGCACACCATAATCAACAGAGGCTCCGCGAATACGTCGAGTTGCTGTTTGTACGGTGTTATAATAACCGGCGTTGTACGGGAATTCAATCATTGCTTTGTCATACAAGTTACCGAATAGAAATCCTACGTTGGCACCAATACTCAAACCCTTGATTGGAGAAACTCCGTAGCCAAAATAGGCTTTGTTTACTCCACCTTCTCCGATTAAACTCGATTTATAATTAATATTTTCGAATTGACGTATCGTAGAAGAGTTATATCCTACATCAGAGAAAGGCATTAGACCAAAAGAAAGACCACCCGCTTTTGCCAATGGAATACCGATTGTAATGTGACTGAATGCAAAATCGGCCGTATTATCCTTGGCACCATTTTTCTCTAACTGCGTAATATTCCCATAAAGACCTGCGTCTAAAATGGTACGCGTAAATGCGGAATAACTTGCAGGATTCGCGATGTTTAAGCTCGGTAATCCACCAACATAGCGAACTCCGGTAGACAAACCACCCATACCGCGCGTTTGAGGTAATAAATCTTCACGCATTTGACCTAATCCGAATTGGGAATAGGGCGAATGGGAAGTTGAGGATTGTGCAGAACTTTGCAAACTACAAAACATCAAAGAGCTTGCGCCCAGTAGAGTAAGCAGTCGCGAATATGATAAAAATGGTTTAAACTGTTTCAACATATTTATTTGATTCATCGATTTGAAGAACACATTTCCGATCTTGTAAATGGACCAAAACGATGAGGTTAATTCTTCTGTAATGGTTGTATTCTCTTGAATTTTCGCTACAAAACTATCTATTTTTTAAATAGGACGTCAATTTTGTTTGTTAAAAAAGGTTAAACAACTATTAGACAATGTTTTAGAAAAACTGAAAGTAGAGGATCGTTAATAAGATTACTAAATACAGTGATTCATAGAACCATTTGGTCTTCGCATGCGTGAAAAAATATGCAAGATAAATGGATACCGGAGGTACACAGAGTAAAAAATGATTGACTGAGCGCTCCTGATTTAAATAAAATGATCCGAATATTAATAGAATCATGAAAAAGAGTAACTGAAAGCTTTTTCGAACCTGAACAACGCTCTTGAAGAAGTTATCCTTCAGGATAAATAAGAATCCCACCAGGGTAATCACGATCGGAATCAGTACGAAATAATCATACACATCCATGTCTAAGCGTGTTGGGAATGGATAGGTAAAAGGGATGAATATTTGAAAGAATTCATCCATTCGCTCTAACCAGTAGTAGCCAACAGCTAGTAAAAAATAAACCAATATAACGCCCATTAATGGGGTTATCCACTCACGCCATGAAAATGGTCTAAATATGATTAAGCTTATCCATATTAAAGCGAGCATGACAATAAATGGAAAGTAAATGATACTGCCCAATGCGACGAGTAATCCCAAGTCGAACATGATCCCCTTGACGTCTCCTTGTTTATAGATGTTGAACAGCTTATATAACATCCAAATGGTGATGAAATTACAGATAAGCGTCGGAGAGAGTACCAGAAATGGGATGAACAAACTCACTAAGGTCATAAACATTAATGCCGTTAGGAAATTTGGTTTACCTAGAAGATTGAAATGATTAACTACTCTATTTAGGTTAAAAGCTTGCAGAATAGTGAGTGCTAATGTGATCAGCACATTGATTTTTGGCGATAGGTTTTGTCCAACTTCAACACCGATTAAGTTCGCAACTGCGGGCTCAAATAATACGGGGGTTAAGCGATCTGGCAAATGCAGGTAAACTCCCAAACATAAAACAGTGCCGACGAGCGATACGATAAAAATATTTAGCCCTGAAAGCGTCCTATGTTGGTTAATAAGCATCTATTTTCGCCTATTTGTCGTTTTCTAATTTCTTAACCTTACGATCCAAGATAAATAAATAGATAGCGACTGCACTAAAAATCACTAACATGACAGCAACTACAACATATATTTTCCCTTCTGAACGTAATGTGTCAGCCATTTCGATCCCATTTTGAGCAAAAATATTGGGGATAACTGCTAATAAAGCGATTAGCATTAAGGCAATTTTTTTCATAATCTAAAACGAATTCTTTTTATCTTCAATTAAGCGCACACGATAACGTAAAGTCGTAATCCAAACGCCGATTAAAATCCAACCAATTACGGCCGTGTAAAACACAGGACGCATAAAATTGTCCATATCTAGGTCTCCAAAAGTCGAATTACCACCACTGCCAGGATGCAAGGAGTCTGTTAATTTTGGAAGGATATAGATTAAGACAAACATGATAGGAAAGGCAAAAACATTATAAATCGCCGATATCTTCGCGCGTTTTTGCTCTTCTTCAAGGGCATTTCTCAATACTAAATAAGCTAAATACATCAAGGTCGCAATCGCCGAACCATTTAATTTCGGATCATTCGGCCAAGGAGCACCCCAAGTAATATTTGCCCATAGCATTCCCGTTAGCAAACCACATGTACAAAATAAAATACCTGTATTAACGGCTTCCACAGCCAAGAAATCATATTCTCGCTTGCCGGAATTTAAATACTTAATACTGTATATCACCGAAATCAGATATAATGAAATCATCGTAAACCACATCGGTACATGGAAATACACATTTCGGATGGTTTCATGAAGAATCGGGAGAACAGGGACAGGTCCTAATAAGCCGGCAACAATAGAGGCTGCTACCATAAAAACAGCAAGGACTTTCCACCAATTTTTTCTCATAGCTGTATAAAAATCAATCTCGCCAAAGGTAAGGAAATAACAGCAAAGAAACGGCAATCGTAACGAGATTAATTGACAGTAAGACGCCTATATCTTTCCAGCTGCCTTCGAAAGTTCCGCCGACAACACCTTGCTGTGAAAGGTTAATTAAAACAATTAAAAGAGGGATGATAACTGGAAAACTCAAAATCGCCATGATGGTACTGTTGTTTCCAGCTTTTGCACTAATCCCCGCAACCATCGTAAACACGGTTGCAAAACTGATACTACCCAAAAGAATGCTGAGCATATAGATACCCCAATGACCAACTTCATTGGAGAAAATAAGGTTATAAACGATAAAGGCGATGCTGGATAGCAAAACCATAACAAAAGTATTGTAGATGATTTTTGCGAGAATAATCGCTTTTGGACTTACGATACTGTAATAATAAAGTTGTCGTGATCCGGTCTCTTGAAGGAAGCTTCGGCTCATCGCATTGATCGCCGCGAATAGTAGAATAATCCAGAACAGGGTGTTCCAAATTGGAGAATCCACGGATTTGAATGATTGATAACAGACAAAAACCGTGGATACTACATAAAGTAAGATGCTATTGATGGCATATTTTGATCGCCATTCGAGTAAAACATCTTTATATATTAAGGTCTTGACTTGTGTAAACAGATTCATTGCATACAAAGATACAAATCAATCTGTTGAGGCAAGACTATGAGCCTATATAATTAAGCGTTTTTGATGTCAGATTTTGCGCGATCAGCAAGATTTTCGGCTTTATCAGCTACACCATGTGCCGCGTCCGATGCCTTACTTGCCCATTCATTCGCTTTTGAACTTGCTTTATCTAAAACACTCTTCCCAGCATCTTTTGCACGATCCTTCAGGTCTTCTAAGTCTTCTTTTGCAGTTTTCGCGAATTTTTGCGCACGCTTAGCTTCTTTTTTTGACAGATCCTTGATAGATTTAGTTAAGCTCTTAATGCCGTCGTTCGCACGATCTAATTGTTTTTTGCCGTCTTCTGTACCTAGTAAATAATAGGCAGCAGTTCCAACTGCTAATCCTAATAGGGCAAATGCCACTAGTCCGTTTCTATTTTTTTCCATGATTATATCAATTAATATCCTATTTAATAAATGTATCGTTTATTATCATAACAAGCAAAAAGCCAAAATGTTTAAGCTTTTCAGAAATTAACAAAAATTAACTTTCGATTGTTTGCAATGATTGTAGGTTATACAAATGATGGTAGAGACCGGATCCTTTACTCATTAATTCTTGGTGTGTGCCGGCATCAGAAATAATACCATCTTCGACAACAATAATCTTATGTGCGTCTCGAATAGTAGACAATCTGTGCGCAATAATGACTGAGGTACGATTCTTCATGAGTTCTTCCAATGCAAGTTGTACTAAACGTTCTGATTCAGAATCAAGGGATGATGTAGCTTCATCCAAGATCAAGATTGAAGGATCTTTTAATAAGGCGCGAGCAATTGCAATTCTTTGTCGTTGTCCACCAGATAGCTTTACGCCACGTTCCCCAACAATTGTATCATATCCCTCCGGGAAGTCCATAATAAACTGATGCGCATTAGCACGCCTTGCAGCGGCGACAATGTCATCACCGTCGGCATGAAGGTTTCCATAACTTATGTTTTCACGGATTGTACCTCCAAACAAAAGGACGTCTTGCGGAACGATAGCAACCTGATTCCTAACATCTGTCAGTGCAAGTTGATTGGAAGGGATTCCATCGTAATAGATTGTTCCCCCTTTAGGCTGGTAAAACTGTAAGATAAGTGACGCAATAGTTGATTTGCCGGTACCGCTCGGTCCGACAATCGCTAGCTTTTTACCCGATTGAACATGAAAAGAAATGTCTTTTAATATTTCAATATCTGGACGCGTCGGGTAGGCGAAACTGACATGATCAAATAGAATATCGCCAGTAATGCGCTGTTTTATTTCTTTGTCACTTTCTGTTACACGAATGTCTTCTTGTTGTTCGTCTAAAATTTCGAGTACGCGTTCACTCGCACCTAGCGAACGTTGGATGCTGGCGTATAGTTCAGGGAAAGAGCCCATGGACCCAGCAACAAACATGGAATATAAAATATATGTGGTTAAATCACCAACCGAAATTTCATGTGAAGAGACTAAGGAGGCACCATACCAAATTACAAGAATTACAGCACCGAATATGCAGAAAATGATAAATGAGGCAAACATCCCTCGAAAGGTCGCTCCTTTAACTGCTAATTGTACCGCCTTGTTTAATTTTTGACCATAACGTTGGGATTCAAAATACTCATTTACGAATGCCTTGACATTCGATATTCCAAGGAGCGTTTCTTGCACAATGGCATTAGAGTCTGCTAGTTCGTCTTGGGATTCCTTGGATAGTTTACGAATGAATCGGCCAAAGATCAAAGCTGCAACAATAATGATTGGCAATATGCTCAAATTCATTAAAGCTAATTTCGGAGAAACGAGCACTAGTAATACCACACCAAAACCCAGACTTATCGTTTGACGAAGAATCTCTGCCAAAGTCGTTGTCATGGTGTCTTGTATTTGTGATAAATCCGAAGAAAGGCGGCTATTTAGTTCGCCAACACGACGATTCGCAAAAAAATCTATGGGGAGTGTAATTAACTTATGGTAAGTGTCTTTTCTAATATTGGCTAATGCTTTTTCCGCGATTTCGACAAATAAGCGAATTCGGAAGAACGACATAATTGATTGAAAGGCAAGGATACACATCGCTATCGAGCCGATTTGCATAACGTTAGCCGGTAGCCAAGTGTATGTTTGACGACCCTGAGCCGCATCAATCATCGCACCCAACAGCGCAGGGAACGTGAGCATAGTAAGACTGGAAAAAATTAAGAACATCATTCCTATCAAAAATTTCCATTTGAAAGGCTTGATGTATGAAAATATCTTAATCGCTTTTTTGAGAATTTCCTTACTTAACTTGGGTTTGGGTAATTCCTCTGAACGCGAGTCTCCACTATTCAATCTCGGTCTGGCCATGAAGTTTTAATAATTACAATAGAGGCAAAAGTAATTATATAAATAGGTCTTCTTATCACTATTCCGTCAATTTTTGTACATTTTTCTTTTTGTATTGGGAAAATAGCAAGATACTCAGCACAATGACCGCTAAGATGGCTAAATAGAGTAGTGCATTATTATTTGTCTCACGTTTCTGTTCAGAATTGATTTCCTCACGCAGCTTTTCATTCTCATCTTGCAGTTTAGTAATCGTTTTCATGTAAGCAGAGACCTGATTATCATATTCGGATGCTAATTGTTGGTAGCGTTCGCTTTGCGCATCCTTTAAATCTAAAAGTTTCCTAGTCTCTATAAAGATATTATTATCATTAAGCACCAAGGCTCGTAAAATATCAATAGACTTTTGCATATCTCCCTTTGTTTTGAATAAACCAAAGACGCCTGTCTTTTTCTCGAGCGACGCTGCATATTCTCCGAATTTGGCAGATCTTTCGTCTAGAAGTTTATTGACGCGCTGTCTTTGTGATTCGTAGGATAGTGAATCTGTTTTTTGGAGAATACTATCTTGGGACGCCGTTGCAATCGTAATGCTTAAAAATAAGCAAATTAGGCTGCTGAGAATATGTTGTATTTTCATGAAACTAAGTTTAATGTGTTTAAACGCCCATTCTGGGCTTTTGGTATAAAGTAAGCCATTTTCACGGCGATATCAAAAAAGATCCCTCAGTTTTTACTTATAAATTAATTTGTTCGAGACTGCTTCGTCTCTGCGACGAATTTTGACGTCTTTTTTTTGAATAAGATCGGGTTGAGTCCTGCTTGATTGAGGTTGAGGTTTATGGTGAGTAAATACGAAATGTATTGCAGAATACTTAATTATTGATTTTCTTTAAGGTTAATTAGTTGTTTGTTGTAGCGAATGGCTTCCATTGTTCGTTTTTACAGCTAATTAGGCCAATTATCACTTGATAAATGTGTCGTTCAATCAGTTTTATATTTAACCAGCTTAATTGTATGTTTAAAAAAGTAAAGATTTTTCCCTTCCTTCTTTCTTTAGTTGTAATTTAATTATTCGCCTGTGAGAAAAAAGAAGGGTATGCAGAGCCCCCAATTTTCGACAAATCAAAGTTTGATTTTGATGCAAATGCGAAAGATACCGTTCTAATAACAAAAAACAATGTGCATTGGTGGTTTTCGGACGTTAGCATAAATAAAAGAGTAGTTATAATTACGGAGCTCAAGTATGCTAGCAAGGATGTTCCAGCGGGAGCTGATAATGATTGGGCTCAGATTTATAAATTCGAAAACGACTGGTTTATTATCGAAAAACTTGATAATCGAAAAATCAAGGTTTCATTAAAAGCGAATCCGGATGCTGCTGCTAGGGAAATGAGTTTTGGAGCTACAGTAGGTAACGCAGGTGCGGGAATTACGATTTTGCAAGCGGGGAAAAAGTAAGTTTCCAGGAATCTACTAAACGGATGTGTGTTTTTATCGTTTATCGAGAAACTCGATTAAGATAGTCTCATCCTGATGGAGGCCTAATAGCTGTGCTGCATGCCCCTTATTGATGGCGATCTCTAAGAAGTTGGATATACCAAAAAGACAGAGTTTTTCCCCTTCGGAAACTTCGTTATAATGCCAACTCATCTTGGAGATCGTTTCATTACGTTTGAAGCGGAGAATAAACTCACGTCCTTCCTGAACCTTATTGAATAGTTCTTTGCTAATATTACTGATGACATTACCAAAAGAGTCAATATAACTTACATGTCCTTTGATACTGTTTTGATTGTAAACCGGTTGGAATGTTACTTTTTGCATCGCGTTGTTAATTGGCATGCCAATCCCCGATAAGCGTCCGCCGTTTGCGATATGGCATGCTGCTTTAGTCATGATATCTGCAAGGGGGAAGTGTAAGTAACGAAGGTCTTGCATAATGTTAATTTCCACCATTTCATCAGCATGATCCTCTCCTAAGATAATACTTAATATTCCATTGTCTGCTCCAACAAAGTATTGCCCTTTATAAGCCATCGCTAGGTAACGAGCTCCTTCTTGAAATACGGTGTCAACACCGATTAAGTGAACTGTTCTTTTTGGGAAATAAGGATATGCATTGTTTATAACAAAGGCGGCATGCTGGATACTGAAGGATGGTATATCGTGAGAAATATCAACAATCCGCACATCGGGCAATTGCGATATGATGCTCCCTTTGAGCGCAGCTTGATAAAAATCGCGATGTCCTAAATCTGTGGTTAACGTGATGACTCCCATTTGTTTTTTCAGACCTTCTGAAGAGAAATGTACTAAGTTTTATTTTATTTGTAAAGTACAAAAGTAGGAAAAGTAAACTGATTGCTAAATCCTAATTGAATTAAAGACTGCAAATGCTTTTAATTCTGCACAATTAGTTTGTATTTTTGAGTCATTATCGAATAGTTTGCTTAAGAAAATTGAATAATTGGTATCTTTAAGGAAGATATCAAAATTGGTAGAAATATTTATTCTAGAACATTAATAGCGATAAAATTTGAGCGAATTAGAAATTAACTTAGATGGCGTTAATTTAGCGACGCTATGGGGAGCACAAAATGAGAATTTTGAGTTCATCAAGAAAACATTTCCAAAGTTGCGTCTTGTTGCACGTGGAGATAGCTTAAAAGTACTAGGCGAAGAAGGAGAAAGGAATAAATTTCAACCCATATTCGAGTCTATCCATGCACATGTTAACCAATTTCAATCACTTTCATTATTAGAGTTGGAAGGACTTTTAGGCAACGTTGTGGTGCCAAGTTCATCACCGATTGCCATTAAAGAGGAGGTTGAAGGGAAACCTGCGGCATTTAAAGGAGAGCCTATAGTCTACGGTCCAAATGGTATTGTTGTTCGTGCGCGCACACCCAACCAACGCAGGATGGTCGATAGCATTGTTAAAAATGATGTACTTTTTGCCATTGGTCCTGCAGGTACTGGAAAAACCTATACGGCGGTCGCTTTAGCCGTCAGAGCTTTACGTAATAAGGAAATAAAACGAATTATTTTAACTCGGCCAGCTGTTGAAGCAGGAGAGAATTTAGGATTCTTACCTGGCGATTTAAAAGAAAAAGTAGATCCCTATTTACGCCCATTATATGATGCCTTGGACGATATGATACCGGCGGAGAAACTGAAGGGTTATTTAGAAAATAGAACGATTGAGATAGCACCGCTAGCATTTATGCGTGGACGAACGTTAGACAATTGTTTTGTGATTTTAGATGAGGCTCAGAATGCGACGGAAATGCAGTTGAAGATGTTTTTAACGAGGATGGGGCCGACTGCGAAATTCATCGTAACGGGTGATATGACGCAAGTGGATTTGCCGAAGAAAAATCAATCAGGTTTGGTGAACGCCGTGAAGATTTTAGACAACATCGAAGGGATCGATATTATTTACCTTAGTGGGTCTGATGTTGTGAGACACAAATTGGTAAAACGTATTTTGGAAGCTTACGGAGATATTTAATAGTGAAGATTAGCGCGTGAGGAACGCATTTGATATGAATACAATAAGAGAAACAAATTTCAACTTTGACAAGCAAACAGCCTTCTACAGAGGGAAGGTGAGAGATGTATACAGTATTGCTGAAGATTATTTAGTAATGGTTGCATCGGATAGGATTTCAGCATTTGATGTGGTCCTACCAAGAGCAATTCCTTACAAAGGACAGGTGCTGAACCAGATTGCTTCGAAGTTTTTACAAGCAACTTCAGATATTTTGCCAAATTGGGTCGTTTCAGTCCCTGATGAGAATGTAACAATCGGCAAGCGCTGCGAGCCTTTCAAAGTAGAAATGGTTATCCGTGGATATGTTTCAGGACATCTATGGAGAACTTATCGCGACGGTGGACGCGAGCTTTGTGGTGTAACATTGCCTGAAGGGTTACGTGAGAATGATAAATTGCCTGAGCCAATTATTACTCCGACGACAAAAGCTGCAGTTGGACATGATATGGATATTTCTAGGGAAGAAATTATTGCACAGGGCATTGTTTCGGAAGAGGATTATACGCAATTAGAGAAATATGCGCGAGCATTATTTCAACGTGGGACAGAAATAGCTAAAGAGCGTGGATTAATTCTAGTGGATACGAAATATGAATTTGGTAAGCAAAATGGCGAGATCTTTTTGATTGATGAAATCCATACGCCAGATTCTTCGCGTTACTTCTACGCTGAAGGCTATGAAGACCGTCAGGCGAAAGGTGAGGCACAAAAGCAGTTGTCTAAAGAATTTGTACGCCAATGGTTAATTGAGAATGGTTTCCAAGGTAAGGACGGTCAAAATGTTCCTGAAATGACCGATGAAATTGTTAATTCCATTTCAGAACGCTATATTGAGCTTTTCGAGCACATCACAGGAGAGAAATTTGTGTATCCAGGACAAGGAGATGTTCTAGATCGCGTTCAACGGAATGTTGATGCGGCTCTAAAGACCTTAACTTATTAACAACAACATTATGAAATTTACGGTAGATAAGCATGAGCGATATGTGGTGATTGAACCTCTCCAAGAGAAATTGGATGGGGATGCTGCCGCAAATTTAAAAGGAGAGTTTATGCTTCGCAATACTGGCGGGCAACGCAATATTGTTTTAGATATGAATCAGGTTCAAGATACTGATGAGGCAGGAATTCGTACTGGGCTATTAGCTCGTCGATTATGCAAGTCCTCAGGTGGTCTTTTTATCTTGACGAACTTAAATGATGGCGTTAAGGACTTTATCAAATCTTTAGGATTGGATAAGTACTTTATTATTACCACGAATGTCGAGAAGGCGAAGGATCTTATCTTTGGGAATGAGATTCGCTTAGACTTGAAGCAGGAGCAAAACTAAAATGATCCGCTTTGAGGTTTTAATACTTGGCAACAGTTCTGCGACCCCGATATACGAGCGTCATCCGACTTCGCAGGTTATCAATTACAATGAGCAATTATTCTTGATTGATTGTGGAGAAGGTACGCAAATGCAGCTCAGTCGGTATGGTATTAAAAGCAATCGTATCAATCATATATTTATCAGCCATCTACACGGAGACCATTACTTGGGCTTGGTTGGATTGTTATCTTCCATGCACCTTGTAGGCCGTAAATCCGCTTTACATATCTATGGCCCCGCGCCCTTAGAGGAAATTCTGAACTTGCATTTCAAGTATTCAGAAACGGTCATCCGTTACGATATTATATTTCATACCAATAATCCAGAAAAAGAAGAGGTAATCTATGAATCGAGAATGTTATCGGTTACCTCTTTTCCGTTGATACATCGAATTCCTTGTACGGGATTTCGATTTAGTGAAGGAAAGAGAAACGCTATTTTACGCGCAGATCTGGTGGAAGACTTAGGTATTCCTGCTCCCTATTATTCTGCTTTGAAGCGAGGTATGGATTATGTGGATCCAAGTGGGAAAGTATATCCTGCTGCGGAGCTTACATTTCCTGCTCCCGCATCGCGTAGTTATGCATTTTGCTCCGATACAGTGCGACATCCAATCTATCTGAATTCCATTCAAAATGTCGACTTGTTATATCACGAGTCTACATTTTTGCATGAGATGGTGGATCGTGCCAAGGAAACGTTCCATACAACGAGTTTAGAGGCGGCGGAAATAGCAAAAGAAGTACAGGCGAAGAAATTACTACTCGGGCATTACTCCGCACGCTATAAAACATTAACTCCTTTGTTGGAAGAAGCGCAGGCTATTTTCCCATCAACGGAGCTTTCAATGGAAGGTAAATGGTTTTTAGTCTAGTGATTTAATTAATTTTTCCTCATATTTACAGCTCTAATTTTTTATAAACATTAACATGTCGTTCAACTTAAACGCACTGCTTAGGGACAATATCAGAAAATTGGTTCCCTATTCATCTGCTAGAGATGAGTTTAAAGGTGAAGCCTCGGTTTGGCTTGATGCAAATGAAAACCCTTTTGGATCTCCACTGCCTCATGATTACAACCGATATCCTGATCCCTTACAACATCAACTCAAACATAAACTTTCGAAAATTAAAGGGGTTCCTGCCGAACATATGTTTTTGGGTAATGGATCCGATGAAGCTATCGATCTTCTTTATCGTGCTTTTTGTACACCGCAAGTCGACAACGTTATTTTAGTGCCACCGACCTACGGAATGTATGAGGTATCTGCAAATATTAACGATATAGCAGTTAGGAAAGTAAATTTGACAAATGACTATCAATTGAATTTAGATGGTATTGCTGAGGCTATCGACCAGCATACCAAACTCCTATTTATTTGCTCACCGAATAACCCTACTGGGAATAGCATAAATGCACAAGATATAGAGACTATTTTGGTCAACTTTAATGGCATTGTGGTTATAGATGAAGCTTATATCAACTATTCGAAGCAAAAGTCTTTTACACAAGCCTTGGCGGAGTTTCCAAATCTGGTGATTCTTCAAACCTTATCCAAAGCTTGGGGATTGGCGGCATTACGCTTGGGACTAGCATTCGCTAGCAAAGAAATTATCGAGGTATTCAATAAAATTAAACCACCATATAATATCAATCAAGCGACGCAGGATCTTGTCCTTGAAGCATTAGATGGGGTGGATATCATTAACGAGTGGATTAAAGCTACTGTGGCTGAGCGCGAAGTATTAGTTTCAAAATTAGCGACTTTAGCGCAAGTAGAACATATTACGCCTTCGGACGCAAATTTTGTGTTGGTAAAATTATCAGAGCCTCGTGCTCTATATGCATACTTGGTTGAACAAGGTATCATCGTTCGCGATCGTTCAAAAGTAACTTTATGCGAAGGGTGCCTTCGTATAACGGTGGGAACCAAGCCAGAGAACGAACGTTTATTAGAAGCAATCCAAACCTTTTACAATTAATAATAATGGCGAATCAACTGAAACCGATTCTTTTTATTGACCGAGATGGCACTTTAATTCTGGAACCTGAAGACGAGCAAATCGATTCATTTCAGAAGTTGAAGTTTTATCCTGGCGCACTTCAATATTTACCACGCATAGCTAAGGAGCTTGATTTTGAACTCGTATTAGTTTCGAATCAAGATGGCCTTGGTACGGATTCTCATCCGGAGGCAAATTTCTGGCCTGTGCATCAATTTGTGATCGACACCTTTAAAGGTGAAGGCGTTGATTTTGTGAAAGAGCATATTGATAAGACTTTCCCACATGAGAATGCCCCAACCAGAAAGCCTGGAATTGGGATGTTGACGGAGTATTTCGATGAATCGAAGTATGATTTAAGAAACTCTTTTGTTATCGGCGATCGTGTCAATGATGTGAAATTGGCACAAAATCTTGGTGCAAAGGCGATCTGGCTTCGTAGTAATGATGATCTTGGGAAATTAGAGAATCATAGTTTTGCGGAAGATGCAATTGCTATTGAAACGACCGATTGGAAGTCGATTTATGAGTTTTTAAAGTTAGGAACACGTGTTGCTGAGCATCACCGTAAGACTAATGAAACCGATATTTATATTAAAGTAAATTTAGATGGTTCTGGGAAGTCGGATATCGATACAGGTTTGCCATTTTTTGATCATATGCTTGATCAATTAGCGCGTCATGGAGCTTTAGACTTGACAATTAAGGCAAAGGGCGATTTGCATATTGACGAACACCACACGATTGAAGATACAGGTATTGCACTTGGAGAGATCTTTTTAAAGGTTTTGGGTGACAAGCGCGGCATTGAGCGTTACGCCTATACCTTACCGATGGATGATTGTTTGGCTCAAGTAGCCTTGGATTTCGGTGGTCGTAACTGGATTGTTTGGGGCGCTGAATTTAAGCGTGAGAAAATAGGTGATATGCCAACGGAAATGTTTTTCCATTTCTTCAAATCGTTCTCAGATGCTTCTAAGTCGAATCTAAATATTCAGGCTACGGGAGATAACGAACATCATAAGATTGAGGCGATTTTTAAAGCCTTGGCAAAAACAATAAAAAAGGCCGTTCGTCGGGATGCTGAGAATATGCAGCTTCCTAGTACAAAAGGCGTATTATAAGATTTTAAGGGCTAGGAGACTAGAGAAGAGCATATGATTGGGATTGTAAATTATGAAGCGGGGAATATATTTTCTATTACAGCCGCTTTAAAGCGCCTAAACATTGACTATGGCATGATTGATACGGCTGATCAGTTTGATCAATACGATAAAATTATCATTCCTGGCGTAGGGCATGCTGGTGCGGCGATGGCAAAACTTGAAGCGAGAGGCTTGGTCGACGTCATTCGCAATTTAAAAAAGCCTGTATTGGGAATTTGCGTTGGTATGCAGCTATTGACTGATTTTTCCGAGGAAGGAAATTCAGATCTAGTAGGCGTTATCCCTTTAAAAACGTTACATTTTCAAGAACGAATCGGGGAAAAAGTTCCTCATATGGGCTGGAACAGCATTGCTTTTGAAAATACTTGTCCGCTATTCCAAGACATACCGAATAATTCCTATTTTTATTTTGTGCACTCGTACTTTATTGAGTATGATGCAACCTATACCATAGCTCGATGTGATTATGGATTACCATTTTCTGCGGCGATTTCCAAAGATAATTTCTGGGCAGTTCAATTTCACCCTGAAAAATCTGGAGCTGTAGGCGAGCAACTTTTGCTTAACTTTGCTAAGTTTTAACCGAAATTAACGAATATGTATATAATACCTGCAATTGACGTATTGGACAAGAATGTTGTCCGCTTAAGAGAGGGAAACTACGACGACGTAACAACATACCCTATTTCATTAGAAGAACAAATTGAGAAATATCATGCTAATGGAACAGAGATCGTTCATATTATTGATTTGAATGGTGCTAAAGGAGATTTTAGCAATCAATCTTATTTATTTGATATCATTCGTAGGACAGAGATGAAAGTTCAATACGGCGGTGGAGTTCGTAGTATCGAGAAAGTGAAAGAGCTTGTTGATGCTGGCGTTTACCGTGTGATCGTAGGTACACAAGCGATTACTAATCCAACTTTCTTAGAAGAATTGAGTAAGTTGAATGAAGGACGCACTAAGTATGCTGATCATATCGTAATTGCAATTGATGTGCTGGATGAAGTCATTAAATATTCGGGTTGGTTAGAAAGCTCTCCAATCAAATTAGTTGAATACATTGATAAATGCCTTAGTTTAGGTTTTTACCGTTTCCTATGTACTGATATTTCTAAAGATGGTAAATTAGGCGGTGCGGGCGTTGAGTTATATCAAAAATTATTGGATCATTCACCAATTATTAAATTAATTGGTTCTGGCGGCATTAGTTCGTTAGACGACGTTGAAGCATTAAGTGCTTTAGGAAGAATGGAATCTGTTGTGGTTGGGAAAGCGATTTATGAAAATCGTATAAGTATTGAACAGATAAAAGATTGGAATTTAAAAGCGTTAATTCGTTTCTAAGATGCTTGCAAAGCGTATAATTCCCTGTTTAGATGTCAAAGATGGTCGTACGGTCAAAGGAGTTAACTTTGTTGATCTTCGCGATGCGGGAGACCCAGTAGAACTTGCTTGGCAGTATTCTCAACAAGGTGCAGATGAACTGGTTTTCTTAGATATTACGGCTACACACGAAAAGAGAAAAACAACTGTTGACTTAGTGAAAGCGGTAGCATCACAAATCAATATTCCGTTCACAATTGGTGGAGGAATTAATGAGTTAAAGGACGCGGATATTCTACTTAATGCTGGTGCTGATAAGATATCAATCAATTCGGCGGCAGTTCGGAATCCTAAACTTATCGATGAACTTGCGGCTGCATTTGGTGTACAATTTGTTGTAGTTGCAGTCGATACGAGATTTGTTGATGGTAAGAACTATGTACATTTGCGCGGCGGTCGAGATAAAACAGAGATTCAAACCGAAGATTGGATTAAAGAAGCGGAGCGTAGAGGTGCAGGTGAAATTCTTCTGACTTCCATGGATCATGATGGCACGAAGAATGGGTTTGATATCCATTTACTAAATAAAATAAATAAGCAAATACGTATTCCATTGATTGCTTCTGGAGGCGCGGGAAATCAGCAGCATTTTGTTGATGTATTTGAACAAGCACAGGTGGACGCAGCATTAGCTGCCTCAGTGTTCCATTATGGTGAGATATTAATTCCAGAATTAAAACAAACCTTACAGCAACATCAAATTCCTGTAAGATTATAGCTATTTGTAGGATGACCATAGATTTTAATAAAGGCGATGGATTAGTGCCTGTTGTAATTCAAGATGATCAAACACTAGAAGTGTTAATGTTGGGTTACATGAATGAAGAAGCCTGGACTAAAACCCAAGCGGAAAATAGAGTTACCTTTTATTCAAGAAGTAAGAATAGGCTTTGGACTAAAGGTGAAGAGAGTGGCAACTTTTTGAATGTGGTAAGTTCGCATATTGATTGTGATCAAGATACACTACTAATTAAGGTTAATCCAATCGGCCCGACTTGTCATACTGGCAATAGAAGCTGTTTTAATACTGACTATAATCAAAACTTCTTGTTAAAGTTAGAAGAGATTGTGAAGAATCGTTTCGATTTTCCTACAGATGATTCTTATGTGAATCGTTTGCGAAATAAGGGGATCAACAAGATCGCTCAGAAAGTTGGTGAAGAAGCGGTTGAGACCGTTATTGCAGCCTTGTATGAGACCGAGAAAGATTTTGTTAATGAATCGTCCGACCTAATCTTCCATTTGATTGTTCTTCTACGCGAAAAAGGGATTAGCTTAAAAGACATTGCAAAGAACTTAGAAAGTAGACATCAGTAAGCTATATTTTAAGATATAGAAAAAGACCAATCCATTGATTGGTCTTTTTTTGTTCATTGATTCTTTACCATGTGTAAACAAACAAATTCAGGTATTCCGAAGGAATCCGCTTATCTTTGCTACACATGCAAAACATTATCGACATTTACTTAGAAGGAACATTAACGGGGCATCAGAATCCAATTTTCGCGGTGTCACAGACGAGCAATTCTAACCTACTTTTTACGGCAGGGAATGATAAAGGTGTGGTCATTTGGGATTTAGAAAAAATGGCATTTCAGAAATTACTCTGTAAAGTTGGGTCTTCTGTTTATGTGTTGAAAGCGCTTCCAAATAGCGACTTGCTCGCCGTTGGTATGCGTTCGGGGCAGCTGTTAATTGTAGATACGATAAACCAAACCTTGGTTGCAAACTTAAAAACAGAACAAGGTGCAATCTTCGCTATAGATTTCATAGAAGGTAAACAAGAGATGATCGCAATTGGCGAAGAGGGATTTGCTTACGTTTGGGATTTGAATAGTTTTGAATTACTGTATCGTTTTAAAATTGCTGATACAACGGTGCGAACGATTGCTATATCAAAAGATCAACAAACATTGGTATTTGGCGATAAAAAGGGGAGGATTCAGTTATTTGATGCGTCAGACTATCAGAAGCGTTTGGAAAAACAAATTCATAGTATGCCCATTACAAGCCTTCTTTTTATAAATAATCATCTAATTTCTGGTGGGCGAGATGCTCAATTGTACAAGTTGAAAGCGAATGATTTGGAGATTATTCAGCAGGTAACTCCGCATATGTTTACCGTATATGGAATTGATCAAGGAAGCGGAGAGGAGTCATTTGCTACAGTTAGTCGTGATAAGACCTTAAAGATATGGAATGAAGAGGACTTCAGTTTAATAAAGAATGTTTCTCGCGATCGTGGATATGATAGTCATCACCTTTCCATCAATGGAATGTTATGGAATCAGGATCGTATTTTTACTGTTTCAGATGATAAGACTGTTAAGGTATGGAAGTTGAATTCGCTTGAGCCGCAAGGTTAATTGCAGTTCTTTTGCTATTACATCGATAAAAGTTATATAACGAGATCATTAGTCCAATGCCAAATAGAATATACAGAGGGATTAAGATATTGTGTTGCTGATAGTTTGGATAGTTTATGTTTTGGTAGATTACCCCAAATAATCCCCATGAGAACGCAGCAGATACGGACGGCAACATTTTGATATATGAATAGTACATGGCGAAACCAAAGCTGAGAACTAGGAAAATTAGATCAATAGTATATTGTTCAGTTTCAGATTGAACTAATTCGTTTTTCACAAAGGTAGTAACTACGTTAAAAGCAAATACAAACATTAACCAGCCTGTATATAAGCCAAAAGCTAATCGGATAAAATATTTGGTGAAAGAATTTGCCGTTAATTTTTCGATTTCTACTCGATTATTAACAATCAAAATGGTGATGATACATGCAATGGTGAAGATCACTGATAGTACCATTTGATGATTTAGCTTTAAGACCATACTTAATCCGCAGAATAGCTGATTCAAAATCAACATATAATCTACTCGCATAACCTTCCGGACACTACGTATATTTAAATGCTCATTTCCTGTCTCTCGATACATTAAGACCGCGACAATAATCATAGTCACGGCAATAAGTAACCAGGCTTTGAAAGTGAAATCTGCAGGGGTTAAATGTGTGGGGAGAACGTTAAATGCATGAAATAGCGACGTTCCAAATAAAGAATTAGCATCTACGACTAAAATCCAGATGAAATTGATGCTGATAATAATCAGATTAAATAGTGCTAAAGACCTTACGCCATGCATTTTGATAGCTCAGTAATTGGTTTGTATGTTCTTTGAACAAAGATACTTAAATAATGTTCTCGCTAAAGAATTTTACTATTTGTTGAAGATATGTTACATCAACGTCGTCAAAAGAGTTAAGTTCCGCGCTATCTACATCGAGTACACCGATACATTTTCCATCACTCATAATCGGAACAACAATTTCCGACTTAGAAAGTGAACTGCAGGCGATATGTCCTGGGAATTCTTCGACATTGGGAACAACGATCGTTTCTGATTTTGCCCAAGCTGTACCGCAGACGCCTTTGTTAAATGCTATGCGCGTGCAGGCAACAGGCCCCTGAAACGGTCCGAGCACAAGTTGTTCACCTTCTACTAAATAGAATCCAACCCAAAAGAATCCGAATTGTTCTTTCAAAGCAGCCGCTATATTTGCCAAATTTGCGACTTGATTCGTTTCACCCGTTAGGAGTCCTTTGATTTGCGGAAGAAGGGAACGATATTGTTCTTCTTTTGTACCTTTTGCAATGGATAAATCTTCTGCCATTATGAAATGCTTTTTGTCTATTGGTGTAAGTAATAGAATTGATAGGTATTGAAAGAGGAAGCGACGCTTCCTCTTTGGTGTTTTATAGTCGTTTTAAGGCAGCTTTGATTAGCTGTTCAACAGAGAGGTCAGGTTCTGCAATAAGAATCGCTTGTAGAGCTTTTTCTGCTTGCGGTTTTGGAAAGCCTAACATCACTAACGCTGACAGTGCCTCCTCAGATGAGGTAGGTTTGCTCAGAACAAGTGGGATTAGCGCATCTGGTCCTTGTTTCTTCAGTTTGTCTTGCAACTCGAGAATAACACGTTGTGCTGTTTTCGGTCCTATGCCTTTGATTTTCTGAATAACATTAACTTGCCCTGCCACAATAGCTTGTTGGATCTCTTCTGGCGTGATCGAAGAAAGCATCATTCTTCCTGTGTTTGGCCCTATTCCGGAAACGGATATCAGATGGTGGAAAAGATGGCGCTCGCCTTCCGTAGCGAATCCAAACAAGGTTTGAGAATCTTCGCGAACTTGGAAGGAGATGAAGAGTTTACATTCTTCTTGATCTTTGATCTGGCTGTAAGTAGTTAATGATATATGGACATAATATCCAATGCCACCTACTTCAATGATTACATGAGTAGGGGCTTTGAATACTAACTTACCTTTAAAATATTCGTACATCTTAAACGTTTAATTATTCGTTGCTTGATGCTCTATCGCATCTACAACTGCGATTGTCACCATGTTGACGATTTCGCGAACAGAACTATCTAATTGCAAAACGTGTACGGGTTTGTTCATGCCCAATAAGATAGGGCCAACAGCTTCCGCATTGCCAACTGACTGTAATAATTTATAGGCGATATTTCCAGATTCTAGATTCGGGAATACCAATGTATTCGCAGGTTCTCCATTTAACCTCGAGAACGGGAAGTTATCAGCAAGCATTTCGCTATTCAAAGCAAAGTTTGCTTGAACTTCACCATCTGCTACAATTTCAGGATGTTCAGCATGTAATATCTTTATAGCATCACGTACTTTTCCTGAAATAATACCATCATTGGAACCGAAGTTCGAATAGGATAACATAGCTAAACGTGGTTTAACATTAAAGCGTTTAACTGCTGCATCTAGTAAAACACTGATCTCAGCTAATTCTTGAGCATTTGGATTCTCATTCACTGTGGTATCTCCAAAGAATAGCGGACCT
The DNA here is from genome assembly GCF_009557615.1 of Sphingobacteruim zhuxiongii. Lineage (NCBI taxonomy): Bacteria > Pseudomonadati > Bacteroidota > Sphingobacteriia > Sphingobacteriales > Sphingobacteriaceae > Sphingobacterium > Sphingobacterium zhuxiongii. The sequence continues at coordinate 502,714 of NZ_CP045652.1, forward strand.
TTGTTGGTCATCATAATATACATCCCTGCAACGCGAGATCCTGGTTTTGCTCCAATCACTTGTAATGCTGGACGGATAGTTGAAGCGTAATTTCTAGTTAATCCTGAGATCAAGGTATCTGCATCGCCAAATTCAACCATACTAGCTGCAAAATAATTTCTATTGGTCATTAATTTGCGTGAATCTAATTTGTTGATTCCACGACGTTGTCGTTTAGCATATAGATGCTCGGCATATTTTTCAAAGCGATCTGATTTGATTTCTGCTTGTGGATCGATAATTTCTACACCCTCTAAATCAAATGCAAATTCTTCAATTAGGTCTTTTATTTTTTTCTCGTTACCCAATAAGATTGGGAAGGCAATTCCTTCTTCTTTGACGATTTGTGCAGCGCGTAAAGTTTTGTAATTATCTGCTTCCGCAAATACAACTTTCTTCGGGTTGTTTTTAGCTTTCGCAGTAATATTTCTCATTAATCGATCTTCCTTACCCAAGCGTTTGTGTAATTCTTCACGGTAAGCATCCCAATCTTCAATTACTTTTCGTGCTACACCTGAAGCTATTGCAGCTTTTGCTACCGCAATAGAGACTTCCGTAATCAAACGTGGATCGGTAGGTTTCGGAATAACGTAATCTGTACCAAAGCGTATATTATTTGCATTGTATGCAATGTTTACTTCTTCAGGAACTGGTTGTTTCGCTAATTCAGCAATTGCTTTCACTGCAGCAATCTTCATTTCTTCATTGATTGCTGTTGCACGAACATCAAGTGCACCACGGAAGATATATGGGAATCCTAAAACATTATTCACTTGGTTAGGAAAATCCGATCTACCTGTTCCCATAATGATGTCGTCGCGTGTTTCTACAGCCAACTCATAAGCAATTTCAGGGTTTGGATTAGCCATTGCTAATACAATCGGTTTCGCTGCCATCGACTTCAACATGTCTTGAGACAATACGTCGGCTTTCGATAAACCTATAAATACGTCGCTATCTTTTACGGCTTCCGCTAATGTATTTATATCGCGATCCGTCGCCCATTCCGCTTTTGTCGTATCTAAGCCTTCTCTATCAGAACGGATAACCCCTTTGCTATCTAACATGACGATATTTTCTTTTCTCGCTCCTACAGCAACATACATTGCAGTACACGAAATTGCAGCAGCACCTGCACCGTTTACAACGATTTTAACTTCTGAAATATTCTTTCCTTGTAATTCGCAAGCATTGATTAATGCCGCTCCAGAGATAATAGCGGTTCCGTGCTGGTCATCATGCATAACAGGAATGTTCATCTCCGCTTTTAAACGGCGTTCAATTTCAAAACATTCTGGTGCTTTAATATCTTCTAAGTTTATACCGCCGAAAGTAGGTTCTAAGGCTTTCACTATGTTGACAAACTCGTCAACATTCTTTGTGTCTAATTCGATGTCGAAAACATCAATGTCAGCAAAGATTTTAAATAAAAGACCTTTACCTTCCATAACCGGCTTTCCAGCTTGTGCGCCGATGTCTCCTAAACCTAATACAGCTGTACCGTTACTGATAACAGCGACTAAGTTACCTTTCGCAGTGTATTTATACGCATCTTCACTATTTTCAGCGATTGCTAAACATGGTTCGGCAACACCAGGTGAATAAGCTAAAGTTAAGTCTCTTTGTGTACTGTGTGGTTTTGTTGGAACGACTGCAATCTTTCCTGGACGTCCCATCGAATGGTACTGCAGTGCTTCCTTTTTTCTATTGTTATTGCTCATAACGTTTTTAAATTTACTATTCTAGTAGGTTGTTGTTTTCTATTTTAATACGTCTAATAATTTAAACATTTGCTGACGCATACGCGTTGCTCCACCGTGGTAGTTGTTCAGCAATAGGGAGAAGGTGTATTCATTTCCGTCTGCCGCTTTTTGATAGCCTGTATAGCCTAAAGTTCCACCAATGGTGCCGCTTTTCATACTCATTCCATTGATTGTAGGCAGGCTTTTTTTGAACTCCGGAAACCAAGGTCTTCCTAATGCATACCGCATGATGCGTGCTAATGCATTGCTAGTAACGCGGTTTTGAGGCGATAGGCCCGAACCATCGTAAGTTTTTATCTCTCCAACAGGTAACTTCAATTTATTTTCCCAGTATTTTGCGACTAAAGAAGCAGCGTCCTCAGTTTCGTATTTATTGGCAGAGATTCCGCCGATTACTTTCAATATCGCTTCACCATATAAATTGATACTCTTTTGATTGAACCAATGAATAATCTCGATAAGCTTAGGCGACTGCAGTGTTAATATTTTTTGTTTGTTTACATCCCAATTTTGTACTCCAGCATTTTTTAAAAGTGTCGCTGTCGTAATCAAGCTGTCGGCTACGATAATGGAATCTGCTGTTAATGCTTTTGATAGGTCGTGAACGAGACTGTAGGCAGGGTCTGGAGTAGAAAGTTCAATTGTTTTTTTTAAATCTGCGGCATATGTTCCACGTAGATAAATAGTGCTTGAGTACGGCGCCGAGTAACCATAAACATTGTCTCCTGAGCCATTAGCGCCAGTTTTTACTTCGTTAATTACTTGATAGTTTGTCGGGATGTTATGTGATTTTATGCTTGTCAGGCTGCCTGGACGTGCAGCGTTGAAATCTACTTCGTAGCTGTTTTCTTTCCAGTTGAGAGCAGATACACCTGTTCCATAATAATTGCCCATGTCTGTCCACATCCAAGTGCCTGGAACTTGATTGCCATTATAAAACTTATCGTCAGCGATTACTAAACCATTGATTTGTTTTATACCGAGCTCCATGATTGCGGACTTCCATCTCTTTAATATGGTCTCCGCATTATGCGTTGGAAATCGATCACTTCCTAAGGTTGGGTCACCAAATCCTTCGACGATTAGGTTTCCATTCAACGTTCCTACGGAATCAATTGTTCCCGTGTAGTATAAATGTGTTGGAAAAGTGTAATCAGGGCCTAATAGATCTAATGCGGTTATAGAGGTCATTACCTTCAAAGTTGATGCTGTAGGAAGGCCAATTTTGGCGTTATCTTCAAATACGATTTCTCCGGTTTTTGAATTGATAACGGTCAATGAAGCAACCCCATTTGCTAAAGAAGGTGCTGTTTTGAATTGTTGATAGGCGTTTTGGATTTTTGTATTTGCCTGTTGTGCGAATGTAGTTTCAATTCCCGCAACGACTAAAATAGCTGATAGACAAAGACAAGAAAAAAATCTTCTCATAAAGAGCAAATATCGCATTATAGTACACAAGTAGTACATTATAATTGTAAAATTTCAATTCTATGATGAAGTAAAACTTTTAATTAGTATAGTTTTTATAACTTGCGATGATTATTAAAAATAACGTAATGAATTACATCGAAAAATTAGCTTCCATCCGTCTGGTGATGAAAGAAAAGGGTGTAGATGCCTATATTATTCCTTCCTCCGATCCACATATCAGTGAGTACCTTCCAGATCGTTACAAATGTATTGCATGGACCTCCGGTTTCAATGGCTCGGCAGGCACTTTAGTGATTACACAAGATTTTGCAGGTCTTTGGACTGACTCTCGATACTTTGTGCAGGCCAATGAACAGCTTGCAGGTACCGGCTTTGAATTAGTGAAATTACAAGCCCAAGGACGCCCCGAGTATGTAACATGGTTGGCTAATAAATTAGAAAAAGGTCAGTTAGTAGCATTTGATGGTAATTTAGCAGCAGTTGCAGTTGCGCAAGCCGTTCAAGCGGAGTTGCTACCTTTGGGAATTCAAGTTGATGGTCATATTGATATTCTAGCGGATATTTGGGAAGGACGTCCAGCTTTGCCAACGGCAAAAGCCTATCTCTTGAAAGAAGAAACGACTGGTCAAAGTACCAAGTCGAAATTATCCGCAATTCGTGAGAAACTTAAAGCGAAGCGTACATCAACACATTTTGTATCATCCTTAGATGATTTGGCATGGATTTTAAATATTCGAGGAAATGATGTCAAATGTAATCCAGTCGTATTAGGCTTCCTATTGATTGATGGTGATAAAAACACGCTATTTATTCAGTCAGGTAAACTTGATGAACTTGATGTTGCAAATTTGAATGCTTCAGGTGTTGATGTTCTTGATTACGAAAAAGCTTTTGAAGCAATTCGTCAGATTAAATCGGAGAACATTTTATTGGATCCAAAGCGTACTTGTTTTGCTATTTATGATGCGGTACCAAATTCGGTGAAGATCATCGAAGAAATGAATCCTTCAACACTATTGAAAGCTGTTAAAAATAAAGTAGAATTAGCTCATACACGTAACGCCATGCGTAAGGATGGGGTTGCGTTAACCAAATTCTTTAAATGGTTAGAAGAGAATGTTGGTTCAGAGACTCTAAGTGAGATCTCGATCGCTGAACGCTTACAGCAATTCCGCTCGGAATTAGACGGTTTTGTTGATATTTCTTTCGATACCATTGCCGGATATTTAGAACATGGCGCTTTACCACATTATAAGGCGACCGAAGAAAGTAATGCGACTTTGAAACCTGAAGGTCTGTTATTGGTCGACTCTGGTGGTCAGTATGTCGATGGGACAACAGATATTACACGCGTTATATCGTTAGGAAATATAAAGCCAGAGGAACGTATTGACTATACACTTGTCTTGAAAGGTACCATTGAAGGTTCTACAGCTATTTTCCCGAAAGGAACACGCGGATATCAGATTGATGCGATTACTAGACATCCTCTTTGGGATAAGTTACGTAATTATGGTCATGGTACTGGTCATGGTGTTGGCTTTTTCTTAAATGTTCATGAAGGCCCTCACGTATTCAACAGCGCTGCAATTGATATCGCCGTTGAAGAGGGAATGATCACTTCGATTGAACCTGGTTTATATCGTGAAGGACAGTATGGAATTCGTATTGAGAACCTTGTACATTCAAAAACAATTGAAAGCAATTACTTTGGTGAGTTTATGGATTTTGAAACGCTGACGGTTTGTTATATTGCGACAGACCTAGTCGATAAATCTATTTTAGATCAGAAACATGTTGATTGGTTGAACCAGTATAACAGCTGGGTGTTTGATCAGTTGAGTCCTAGTCTAACAGCGGATGAAAAATCTTGGTTAGCGGATAAGACAAAAGCAATTTAGTAATTATAATTAGCAAATATAAAAAGCCCTGAACAGGGCTTTTTTCATTTTTAAATGAATTGTAATTATCACACGTATTGTTCTTCTATATTGCCTTTGTGAATCAAATATTTCATCTGGACTGTCTATTCTTGTATGGAGCCATGACTGAGTACCCATAAAATGAAAAGCGTCTATAACACAGTTATAGACGCTTTCAAAAGCTTTTTACTAAAAAGCTTACTTGATAATATCACGTAAACCTAATCCTTTAATAATAGCACGGTATCTTTCGATATCCTTTTTGTACAGATAAGCTAATAATGAACGACGTTTACCTACTAATTTTTGTAGAGAACGTTGTGTGTTAAAATCTTTTCTGTTGTTTTTTAAGTGCCCTGTTAAGTGAGCAATTCTCTTAGTGAATAAAGCTACTTGTCCTTCTGCAGAACCAGTGTTTGCTGCTGCACCTGCAAATTCTGCGAAGATGTCAGCTTTGTACTCTTTACTTAAATACATTCTTGAATAATATTGAAGCGTTAAAAAAATTATTAATTGGCTGCAAAGATAGCATGTCCAATTGGATTCTTAAAATTTATTTCTAGAGTTTGTTTAAAAACAGGCATTTAAGCCTATTAAACTTTAATATAGATTCTTTTTTTGTCAAGCCAGTAACATATCACCCACATAAATGCTAGAAATACAAGAGAGTAGGCGAACGAACCTACTTCTGGAGGTCCGGGTAATTGTGCACAAACATTTTTGTAAAACCAACTCAGTGGACTGCTGAAAATTGCTTCGCCGGCTTCGTTAGTTCCAGCTGGTATGCGAATCAATCCTAAGGCTTTTGGTAGTAATCCGCTTAATACAAAGATAAATAATGGGTTTTTTCCAAACACATCGAAGAACTGTGTTAATTTGTTTTTTACTCCTTGAACTTCGATATACCAAATCATTCCACCAATCGTCATGATACCTAGACCTGTAGTATAAAGAACATAGGAACTAGTCCATATCTTTTTGTTGATTGGGAATCCTAAAGACCATGCCCATGCAAGTACTACAAGGATAAATCCGGTTACAAATAGTCCCGATAGTAATTTAAAGTGAGGCTCATTACTTGCTGGAACCTTTGTCCAAAGCCAATTAACCGAGCCATGGTTTTTAATAAATACGCCTGCCAAGTATCCGAATACAACTTGTACTATAGCAGGTAAAGTGCTCATTAAACCTTCTGGATCGAATGGAATGCCCTCACCTTTATACATATGCGCAACGCCTAGGATAGCTTTATCATAGTTTGTCCCAAACCAAGATTCCAGAGAATAAGGATCTCCTGTTCCTAAAAATGCACATAAGCCCCAATAGGATAAAAGTATAATGGCGGAAATATAGATCAGGTTTCGAGGCTTAAAGTAGTAAGCTAATACCGATGCAAAGAAGTATGCAATTGCTATTCTTTGCAAAACACCTAATATGCGAACACCTTTTTCAGGGTCGGTACTGCTAACCCAATCCCTAAATTGTAATGTGCCATCGACCCATTGTACAAAAGGAAACCAATTTAACCCTAAACCAATTAAGAATATAAGGATTGTTCGCTTAATTACTTTCTTCCAAAATATAGCGTCACCTGCTTCTTGCAAACGAGGGATGACAAAAGACATGGCATTCCCTACAGCAAACAAGAAAAATGGAAATACTAAGTCGGTAGGTGTGCATCCATGCCATGGAGCATGTTTCAGAGGGGCGAACATATGCGACCAGGTACCTGGATTGTTCACCATGATCATCAGAGCGACTGTAGCACCCCGAAATACATCTAAGGAGTAATAACGTTGTTTCATAGCTAATAATTGAAACGAAGTTACAATTATTAGGCGTATTGGAGGTGTTTTAGAAGTTTTTTGACGAAACGGAAAATGGGTTAGCGTAGAAATTAAACCACAATAAATTAGGTATGCTACGAATACTTATTAAATAATTTAAGAAGTATTTGGATGTTATATAATTTTTAATTTAACTTTACCATAATATTACCAAACCATAAAACGTGGACAAGCTAAAATTATCGATAATCAGGCGTTTATATTTCGCAGGTGCGCAATCGATTGCGGAGATTAGCTCTGCTGTTGGTAAGAGTGTACCGAATATTACAGCATCAATCAACCAGCTTGTGGAAGCAAATATTGTTGTTCAGAATGGATTAGCGCCGTCGACTGGGGGGAGAAGGGCTGCTAGCTTTGTTTTGAATGCTGAAGCGCTTCCTTCTATTCTATCGGTTGCGGTTGACCAATATTATACTTCTGTCGTTGTTTTAGATTTTGCAAATAAACCTAGGACAGAAGTCTTAACAGAAAACATTCGATTAGCTGAGCAAGACGCCTTTGTTAAAATATGCTCGTTGATTTCAAAAGCAATGGAGCGTGTAAAGAAGGATTCTGTTTTTATGATTGCACTAACGATCCCAGGTTTTGTGGATAGTTTGGAAGGAATTAACAATTCTTTCGCTACAGACACGCCATTATTTGACATCGGGGGGAACATTGAAAAAGAATTCGACCTTCCAACGTTTGTTGAGAATGACTCTACTGCGATCGCTATTGCTGAATATAATTTCGGACAAGGAACGGATGCTAAGGACGTAATGGTGGTCAACTTGAATTGGGGAGTAGGTTTAGGGATGATTATCGATGGTGATTTGTACAGAGGACACAGTGGTTACGCTGGAGAGTTTAGTCATATCCCGCTTTCGAATATGAGTAAGCTATGTTCATGCGGAAAGAAAGGTTGTTTGGAAGTCGAAGCTTCCTTAATCGCGGCAAGAGATTCGGCAAATGAGATGTTAGCTTCCGGAGAAGAATCTGTTTTACAATCATCATACGCACAAAAGGGATTCATTACAGGCGACGAACTTTTAGAAGCATCCAATGGAGGAGATCAATTAGCAATTAAAGCAGTACGTAGGATTGGTTACATGCTAGGAAAGGGAATAGCGACCTTGATTCACATTATTAATCCAGAAAAGGTTGTCATTTCTGGACGCGGAGCAAAAGCTAAGCGGGTTTTATTACCGGAGATACAAAGTGCGGTTTTAGAGTTCGCAATTCCAAGACTTTCTAAAAACACCAAAATAGAGTTCTCTGATATAACAAATGTACAACTACTAGGATCCTGTTGTGTCGCTGTGGCCAACATGGACAAAACCATAATGAAAGCAATTAACTGAATTATAATTTTAAAACATCAACAATGAGCAATTTTTACTTAAAATGTTGCAGTCTATCGTTACTTATGTTCTTAGGCATAACAACGATTTTCGCACAACAAGCTGTTACTGGAAAAGTAACAGACGGTAATACAGGAGTTGCGGGCGTAAGTGTGACGGTGATTGGGACGACACGTGGAGGACAAACTGATGCCAATGGTAACTATTCTGTAGAAGCGGCAAATGGAGAAAAACTTCGTTTTTCCATAATTGGTTATGGGACGCAAACGATTACTGTTTCGTCAAGAACGCATGACGTAGTCTTACAATCAGACGAAGGAAACATTGATGAGGTGGTCGTGACTGCCATGGGAATTAAGCGTGCTCCAAAGGAGTTGGGCTATGCGATGAGCACCGTAGAATCAAAGGAACTTACTAAAACGGGTTCTCCGAACTTTGCAGGTGCTTTATATGGAAAGGCTCCAGGAGTTCGAGTTTCTGCGGCTCCAGGAGGTGCAACTTCCGGAATCAATATCAACGTGCGTGGGATTAACTCAATCACAGGAAATTCACAACCTTTAGTTATCATAGACGGAGTGCCAATGCGTCAAAGCACATTTAATAACTCTGACTACTGGGGTGATCAGCGCGCGAGAGGTAATGGATTAGAGGATTTAAACCCTGAAGATATCGAATCAATATCTATCTTAAAAGGAGCGTCTGCGGCTGCTCTTTATGGATCGGAAGCGATGAACGGTGTTGTATTGGTGACGACCAAATCAGGAAAAGGTGGACAGGGTTTTTCAGTTGATTTCAATGCAACGTATACGCATGATCAAATTGCGTATTTGCCAAGATTTCAAGACGTAAGAGGACCTGGTTTTCATTTAGGGTACAATAACAGTGGCCAATCACCAGATATGTTCGTCTATTATCCAGACAATATGGCTGTTGATGGAGTAAAAAGGGGAGTGATGGCATCGTCGATAAACTTCGGGCCAAAGTTCGATGGTCAACCTATTGTTTCTTGGGATGGTCAAGTAAGACCTTATGTTGCGCAAAATGCATATGGAAAACTTTTCAACAACCCTAATAATACTATTTTCAACTTAGCGATCGGTCATGCTACCGATAATTCGAATACTCGTATTTCATTTACGAGACAGGATAATCAGATGACGGCTCTTGATTCTTATAATAAAAAGAATATTGCGAGTTTAAATAGTTCTGTAACGCTTTGGAAGAAGTTGAAAAATGATATCGTTATTAACTATATAAATCAAAATACACATAATCGTCCATTACTTACTGACAGGTTGATTAACAACTTTACAGGGATGATTTCAACCTTCGACAATCCAGACTGGTATCTTGATAAATACAAAACTAGTTTAGGCTATAAATTTGTTGATGGTACGAATCCAAGTTTGACACCAGAAGAAAATTTGGTGTATAATGGCTACAAAGCAGATGTGTTATCTTACATGTGGGATACAAAAGCTAAAAAATACGACGAATATTCAAATCGAGTTTTAGCTTCCTATACAGCTACTTGGAACGTAATTGAAGACTTAGATTTGAGAGCAAGATTTTCTGCCGATGTAACATCTCAAAGATTTGAAGACAAACAACCTACCGAAAAGCCGTTAGCTTACGAATACACCGGTTCTTTTTCTATTGGGAATCAAAACGCTAACGTCTACTACACCGATTTATTAGCTACCTATCGTAAGAACCTTACTGACGATCTTAAATTGGGTGTTAACCTAGGTTATACGGCAACAAAGACAGATGACACTTACGTTCAATCAGAAACAGATGGCGGTTTGAGTGCTAGAGATTGGTTTGATCTAAATGCTTCTTATAACTTAGTGAAGCGCAATGATCGCTTCAATTACCGTAATAGAATGCTACGTGATGCATTCTTTGGAACATTGAATTTCAACTTCAAAGATTATTGGTTTGTTGAAGGAACCTTGAGAAGAGAAAGAATTTCAACAATGCATCCAGACAGAAATGTACTATACTACCCTTCTGTAAACAGCAGTTTGATTTTGAATGAAGCTTTTTCTTTGCCAGAAATCTTTAATTATGCAAAGCTTCGCGCTTCGTACGGTATTGTGGGTAACTACCCAGATATTTATAAAAGCGCATTATTTTATGATCAAAAAAGTTTAGGTACGCAACGTTTAGATGGACCATCGGTGATCTATGCTACAGTTCCAACTGCAGATTTTGGAAATGAGGATATTAAACCAGAGACAAAGCGTGAATTTGAAATCGGTTTGGAAGCACGTTTACTAAACAGTCGATTAGGATTTGATATTACCTATTATGATGGCTTAATTAAAGACCAAATCTTAAATTATTCCTTAGCATATTCTTCGGGAGCGAAATCTGTACTGGCGAATGTTGGTACACTAAGCAATAAAGGTTGGGAATTTGCCATCAATGGTACGCCTGTGAAAACATCAGATTTTACTTGGACATCAGTGTTGAACTTTTCGATGAACAAGAATAAGATTTTAGAATTGCCAGGAGGTGCAGGATTACTATTACATAGAGATTATGATGGCGCTGCTGCACAATTAGTGTCAAGAGTCGGTCAACCTATGGGTGATATTATGGTTCGTCCGGTTGAAACCGATCCTAATGGTAACAAAATTGTATCGGCAAGTGGCTTGCATCAAATTGATGGAAATAGCTGGATTAAAGTTGGTAACGCAATGCCTAAAGCCGTTGGCGGTTTTATGAATACCTTCTCTTACAAGAATATTACTTTGGACGCGCTTATTGATTTCCGTTGGGGAGGATACGCCATGCCAACGGGTATTAATTGGATGAAGAGTAGAGGTTTGCTTGAAGAAACACTGACCGCTATGGACGAAGAACACGGTGGATTAAGTTACTATAAAGATGCGTCTGGTAAAGGTATTGCTTTCACAGGAGCAACAGGTCCTAATGGAGAAACGGTTTACCATGATGGTATGCTTATGGACGGAGTCTTGGCGAATGGAGCTAAAAATGATAATATCATTTCACAAGCAACTTATTATGCCAATACTTACAATTGGGGAGGTCCACAATATTCGAATTCTCGCTATGAATTGTACGTTCAAAAGAACAACTATATCAAGATGCGTGAAATTTCCTTAGGATATAGATTACCTTCATCTTTTACTTCGAAGCTGCGTGCTAAGAATGTTCAAATTTCTGCATTCGGTCGTAATTTATTCTTCTTATACCGTAGTATAAAAGATCTAGACCCTGAGCAAATGACAGGTGGTTCAAACTGGATAAATGGAGTTTCAAATGCAGGAACAAGTCCTGCAACAAGAACGTTTGGTTTAATGCTACGTGCTAGCTTCTAACAATTAATCTAATGAAAAAGCAATATATATTAATGAGCTTGGCTGCAACAGCGCTAATGTTCAGTGCCTCTTGTAAAAAAGAAAATTTTGATAGTCGATATCGAAATCCTGCAAAGGTTGAATCGGCGAGTGTAGATAAGGGCTTTGCTGGGATGATCTATTCCTATAGAGAGCTGATTGTACCTTCGTATGGGAATTATTTTGTGACCTTGAGACCAACAATCTTCAGGTATACGCAAACCACCGGTTATTTCAATGAAACGAATTTATTGACCCCTGGTGCTGCGGCGTTAGACGAGCGTTGGGAAAGATACTATAGAGGCTTGACGCAATTTCGCGACATGACCAATGTATATAATAGTCTGCCTGAAGAAGAAAAGACGGAAAGACAAGCATATTTGTGGTTTGCAAAAATTGTTCATTTCGACCAAACTCAACAAGTCGTTGATCTACATGGATCAATTCCTTGGTCTGAAGCCGGAACGCTAAGAGAGAATAAAGGAGATTATAGTAAAACATTTGCTAAGTTTGATAAGGCAGAAGATATCTATAAGACAATGCTCGATGAATTGAAAGTAATCAGTGATGCATTGGTGACTTATAAAATTCCTGCTTCCCTAAACAATAATTTTGCAACCCAAGATTTAATTAATGGTGGTAATTTAGATTTGTGGAGAAAGTATTGTAATTCACTTAGATTAAGAATGTTAACGCGTGTTCAGTCTTCAGCTGCTTTTTCGTCTCGTGCGACTGCTGAATTGAAAGAGATTATTGATAATCCGACTAAATATCCAGTTATATTAGTAAATGCTGACAATGCACAATTAGATGTATTTAATCCATCAAGTGATATTAATTCGAGAGGCCTAAAGGATGCTTTGGAATCAGGAGGAGATTGGTATGCGAATTTAGGAAGCAAGGGAATGATTGACCAAATGAACACATTGAAAGATCCAAGACTTCCGATTTTATTTGAAAAAGGAGCTAAATCACCAACTGCGTTTATTGGCTTAGACCCATCACTGACTGCTACAGCTCAACTTGCTCTAGCGCGAGGAGGTACGATTTCCATTTATAATAAGTCGACGTTCTCCCAGAATCAAGTGTTCCCAGGTATACTATTCTCTGCTGCCGAAAGTAATTTCTTAATTGCGGAATACTATGTAAGAAATGGCCAAGCGACTTTAGCAAAAGCAAAATTTGATAATGGTGTTCGTGAATCGATAAATATGTATTATGCTATTCGTTCGAAAAGTAATAATCAAATCACACCAATTACGCCAGCACCTACCGCTGGTGAAATTGATACTTATTTGACGGCATTAAATTGGGCAGCAGCGCCTAATAAATTAAATTTAATCGCCAATCAGAAGTGGATTCACTTTAATATTACTCAACCAATTGAAGGTTGGTCTGAAGTGAGAAGGTTGGATTATCCTAAATTCTCATTTGTATTAGAAAATTCGGATATTCAGAAGACCGTGCCTGTAAAATGGCAAATGGCACCATCTGAAGTTACCTACAACAACGATAACTATAAAGCTGTTGAAGGAGAAAGTAATCCAAACACTAAACTTTTCTGGGATTTAAATTAATAAGTCCTATAAAAAGATCAAAGGTGCTCTATGAAAATAGTGCACCTTTTTTATAAGATTGATTTTAACTACTCGCATTCAATCCTGATAAGATTAGGATGTCGATCTGAAGAAGGAATTTGTAAGAAAAAATTATTGCCGCATAAATCACAACAATATCCATGAAAAAATTAAGCCTATTATTTTTATTTATCAGTTACCTATTATGTTCCAATGCGCAAGAAAACAAAGCGCAGTGGTTAGAAGATGCCCGTTATGGTATGTTTATTCATTGGGGTTTATACAGTGCAACGGAGGGAATTTGGAAAGGCGAGCGATTGCGTCACCCAAACAATTATGCCGAATGGATTCGTTATCGAAATCGAATTGGTGAGGCTGAATACGGTGAACTGGCTAAGCGTTTTGACTGGGAGAAGATCAATCCGGAGGAATGGGTGTTATTGGCGAAAAAAGCAGGCATGAAATATATCATCATTACTTCAAAGCATCATGATGGTGTGGCATTATGGGACACGAAAGTAGGAGATTACTCACTGCCCAAACTGAGCGGATCGAATCGTGATGTAATCAAGGAAATCGCCGATGCTTGTCGCAAGCACAACATGAAGTTAGGTTTTTATTATTCTCATTGGATAGATTGGCAGCACCCGTACGCTTGGAATCACAACCAAGAGGTTACTGGGCGTGTGACCGATGCACAATACAATCAATATTGGCAGGAGAAGGTAATTCCACAAGTTCGTGAACTCTTGACAAATTATGGAGACATTGCATTAATGTGGTTCGATATGTGGATTCCTTATCAACAAAGTATAATTAAAAAGGAACAGCTAGATCAATTAGCGAATCTGATTCATGAAATCCAACCGAATTGTTTAATCAATTCTCGATTGGGATTGCCGATAAGTAATAAAAATGTTGACTTTGAAACCTTGGGTGATAATGTGCTTGGAGAAGCATATACAGACCACGTTTGGGAGACGCCAGGTACTATAGCACATTCTTGGGGCTATAATGCGTTAGAATCTGAATGGAAATCCACCAATCAAATCTTTCAATCCTTGATTAACAATGTAAGTCTAAATGGATCTTACACGCTAAATATAGGGCCTAGAGCAGACGGAACTGTACCCTATGAAGGTGTAGAACGCTTGGAAACGATAGGGAAGTGGTTAGCGACCTATGGTGAAGCATTGTATGCCAACAAGGGAATTAAACTGCGTAGTTCACAACACGACTGGGGAAAAATCACTCAGGATAAAACAGGGAAGAAGCTTTATCTACATGTTTATAATTGGCCCTTGGACAAGATTCTCCGCGTTTCCGGTTTGATGGGTAAACCCCAAAAAGTAGAACTGCTAACAACAAAGGGAGCACAATCTCTGGCCTTTGAACAATGGGAAACGTCAATGCATATACATGTCCCTGATGAGCAAGCCGATCCATACGTGTCGGTTATCAAATTAACATTCGACGAAGTCTATCTGGATGAGCAAGTTGTTGCCGAGTCTACTTTCGGCGGATATGCTTTAAACTCACGTAATATCGTAACACCAAATATGAGTGTTAAAGCATTTGATGGAACAAGACCCGACTATTTGGATTTACTAGCAGATCAGGAAATAGCGTGGAAAGTCTATTTACCAAAGGCAGGGAAATACCAGCTCACAAGCAATATTCATAATGGAAATAAGCAAGCAGTGGCATTAAACATCAAAGTGCAACGATTATCAATCGAAGCGAGCGCTGCAGCGAAGAAATACAAACAAGAATATCAAATAATAGCTAATCCAAACGGAAAGGTTACTGTTGAGCCTAATGAAAATTGGTATGTGGAAGAGTTTTTAGATCAATCTGTCGGGGTCTTCCAGGCCGATCGCCCAGGTTACTACGAGGTTCATTTTTCTGCCAAAAAGCCGGTATGGTTTAACAAGATTTGGATGGAAGAGCTAAAATAATATCTCATTAAGAAACATTCCCTTTCTAGCTGTCAAAAAATAAATCGGTTCTAGGATAAGGGCAGAAATTTTAATTACCTTTGTGCGATTAAAAAGGTCAAAATTAAATTGATGCATTCCAATTGACGCAAATGCATCACAATGAAAACACAATGAGTTATAACGAAAAGAAAGTAACGATTGAGATGGGTGGCGGACTAGCGCCTATCGAATTGTCTACTGGGAAATTAGCCAAACAAGCTGATGGATCTGTAGTATTGAAACAAGGGAACACGATGTTATTAGCAACTGTTGTTTCTGCAAGAGAAGCCAAAACAGGTGTTGATTTTCTCCCATTATCCGTAGACTACCAAGAAAAATATGCTTCGACAGGCCGTATCCCAGGAGGCTTTTTACGTCGCGAAGCGAGACTTTCAGATTATGAAGTCTTAATTTCCAGATTAATAGACAGAGCTTTACGCCCATTATTCCCAGATACTTACCATGCAGACACACAAGTTATGGTGAGCTTAATTTCTGCGGATAAGGAAATTATGCCTGATGCATTAGCAGGATTAGCGGCTTCTGCTGCGATTGCTGTTTCTGATATTCCATTTAACGGCCCTATTTCGGAGGTTCGTGTAGCTAAAATCGATGGTCAATTAGTTGTTAACCCTACAGTTTCTGCATTAGCGAATGCTAGCTTAGAATTTATCGTAGCGGGTTCTGCACAAGACATCGTCATGGTAGAAGGTGAAGCAAAAGAGATTTCAGAAACTGAAATGGTTGAGGCGATTGCTTTTGCACATGAGGCAATTAAAAAGCAAGTTGCTGGACAGATAGAATTAGCAAAATTAGTAGGTGCTGAAGTAAAACGTGAATTTGTTCACGAGCCTTCAAATCCTGAATTAAAAGAGGCAGTATATGCTGCAACATACGCTCAAGTATACGAAGTAGCAAAATCAGGTTCAACGAAGCATGAACGTTCTGAGCGTTTCGCTGAAATTGGAAAAGAGTTTTTTGCAACGCAAGGTGAAGAGATTGATGACGATACAGCATTCTTATTGAAAAAATATTACCATGATGTTCAATATGATGCGGTTCGTAATCTAGTGTTGGATGAAGGAATTCGTTTAGATGGCCGTACAGTTCGTACAGTACGTCCTATTTGGTCAGAAGTGGATTATTTGCCAGCTGCACACGGTTCAGCAGTATTTACACGTGGTGAGACACAATCATTAACATCTGTTACTTTAGGTTCTAAAGACGATGAGCAAATGATCGATGGAGCATTCTTCCACGGGTATAACAAGTTTATCTTACACTATAACTTCCCAGGTTTCTCTACAGGCGAAGTAAGACCTAACAGAGGTCCTGGTCGTCGTGAAGTAGGTCATGGTAACTTAGCAATGCGTTCATTGAAACAAGTATTGCCTACTGGTGAAGACAATCCATATACAATCCGTATTGTTTCAGATATCTTAGAATCTAACGGTTCTTCGTCGATGGCAACAGTATGTGCTGGTACATTAGCTTTAATGGATGCAGGTGTTAAGATTGCTGCGCCAGTATCAGGTATTGCAATGGGATTGATTACAGACGAGAAAACTGGTAAATACGCTATCTTATCCGATATCTTAGGTGACGAAGATCATTTAGGTGACATGGACTTTAAAGTTACAGGTACACAAAAAGGTATCGTTGGTTGTCAAATGGACTTAAAAATTAACGGTTTGAAATGGGAAGTATTAACCCAAGCTTTAGACCAAGCGAAAGAAGCTCGTTTACACATCTTAGGAGAGATGGATAAAACAATTCAAGCGCCTCGCGAAGATTATAAGGCACATGCGCCACGCATTATCCAAATTTCTATCGAGAAGGAATTCATTGGTGCTGTAATTGGACCAGGTGGTAAAGTAATCCAAGAGATTCAACGTGAAACAGGTGCTACTATTTCCATTGAAGAAGTTGATAACAAAGGTATCGTTCAATTCTTCGCTGAAAATAAAGATTCTATCGATGCTGCAATGGCACGTGTAAAACAAATCGTTACGAAACCTGAAATTGGTGAAGTTTACGAAGGTAAAGTGAAGTCTATTATGGCTTTCGGTGCTTTCGTGGAGATTATGCCAGGAAAAGATGGTTTATTACATATCTCTGAGATTGATTGGAAACGTCTAGAAACTATGGACGGAGTATTCAAAGAGGGTGATATTGTAACCGTAAAACTGTTAGATATTGATAAGCAAGGTAAAATGAAACTTTCTCGTAAAGCTTTATTGCCTCGCCCGCCAAGAGAAGATAAGCCAAAACAAGAGGAAAAACCAGCGAATGATGCTGCTGCCCCTCAGGCATAATTCTTTTGATATAAGGATAAGAAAGAGCTACCAATTTGGTGGCTCTTTCTCGTTTAATGCCTCTATATAACACGGAATGTTTTAAACGCGAATGGCATCCATTTTCATATACTGTTATTAGAGAGATTTAATCTGTTAATCTATCACTTAGGGAAAAGGAATGGAATTAATGCTAGAAAGGTATTTATATCAATAAGCTTGAAGTATAGGAAATAAAAAAGCGAGTTGCCTTTTTAGGTAACTCGCTTTTTTATGATTATTTACAAGCTTTAATTACAATTGACTTTTGATGTACCGTAGCCGGTTCCAATCACGAATGTATTGTTCGAAACTTTCTGGCTATCCACAGCTCGATTGTTTGCTCCGCTCTGTTTCCAAACAACGGTGTTGAATTGCAAGTTATTCTTTAGGACCATTTCTACTAAAGGACCGCCGGAATACTTACTTCCAAATATTGTTATTTTTCCAGTACGACTAATTACAACTTTCAAAATTGGATTAGCTGCCGTTCCTTGCATTTTCCATATGTCGGGTATGGCTGTTCTCGTTGGATTATTTGCAGCTGAAGTGCCATGTTCGTCACCATCGATGAATCGAATGTTACGTTCAACGATACCTTCGCCATTTGCAGTGTTGTCGTACGTTTGAAATTGAATCTGCTCTTCTTTTGGATCAGTTAGAATATCAATTCCATTAATACGCATATTAAATGCATTATCTAATTTGGTCATCTCAAAGGTGAAACCGTAGTCAGTATGAGGTACATCAAATTCTTTGGTAATTTTTTGACCATTTGGAATAATAGTCCCTGCGCTATCGATTCCGGTATTACCTGGTAGCTCCGGATATTCCCATACCAAAGCACCATCGGCTAAATAGACAGGATTTACACAAGTCTTAAACGTTAGATAAAGATTATAGCGATGACCTGGATTAACTTTAATGTTAGGTATTTGTACCGATGCCTTCGTTTCACCGTCAATTGTGATATTATTTAATGTCAGCACTCGGTCTGTTGTGGTTGGATTAATAAGTAATGTCGCATTACTTTGGACGTTTCTAGTTCCGATGCCTGTTAAAAACGTAACTGCTGCATTATGATCATTATTACCATTATAGGTAAGGCTCTCGTCGCTAAATTTAAAATTAGCAGATTGGTATGTAGCGCCAATCGAACCATTTTGCAGTTGTGTAATCGCACCAGTCATCGAAGGGTCCATTCCTAAATGGATTGTTATTTCGCTGAAACGATGCTTTAAAATAACGCTTAATAGGTTTGTGCCATGGGTTAATGTAACTTGTTTTTTGAAGAACATTAAATCCTTGCTAATATTGTTTAATTGAGCCGTCGATAATGTCGAACCATCAACTGTTGGAAGTGGATCTGTTTTGCTATTAATCGAGTAAGCAACAAAAATATAGCTTTTGCCAGCATCTAGCCTAAATTCTGGGGTGTAGTTTTCACTTCCGTAAGTATATTCGCGTTCATCTACAAATAAGCCTGCGCTAGTGTAAGCCATCAATTTGTATTTTGTTCCGATACTTAATTCAAAACGAACTGGAGTAGACGTGGCAGAAAGCTGGTTACTACGATCTTGTTTTGCGGTAGATTGAATTGTTTTTTTAGCAATGCTCCCTTTGTTCTCCAATACGTAGTCGACGGAAAGAGATGGGCCTAAAGCGACGGTGCTATCTTGTACGATTCTATTCGACGTAAGGCCTAAACGCGTAGCATTTGCTGATTTTGGCTTCGTGTTAACCGTGATGTCTTCAGAATTTACGGTGATATCGCCAATTTCGACTTTGATTAATGCGTCGCCAGCGGAGACAGCGATCTCATTGTTTTCTTTACAGGATTTTAATCCAAATCCTAAAAATAAGATGAATGTGCTAATTGTAATTAGCTTAAATATGTTGTTGAATTTCATGTCTATTATATCTAATGATTTAACAATTAGGAACTTACCAATCGATTGTGCGACTCTCATCGCTATCTTGGATCCATTCCTCTTCAACAACATTTTGATTGTTCTGTGGCTTAACGATTGCTGAGCCAGCTGCGATACAGTTTTCACTGAGCACGTGAAAGACCGTGACCGTCGGTTTAATGTAACGTGTTTTCATTAATAGTGTGTGTGTGTGTAATAAGTGTGGGTGCAAGGATAATTCCCGAATTTTCGCTTATTCGAATTCCTTCTATAAACTGTTTTGTTTGTAGTTGATTCACTATATTGTTTAAGGTAAAAGATAAAATGTATATGTGTAACGAAAATTAGAGTGGTATATTTATGTAACCCTCCCTGAGAAAATTGATAGTTTGCGTAAATTTTGCTTGAATTTCCTTAAGTAAGGAAGTTATAATTTGCTGTCAATATGACACCTTTATCGGATTGCACGATAAGATGTTAGCGTCGATGCGGGCGTTGTAATAAAAAACAGTTATAGTAGCACCCTTACGAATAATGAATAATAAGGAATGCTGGCTTATTTAAATCGTCTGCTAAAACAGAAGATTGGTTTTCTTCAATATTCACTTCAAGTTGGCTTTGAATTCTTCGAAGAAGGTACGGAGGAGAGTCGAGAAAGTCGCTAGTCTGACCAATTACAAAGAAGGTTTGCGATTGCAAGACTGAATAGTGGAGGTAAAAGAAAAGGCTTTCTAATTTCTTAGAAAGCCTTTTTTATGAAAATTAGTCTTATGCTAATTCTTATTCTTTTATAGCATCATTACATCGGGTATTTCCCCTACTTTTTTATAGTAATCGACTACTTCATCAGCTGAGTTTACGTAGTTTTCTATCGTCAACGATGTGTATTTTCCGGCTGAAGATGTTTTTTCTGAAAACTTTGCTGAAGCATGTGTAAAGATTGCTTTAACCTTTTCGGCTTGATCAGTATCTGTTTTTACGATAAATTTAAAAGTATAAATAGAAGGAAATTGTTCAACTTCCATCAATTTCTCTTTAAAATTTTTGAAGAAATCCTGACCGTTACTGTTGTCTTGGATATCTTTTATGTCAATGTTATTGAAATCACTCATTTTATTATTCTCCTTTCTCTTTTGATATCAAAATGTATACCTAATGTAGAAACATGACAATGTGTTCTAATTTTCCATGGAGCTCGGTTGGTCTTTTCGCTTCATGCCAAACCTCTTGTTTGGCTTATCTGTCATTTCAATAACCAGCTCATGAGGAGTCAACATATCTTGATGACGAATATAGGATTTTGTATATTTTTTGCCATCTAATTTGATGGAATTAATATAGACATTCTTTTTACTGTTGTTTTTTACTTTGATGCTGAAGCTGTTACCATTCGGCATTTTAATTGTTGCCGCATCAATGGTTGGGCTTCCGAATACATACTCGCCGTTGACTGGTGAAGCGGGGTATAATCCCATCATTGACCAGACTGCCCAAGCGCTCATTTGTCCTGCATCTTCGTTGCCTGCATAACCATCTGGGACATCATGATACATGGAATCAATAATTGCGCGTACCTTCTCTTGCGTCTTCCAAGGTTTGCCGATGTAACTATACATATATGCAATGTGATGGCTAGGCTCATTTCCGTGGGCATATTGACCAATAAATCCAGAGGCATCGGGCGATTGGTTTTCTCCTGTCATTTCGGAAGGTGCTTTAAAAAGTGTATCAAGCATTTTTTCTAAGCCACCTTTTTTCGGGAATAGTTTGTCAAGACCGCGTACGTCGTGGGGTACAAAGAATGAATGTTGCCATGCATTTCCTTCGATGTATTGACTTTTTTCGAAATCGTGTTCAGAGTGAAAAGGATCGAATGGCTCCATAAATTTTCCGTTTTTCAGTCGCGCGCGCATAAAACCTGAGTTTGGATCGAAGTGATTGATGTAGTTTTTCGCTCTTTTGGTGAATTTGATGAAATCGTCTTGTTTGCCTAACTTTTTTGCAACAAGAGAAATACAATAGTCATCGAATGCATATTCTAATGTTTTAGTGACTGAACCGCCATTTACATCTTGCGGCACATATCCGTATTCAATATATGCGGGCACCTCGCGTATTGACTGATTTGCGCTTGCTAACATCGCTCGGTAGGCACGTTCTTGGTCTAGGCCTGGCCAATCTTTTAATATGGCGTCAGCAATAACCGAGATTGCGTGATAACCCGTCATAGTATTGGTTTCAAAGGTGCTTAAGTCCCATACAGGCAAAAGTCCATTTTCATCGTAAAAGGCGAGCATGCTATTTACTATATCGCTATACCGCTCAGCTTGTGTAATTGTAAATAATGGATTGAGGGCTCTAAAAGTATCCCATAAGGAGAATAGAGTGTAGCGTTGTCCATGATTTGGCATTTTATGGGATTCTCCTTTGTAATTCTTGTAAGATCCATCTTGATCAGAATATAAGGTTGGAGAGATCGCGGTATGGTATAACGCAGAATAGAAGATTCGCTTAATGCGATCGTCATTCGTTTCGATTTTTATTTTACTTAGTTCTTTTTCCCATTTTTCGTCGGCAGCTTTTTTTACTTGAGGGAAAGACCAATTTGAAATTTCATTTAGGGCTTGTTGCGCATTCGCCATACTACTGGTTGAAAGCGCGACTTTCATTTCTACTTGGCTTTGATTCGGGAAGGTAAATTGTGCGTTTACGGTGGCTTCTTGCTTCGAGTCTTTTTTGGAATCGAATGCAATAACTTTATTCTTTGTTGCTTTTCCGTTTAATAAATAGTATGTAAAAGGTTTAGCAAATCGGATTGCAAAATAGATGTGTTGTTGGTTTGCCCATCCATAGGAATAGCGTTTTCCAACGACAGTACTATCATTTAAGATGCTAATTTCAGTGTTGGTAGGCTTATCCCAATTATAGGCGTGATTTAGATCTAAACGTATGGTTGGTTCAGATCCAGTAGGATAGGTATATTGGTGATATCCGACCCGTTCAGTCGATGTCAAGTTGACCTTAATCTGATTGTCTAATAGGACCGAATAAAATCCTGGGCTTGCTTGTTCGTTTTTGTGAGAAAAAGAGACACGGGTATCTATCTTTTCTTTTTGTATGGGTTTTAACATGGGCATGACAGCAACATCAAGCCAATCGCCGATACCTGTTCCGCTCAAATGCATATGACTGAAGCCGGCAATTGAGTCTGATGAAATATGATAACCACTCACCCAATCCCATCCGTTTTTGCCGTTATCGGGTGATAATTGTACTAATGCGAAAGGAACTGTTGCACCAGGGAACGTGTGTCCGTGTCCGCCCGTTCCGATAAAGGGATCAACGTAATTTGTTAATTTCTGCGCTTGGCATATGCCGAATTGAAAAGACATCAACACGCATATACTCAAGTATTTGGTAATCTGAGGGCAATGAAAAATCATAATATTCGTTAATAATAGTGTATAGACACAAAAGTAGCGTTATTTTTAATATAAAACCTTTTAGCTAAGTTTTTAGCAATTAATTTAGCATTTGTTTGCTAAAATTTAGCTGAAATTATATATTTGGTAATTATCCCAATAATCCACTGTTGACCTAACATGAGAAAACGTATTTTAATTAGTGATATTGCAAAAACTCTTGGAGTTTCTGTGACTACTGTTTCTTTTATTCTGAATGGAAAAGCCAAAGAAAAGCGTATTAGCGAGAGTTTGACGAAGCGAGTTTTAGAGTATGTTAAAAAAGTAGGGTACAAGCCAAATCAATTGGCACAAAGTTTACGAACCGGACAGTCTAAAATATTGGGACTTATCGTCGAGGATATCTCAAATCCTTTTTTCTCGAACGTTGCCAAATATATTGAACGTATTGCCTATGAAAACGGGTACCATATTATCTACTGTAGTATGGACAATGATGCGACCAAGGCAAAGGAACTCATACAATTATTTTATGATCGCCAAGTCGATGGATACATTATTACACCGCCAGAAGGGCTAGAAGAAACCCTAAGTAATTTGAATAAGAACAATGTCCCTTTGGTTTTATTTGATCGTTATATTCCGCAATTGGAAACACATTATGTCGTTCTAGACAATTTCAAGGGTGCCTATGAAGCGACAAAGCATTTATTAGATAATCCTAAAAATAAGAAAGTTGGTTTTGTTTCGCTGTATTCGAATCAAACACAAATGCGGGATCGATTAGAGGGCTATATGAAAGCAGTTGATGATTTTCAGCAGCAAGCCTATATCAAAAAGGTTCGAATGGATGAAAATGAGCAATCGGTTGTTGAGCAACTTTATAGTTTTATTCACGAAAATAACTTAGATGCTGTTTTGTTTGCGACGAATTACTTGGCAATTGATGGTTTAAAAGCCGTTAAGGAATATGGCATTGATTTACCGAATATGGTCGCCTTTGATGACCACACGTTATTTAAGCTACATGAACCAGATATTTCAGTGGTAACGCAAGACACCAGTGCGATAGCGAATGAACTTATTCACACGCTATTGAACGAAATAAAAGGAAAAAATAAGGAACTACAAAAGATTGTAATTCCTTGTGAATTGTTAGTTCGCGGTTCGTCCGCTACGGTTAATGAGCTGAAGGAACAAACTTCATAGAAATAGAATTTACACAATGTCTCGTGTTTTTGGCGGTGAATCCTTCACCCTCAAAAACATGACCTAAGTGGGCTCCACATTTCGCACATAATATTTCGGTTCTTCGACCGTCTACATCAATCTCTCTTCGAACTGCTCCTGGTATTTCATCATCAAAACTTGGCCAGCCACAATGTGACTCAAACTTCGCTGTCGATTCATATAAAGGGGCATCACAACGACGACAGATATAGGTTCCAGTAACTTTATTGTCTAATAGCTCACCTGTGAAGGGGCGTTCGGTTCCTTTATGAAGAATAACATATTCCTCTTCTGGCGTCAATTTATTGTATTTCGTTTCCTCGTTCATAGTCTTGGGGGTATCCTTTGATTGTGATTGCGCACAACTTGTAAATAAAAAATAGGCGATTAAGAAAATTAACCATTTCATAGTAACACTAAGATAATAATAAAAGCGCAGGATAAAATCACATTATTGTTATATTTAGGGCACTTTATGACGATTATATGATAACTATTTAGAATGATTATAAATTGATAAATTACGTCATCAGATTGTCAGGGATTGCTTAATAAGTTATACTTTTGTGCATTGTTTTGTACGCTTTTGTGTACATGCTGGAAGTGTCAACAATTAATTATTACACATAAAATAGTATAAAGTGCTAAATATGAGAAATATCTCATCCGTTTTGGGAAGACTTGCGAAGTCAATATCGATCAGTTTGGTATTGTTATTTGCCGTTACAACAACCTCGCAAGCACAGGATGCCGCGAATGGTGCAGCGCTCTTCAAATCGAACGCTTGTAATTCTTGTCACGCTGTTGGTAAGAAAATTACTGGTCCAGATTTAAAGGGATTATCTGAGCGTCGCGAAGAGGCTTGGATTATTAAGTGGGTTCATAACCCGCAGGGAATGGTTGATTCAGGTGATAAGCAAGCCGTTGAATTGAAGGCAGAGTATCCGACAATGATGGCTCCTTACGCTCATTTATCAGAGACTGATATCAAAGATATCATTGCCTTTTTAAAAGCTGAGGAAGTTAAGTTAGCTGAAAAAGCTGCAAAAGCTCCGGCTGGAGGTGCTGCAGAGAATAGCAATGCTAGTACAATGATGATTTTAGGTTTAGTTGCCTTATTCGTTGTTGCAGTAGCTGTTATTTTTGCTTTGAACCGTGTTACAAAAACCTTAGAGAAAGTAATTTCTGCAAACCAAGCAACAATCGCTGCGAATCAAGCAGCCTACGAGGAAGCTGGTGAAAGTAGTTACGCTAAGTTTGCGAAAGCATTCTTAAAGAACAAGAAGCTTGTTTTCTTTGTTGTCTTAATGGTGGTTGGCTTATTAGGTGCTGCTGGCTGGAAGGCGATGTGGAACGTTGGTGTACACGAAGGTTACAAGCCTGTACAGCCAATTAAGTTCTCTCACCAAATTCACGCGGGTGTAAACCAAATTGAATGTCAATACTGTCACGGTGGTGCATTTAAATCTAAAAATGCTTCAATTCCATCGGCGAATGTGTGTATGAACTGTCACAATACAGTAACAGCTTCAGATCATTATGACGGTGAGATTTCACCAGAGATTTTGAAAATCTATCGTGCGGTTGATTTTGATCCAGAGACAAAAACTTACGGAAATAATCCGCGTCCAATCGAATGGGTTCGAATCCATAACTTGCCTGATTTTGCATATTTCAACCACTCACAACACGTTGTTGTAGCGGGAGTTGAGTGTCAAACTTGTCACGGTCCAATTCAGGATATGGAAGAAGTATATCAGTACTCTCCATTAACGATGAAATGGTGTGTTGATTGTCACAAAACAACAGAAGTAAATGGCGATAACGCATATTACGATCAATTGATTAAAGCGCACGAGAAGTTGAAAAAAGGTGAGAAGATGACTGCTGCGATGATTGGTGGATTAGAGTGTGGTAAGTGTCACTATTAATAGAATATAATTAGAAATACGGAATCTTATATATAGCTTAAATGGAAAGCAATAAAAAATATTGGAAAGGTTTAGAAGAGTTAAATCAGACTCCAGCTTTTGTCGAAGGAAGCAAGGGGGAGTTTGCTGAACCTATTCCCGTAGAAGATGTGTTAAATGAAGCGGGTTTAAGTACTAAAACTCCTCGTCGTGACTTCTTGAAGGCATTAGGCTTTGGATTAGGTGCTGTAACTTTAGCTGCATGTAACCGTACGCCGATTCATAAGGCTGTACCTTATGTAATCAAGCCTGAGGAGGTAACTCCGGGTATCCCTAACTTTTACGCGTCATCATTCAATGGTCAGAGTGTAATTGTAAGAACTCGTGAAGGTCGTCCGATCTCTTTAGAGGCTAACCCGAATTCAGTTGGATTAAATCAAGGTACTGATGCGCAGACAGCGGCTTCTGTACTTGACTTATACGATATGTCCAAATTACAGAACCCTCAAATTGGAGGAAAGGATGTAGAGTGGTCTCAATTGGATAAAGCGGTTGTTGATGCTTTAAACAAGGCGCAAGGAGCTGGTAAACAAATTACGATTGTTGCCAATACAGTAAATAGCCCAACAACTTTAGCGGCAATTGCTGCTTTAGCTGTAAAATACCCAACGACTAATTTGGTTCAAGTTGACGCTGTTTCTTATAGCGGTATCATTGAAGCAAATAAAGCGGCATTTGGAAAAGCAGTTATCCCATCGTACCATTTTGATAAGGCACAAGTTGTTGTATCAGTAGCAGCAGACTTCCTAGGATCATGGGTAGCAGGTGAGGAGCATACACAAGATTACATTAAGAATCGTGATCATAAATCGCTAAAAGGCGGTAAAATGTCACGTCATATTCAATTTGAATCAGGTCTATCGATGACAGGTTCAAATGCGGATGCACGTGTTGCGATTAAGCCATCAGAAGAAGGAGCTGTTTTAGTTTCATTATACAATGAGATTACAGGTCAATCAATTGCTGGTGGTTCTAATAATGCGAAAGCGAAGAAAGTAATTGCATTAGCGGCAAAAGAATTGGTATCGGCGAAAGGTTCTGCCTTAGTTGTTGCGGGTTCTAATGATTCGAATGTTCAATTACTAGTAAATGCGATCAATACAGCTTTAGGTGCTTACGGAGCAATTATCGATTTAGATAATTACTCTAAACAATACCAAGGTTCTGACGCGGCATTCCAACAATTTTTAACTGCTGCAAAAGCAGGACAAGTTGGTGTAGCATTCTTCTTAAACAGTAATCCTGTTTATGATTATTTCAAAACTGATGATGTTAAAGCAGCAATTGCGAAAATCGATTATTCGGTATCTTTCGCAGATCGCGCGGATGAAACAGCTTCAGAATTGAAAGCGATTGCACCAAACTGTACGTTCTTAGAAGCTTGGGGTGATTCATCATCAAAAGAAGGATTGTTTACTATCATTCAACCGACAATTAATCCAGTATTTAATACACGTCAGGTTGAACAGTCATTGTTAGTTTGGGCTGGTGTTACTAAGCCAATTCATGACTTTGTAAAAGAAAACTGGGAAACAAATATATTAGCAGGAACAGGTAAAACGTGGAAAGATGTTTTACAACAAGGTTTTGTATTTAAAGGATCAGCTACGGGTTCTTCATACACTGCGGCAGTTGATGTAAATGCGGTTGCAGCGGCTATCGCTAATGATAGCAAACGTATTTCTGGTGCTGTAGAATTGAAATTATACGAATCTACAACATTGAGAGATGGTCGTTTTGCAAATAACGCATACTTACAAGAATTGCCTGATCCAGTATCCAAAGTAACTTGGGACAACTACGCAGCGATTAATCCACAGGATGCTGCGGAGTTAGGTGTTAAAGAAACTGGAAAAGTAACTGTTGAAGCAAACGGCTATAAAGTTGATTTGCCAGTTATATTACAACCAGGTCAAGCAAAAGGTACTGTATCTGTAGCCGTTGGTTATGGTCGTACTAAGGTTGGTAAAGCGGGTAACAATGTAGGTGTGAATGCTTATCCATTTGCAAGTTTAGTAAATGGTACAGTTCAATTTACAGCTAAAGCTACTGTTACGAAAGCTTCTGGTATCTACGAATTAGCGCAAACACAAACGCATCATACGATTGAAGGACGTAATATTATCCGCGAAACATCTTTCGCTAAATATTTAAAAGATCCGAATTCAGAGTCTGGTCGTTTTGCAGATACGCATCAATCTTATGACTTATGGAATAAGTTTGAGCAACCAGGTCACCGTTGGGTGATGGCAATCGATTTGAATGCTTGTACGGGTTGTGGATCATGTATTGTTGCATGTAACGTTGAAAATAACATTCCAGTTGTTGGACGTGATGAGGTTCGTCGTCGTCGTGAGATGCACTGGTTGCGTATTGACCGTTACTATACAATCAATAGTGGTGAAGCGAAACTTACAAAAGAGAATGATATTGCGGATGCGGAAGGATTAGATTATGAAGATGTAACTGTTGTTCATCAACCGATGTTATGTCAACACTGTGAGCATGCTCCATGTGAGACTGTATGTCCGGTATTAGCGACTGTTCACTCTTCAGAAGGTCTAAACCATATGGCTTACAACCGTTGTTTCGGTACTCGTTACTGTGCAAACAACTGTCCATATAAAGTACGTCGTTTTAACTGGTTTAACTACTGGAATGATTCACGCTTTGACAACTACTTAAACAACGAGTTTACACAATTAGTATTGAATCCAGATGTAACAACACGTTCTCGTGGGGTTATGGAGAAATGTTCAATGTGTATCCAACGTATTCAAGCTGGTAAATTGAAAGCTAAGATCGAAAATCGTAAAGTAAAAGACGGAGATATCAAAATGGCGTGTCAATCGGCATGTTCTGCAAATGCGATTATCTTTGGAGATGCTAACGATCCAGAATCAGAAGTTTCAAAAGCACTACGTAACGAGCGTGTTTATTACGTACTAGAAGAAATCAACGTGCAACCAAATATTGGTTACATGACTAAGGTAAGAAACACATTTGAAGCGTAATTTATTCAATACTGAAATAAAATAACTATGTCATCGCATAACGAATCAATATTAAGAGAACCATTAGTAACCGGCAAGAATATCACGTATGCAAAAGTTACAGATGATATCTTGCTACCGGTTGAAAATAAACCGAACAAAGCTTGGTGGATTGGCTTTACAGTAGCTGTCCTAGGAGCAATGTTATGGGTAGTAAGTGTTGGATATACTTTCTGGACAGGTATCGGCGCATGGGGTTTGAACAAAACCGTAGGTTGGGCTTGGGATATCACCGACTTCGTATGGTGGGTGGGTATTGGTCACGCCGGAACCCTAATTTCTGCTGTACTATTACTTTTCCGTCAAAACTGGCGTAACTCCATTAACCGTTCGGCTGAGGCGATGACTATCTTTGCCGTAATCTGTGCTGCAACGTATGTAGTTGCTCACATGGGTCGCCCATGGTTAGCATACTGGATTTTCCCATTACCAAATCAATTTGGTTCACTTTGGGTAAACTTTAACTCACCGCTTGTATGGGATGCATTTGCGATCTCTACATATTTCACAGTTTCCTTAGTATTTTGGTACTGTGGTTTATTACCGGATATCGCGTCTGTTCGTGACCGTGCAACGGGTTTAAAACGTAGAATTTATTCGATTCTTTCTTTTGGATGGAATGGTTCTGTAAAGACTTGGCAGCGTTTTGAGATCGTTTCATTGATCTTAGCTGGTATCTCAACTCCTTTAGTACTTTCCGTACACACTATCGTATCTATGGACTTTGCTACTTCGGTAATTCCTGGATGGCACACCACGATTTTCCCTCCATACTTCGTTGCTGGAGCGATTTTCTCAGGTTTCGCGATGGTACAAACATTATTATTAATCCTTCGTAAGGTAATGAACTTTGAGGACTACATTACGATGTTCCATATTGAAGCGATGAACAAAATCATCATGACAACAGGTTCTATCGTAGGTATCGCTTATTTAACAGAGTTGTTCATTGCTTGGTATTCTGGTTCAGAATACGAGATGTATGCATTTGCTAACCGTGTTGCGGGTCCTTATGCTTGGGCATACTGGGCGATGATGACATGTAACGTAATCTCTCCGCAGTTGTTCTGGTTTAAGAAAATTAGAACAAGTATTCCAATTTCATGGGTATTATCGATTGTTGTAAACATCGGTATGTGGTTTGAACGTTTCGTAATTATCGTTACTTCATTACACCGCGATTACTTACCATCTTCATGGGCGATGTTCTATCCAACATGGGTTGACGTAGGTATCTTCGTTGGATCAATTGGTTTATTCTTCACTTTATTCTTATTGTTCCTTCGTTTCTTACCAGGTATTGCGATTGCAGAGGTTAAGTTATTGTTGAAGAGCGCGAGTTTACAACAAAAAACTAAACTTGTTCAAGAAGGTGCTTTCCCTGAGGATCAAGTTGAGTTCTTCAAAAATTCTTTGGAGAAATACGACACAGTAACAGAAGAGGATATTAAAGAATTACGTAAAAAATAGGAGCAATGAGCAATACAAAATATATACTAGGTAGTTTTGCGGATCCTGATGAAATGATGCACGGGATTGACAAGTTGCAAGCAAATAATATTAGCATTTACGATTGTTTCACACCAATGCCTATCCACGGTATTGAGGCGAAATTGGGAGTAAAGCCATCACGTTTACCAATTGCAGCATTTCTTTTTGGCGCAACAGGTACCATCTTAGGTTTTAGTTTATTGTTTTACACAATGGCTTACGATTGGCCGATGAATATTGGTGGAAAGCCTTCAATGCCTCTACCTAACTTTGTGCCAGTAACTTTTGAGGTTACTATTTTAATCTGTGCTTTAGGGATGGTTGCTACATTCTTCTACCGTAACCATTTGTTTCCAGGGCGTGCTCCACGTGTAATGGATCTACGTGCTACGGACGACAGATTTATTATTGCAGTTGATGCTCGTGAAAACACTGATCATGCATTAATCGATAATCTATTGAAAGAAGCAGGAGCAGTAGAAGTTAAATACAATGAAAGAAAATATGTTAGCTATGAATAAGAAGAATTTTCTTGGAACTGTATGTGTTGCTGCTGCGTTAGCTGCAGTAGTTTCTGCCTGCGGAGATGGTACTACACGCAGTACAGGTTTAGAATTCTCGAGAAATATGTATGATCCGATTGCTTTTAATCCGGATCAGCCGAATGATAACTTTAAGAATAAGCAAACAGCGCAGTTACCTCCATCGGGAAGTACTCCGCTAGGTTTCGAGCGTTTTGATTATCCAAATACCGTTGAAGGCTATCAGTTAGCTGGCGCGGAAGTTAAGAATCCATTGCTTGTTAATCAAGCAAATTTAGCGCAAGGAGAGACGTTATTTTTAACATACTGTGCGGTATGTCATGGTAAAGACGGTGCTGGTGATGGTCCTATCACAAAAGATAGATCTGTTACTGATTCTAGAGGAACTAGAGCTTTAGAGAATTTCCCTCCTCCACCATCGTATCATCAATCTGCTGGTATTCCATCATCTAGAGGTGGTAAAATGTCAGAATTAACGGACGGAAAAATTTATCACACCATCACTTATGGATACAACTCAATGGGTGCACATGCGTCTCAATTGACACCAGAGGAGCGTTGGAAAGTGGTTATGTACGTTCATGAATTACAAAAAAAATAATTAACATCGATATTATAAATGGGAACTCACAATCATCATCACGATTATAATTTCAGCGAGCAATTTCAATTCGCCGGCATCGCTAAGGTGTTGAGCTTAGTTGCAATCGTTGTAGGAATTGCCGCAGTTGCACTTGGCTTACTTT
This sequence comes from Sphingobacteruim zhuxiongii, assembly GCF_009557615.1. Lineage (NCBI taxonomy): Bacteria > Pseudomonadati > Bacteroidota > Sphingobacteriia > Sphingobacteriales > Sphingobacteriaceae > Sphingobacterium > Sphingobacterium zhuxiongii. Next base: position 534,677 of record NZ_CP045652.1, read on the forward strand.
CCAGTGACCATATCATGGTTGAGCGTACATATGCCAATTTATTATTGATGGGCTATTATTTCACTTGTGTATGTGCTGCTGGCGCTTTTTTCGTAGCGTTACAATTAGTAACTCAATCTGGTTGGTCTGCCGGATTAATTCGTATCCCTCAGGCAATGGCAAGTGTATTGCCAATCGCTTCTATCTTACTTTTAGTGATTGTCGGTTTAGGTTTAACAACACATAACCTATACCACCACTGGCATGCAGAAGGGTTAACGGATCCAAACAGTCCACACTATGATAAATTGGTAGCTGGTAAAGCTGCTTTCTTAAATGTACCTGGATTCTTGATTCGTCAAGTATTATTCATGGGTAGTTACAGTATTTTTGCTTTTATTCTAGCGAAATTATCATACAATGAAGATTTGCAAGGTGGATTAAATTCTTACAAAAAAGGATTTAAGTTATCTGCTATCTTTTTAGTAATCTTCGGATTTACAACTCCAATTTGGTCATTTGATACTATTATGTCTTTAGAGGCACACTGGTTCTCTACGATGTTCGGTTGGTATAACTTTGCAGCAATGTGGGTTAGTGGTATTTCTGCTATTGTTATTATTCTTGTTCTTGTTAAGAAAGCTGGCTATATGGCTTGGGTTAACGAGAACCACCTTCATGACTTAGGTAAGTTAATGTTTGGTTTTTCTATCTTCTGGTGTTACGTTTGGTTTGCGCAATTCATGTTGATTTGGTATTCGAACATTCCAGAGGAGACGGTTTATTTTTATAAACGTTGGGAACCTGAGTACAAACCTTGGTTTTGGTTAAGCATTATTATTAACTTTGTGGCGCCATTATTATTATTAGTGGACAGAGATGCTAAGCGTAAGCAAAATGTAATGTTATTCGTGGCTATTATGTTATTATGTGGTCACTGGTTAGATTACTATATTATGATTATGCCAGGTACTGTTGCATCGCACAGAGGATTTGGTTTTGTAGAGATCGGTACTGCTATTGGATTTGCTGGTCTATTTACTTTCTTAGTATTATCTAAATTGAGTAAACATGCCTTAGCTCCTAAGCATCATCCACTTCTTGATGAAAGTTTACATCATCAGATATAGTAAAGATAAAGTTGGAATAACGTTCAAACGTCTTATAAAAAAATGAAGTTTACATTAAATAACAGATTCAAGTCCTTAGTTGGAGGTTTATTAGCGATCAACATGATGTTGGCTGCACCTACCTTTGCTTCCATTCAGGATACGGCTACCGTTGCTACCCAAACCGAGCAGGCAGCTGTAGCTGCTCCGGCAGACTCAGCGGCAACTACGGTTGCGGATTCGGCAGTAGCTCCGGCGGCGACTGATTCGACGACTGTTGCAGCAGCTTCTAGTTCGTCATCGTCTAGTACGGCAGCGGCAGCACCTAAAGAAGAAAAGAAAATTGATCCTCAGGTTTATAAGAACCTGATGTATTATGTTTTTATTTTATTAATTGCTTGTGCGGTAGTAGGAGTAATTTTTAAAGTTCTTTCGATTTATTCACTTACAAAAAGAGTTAATGGAAAGTATAATCCATTAGCTGGTAATACAGTTCAGGCAGTCCTTCTGTTTGTTTTCCTAATTGGTTTCCTTGCATTTACATATTATGGTTATGCAGTTTGGGGAAGCTGGGCATGGAGAGATGCTGTTACCGAGCATGGTAAGGATATTGATCGAATGTTTATTATTACAACGGTAATTATTACAATCGTTTTAGTATTAGTTCACATTTTATTAATGACATTCTCATTAATTTATAGAATGCGTGCTAAACGTACAGCTTACTATTATCCACACAATGATGCAATCGAGAGATTGTGGACTATCATTCCAGCTGTTGTATTGACGGTATTAGTTTTATTTGGTTTCTTTACTTGGAGATCAATTACTAACATTCCAGAGGATTTGAAGAAGTCTGCACTACAAATTGAAGTGTTAGGTGAGCAATTTCAATGGACAGTTCGTTACCCAGGTAATGATGGACAGATTGGAAAACGTAATTATAAATTGACTACACCGACGAACTCTTACGGTATTGATTTCAACGATAAAAGTTCTTGGGATGATGTAAAAGGTGACGAGATTGTTATTCCTGTGAATAAACCAGTTCGTTTCCACATTATGTCTAAAGATATTATTCACTCATTCTTTATTCCTGATTTCCGTGTTCAAATTAATGCGGTACCAGGTATGACGAATTACTTCCAATTCACGCCGACTGTAACGACAGAAGAGATGCGTGATCGTCAGAACGATCCTGCTTACGATTTCTACATGTTATGTGCTAAGATTTGTGGAAGTAGTCACTACAATATGAAGAAAAAAGTGATCGTAGTTTCTGAAGCTGAATATAAAGAATGGTTAAGCAAACAAGCTAAGTTCTTTACAGAGGATCTTCAAAAGGAATTCGCGCAAAAAGAAGACAATACAGTGAAAGAGAGCCGTATTGCAGCTTCAGTAAATTAATTGAATAGAGAGAATTTATATTAGAATATGTCAACTACAGTTATATCGCACGACGCAGCTCATCACGGTCATGATCACCATCATGAGACGTTCTTGACGAAGTATGTCTTCAGCCAAGATCACAAGATGATTGCAAAGCAATTTTTGATCACAGGTATTGTGATGGCAGTATTTGCCATGCTTTTGTCGATCTTATTCCGTATTCAACTTGCATGGCCAGATGCTGAGTTTCCAATTTTGGAAGTTTTCTTAGGCAAATGGGCTGAAGGTGGTCGTATTAGACCAGACTTCTTCCTTTCATTGGTTACCATTCACGGTACGATGATGGTTTTCTTCGTATTAACAGCAGGTTTATCCGGTACATTCAGTAACTTATTAATTCCTTACCAATTAGGAGCACGTGATATGGCATCGCCATTGATGAACATGCTTTCTTACTGGTTTTTCTTCACTGCATGTGTGATTATGATCGCATCTTTCTTCGTAGAAAGTGGTCCCGCATCTGCAGGTTGGACAATTTATCCTCCTTTATCTGCTGTTCCTACAGCGATCCCTGGATCTGGATTAGGGATGACATTATGGTTGGTTAGTATGACCTTATTCATCGCTTCTCAGGTATTGGGTGGTGTTAACTACATCAGTACGGTATTGAATATGCGTACAAAAGGGATGGAATTATGGAAAATGCCTTTAACAATTTGGGCTTTCTTCCTAACGGCTATTGTTGGTTTATTATCGTTCCCGGTATTAGTTTCCGCAGTAGTATTATTGTTTTTTGACCGTTCAGTTGGTACTTCATTTTATTTATCAGATTTAGTTGTTGGTGGTAACATTCTTCCAAATGAAGGTGGTTCACCTATTTTATTCCAACACTTATTCTGGTTCTTAGGTCACCCTGAGGTATATATCGTTGTTATGCCTGCATTAGGTTTAACTTCAGAAGTAATCTCTACGAATTCACGTAAACCAATCTTTGGTTACCATGCGATGGTTTACTCTTTAGTAGGTATTACTGTATTATCATTTATCGTATGGGGTCACCACATGTTTGTAACGGGTATGAGTCCGTTCTTAGGTGGTGTGTTCATGATTACGACATTGATTATCGCGGTTCCTTCCGCTGTAAAAGCATTTAACTACATCGCGACATTGTGGCGCGGTAATATTCGTTTTACACCGGCAATGTTGTTCGCTATCGGTATGGTATCGTTCTTCGTATCTGGTGGTTTAACGGGTTTATATTTGGGTAATGCAGCATTAGACATTAACCTACATGATACTTACTTCGTTGTAGCTCACTTCCACTTAGTAATGGGTTCTGCATCTATTTTTGGTATGTTATGTGGTGTTTATCACTGGTATCCAAAAATGTTTGGACGTATGATGGATGATCGTTTAGGTTATTTCCACTTCTGGTTGACTTTCATCGGTGCATACCTTGTATTTTTCCCAATGCACTTTATGGGTATTGACGGTGTTCCTCGTCGTTACTACGCTTTCACTGAGTTCCCTTTCATGGAGAAATGGGTATCGGTTAATATTTTGGTTACTTGGGCTGCAATTGTTTCGGCTGTTGGTCAGATTGCTTTCTTATGGAACTTCTTCGCATCGATCTGGTGTGGAAAACGTGCTCCTCAGAACCCTTGGAATTCAAATACATTAGAATGGACTACACCTGTAGAACATATCCACGGAAACTGGCCAGGAGAGATTCCTACAGTATACCGTTGGCCATATGACTATAGTAAGCCAGGTCATGACGTTGACTTTATTCCTCAAGACGTTCCACATTCTCAAACGATGAGTTCAAATATGATCCACGATTGGGAAGGTAATGAAGATGGAATTGCTGCTCAACGTGTATATGACAAAGAGCATAACAGAGAATCAGAAGGGTAGGTTCAAACCTACCTCTCTTTTATACGATAAATTTTTGTAAAGGGAGGGATATTGATGTTCCCATCAGCTGAGAAGCGATTTATTCGCGCAACAAAGATTACGATCTTCGTTCTTTTTTTAGTGATTACAGCAGGCGGAATTGTCCGTAGTACAGGTTCAGGAATGGGCTGTCCGGATTGGCCTAAGTGTTTTAATCGAATTATTCCACCGACAGATATTTCGCAATTGCCAGCTGGCTATGAGCAACATTATGTGGATGGACGAATTAAGAAAAACACGCGCTTTGCCAACATGATTGAGTTTTTTGGATACAAGGAACTTGCAGATCAGATTCGACATGATGAAACAATACATCAGCATGAAGAGTTTAACCCTGTAAAGACTTGGACAGAATATTTGAATCGTTTGACAGGTGTGGTCGCTGGTTTCTGCTTGTTATTTTCAGCTATTTATTCTTTTACCTATTGGAAAAAGAAAAAGTCCATAACAGTATGGAGCGTTCTTAATCTTGTTGTCGTTGTTATACAAGCCTGGTTAGGATCTATTGTGGTTTCCACGAATTTGACGCCTTGGGTTATTACCGTGCACATGTTATTGGCGATCGTTATTGTTTGTATAAGTATTCATACTTATTTTCTAGCGGTAACATTTCGTGATCAGTCCATGTTGCAGTCAAACTCAAGTGATCGTCGTATTTTTGTCTTATCGATTGTTTCCATTGTTCTCTTGGTTATTCAAGTAGTTTATGGAACGGAAGTAAGAGAAGCGATAGACCACCTAAATGCTCAGCAAATAGAACGTGATACTTGGATCGATTCAATTGGTTCAAATTATCATATCCATCGAGTATTGGCATATGTTACACTTGCGATTACTGCCTATCTTTTTTTTAAAACAAGATCGGTTTATGTTCAGTCAAGTCAACAATATCGATTTGCCTTAATTGCATTTGTACTAGTATGTATACAAATGTTAACAGGAATTATTTTAGCGAGGTTTCATGTTCCTGCCGTTGCACAGACAGTGCATCTCGTAGTTGCTACTTTGTTCTTCGGAGCACAGTATTATTTAATGCTACTTGTGAGTAAACCAAAGCAAAGAGCTTTGAGTAACTCGGCGGTTTAGGATATATATTCATTATGAAGGAATTTATTTCAGATTTTAACAAGCTTGTTAAGTTAAGACTTACTTTAACGGTAGTTTTCTCAGCTTCAATTTCCTTTTTAATTGGGGCTACCCAACAAGGTGATATAATCTGGTTTAATTGGGCGTTGCTTACCATCGGAGGATTCTTAGTGACGGGTGCAGCAAATGGTTTTAACGAAATCATTGAACGTGATTTGGATAAACTGATGGAGCGCACGATGGATAGACCTTTGCCATCTGGTCGTATGACTAACGGGCAAGCTTTAGTACTTAGCGTGTTTATGGGAATTGCTGGAACGCTTGTTTTAGTTAATTTGAATTTCATTGCTGGTCTAATTTCGGTGTTTTCTATTTTTTTATACGCCTTTGTATATACGCCTCTAAAGCAGAAATCACCCATTGCAGTTTGGGTAGGAGCTATTCCGGGCGCATTACCACCATTGATTGGTTATTATGCTGCTTTTGAATCGTCTGGTTTTGGTTTGGCTTATGCAGCGGTAAGTGAAAAGGCAGTTGTTATTACGCCGTTGGTGTTGTTTGTAATACAGTTTTTCTGGCAATTTCCTCATTTTTGGGCAATTGCATGGGTTGCAGATGATGATTATAAGCGTGCTGGTTTTAGACTGTTGCCAACTACAAGGAAAGATAAAGGTTCTGCTTGGATGATTTTTATTTCAGCAGCATTAATGATCCCCGTAGGTTTTCTACCGATGTACTTTGGTTTTGGAGGTTGGATCTTTACAATAGTTTCGCTCATAGGCGCATTGATGTTTACCTGGTACGGTATCCAACATCTTCAGAAAATGGAAATTAGTACTGCAAAGCGAATTATGTTTACATCTTTTGCTTATTTACCGATCACACAGTTGATCTTATTATTAGATTTTAAACCTTTTTAAGTTTAAATGGAATTGAATTTAACAATGGATAATCAGAGTTTGTTAAGCGAAGAAGCAGTAAAATCAAGAAAAGCTAAGAAGTTCAACTTATGGCTTGGAATGATTGGTATGTTTATGATGTTTGCAGCTCTTTCCAGCGGTTTTATAGTATATACAGCGAGTGGAGTGGATAAAGGAATCAAAACTATCCTTCCTTATGTTTTTATCTATAGTACTGCGGCTATTGTGCTTAGTAGTTTGACGATGCACTTAGCTTATAACGCTGCGAAAGCACAGAATTTTGCAAAGCAAAAGATGTTTTTGATCGTTACGATCGTACTTGGTATTATTTTCTTGGTTCTACAAGTAAATGCCTGGGAGGTTTTTAACGCAAGAAAGATCACGTTTGTGAATAACAATGCGTCACAGTCGTTTATTTTTGTGTTCACAGGTTTACACTTGGCGCACATTATTGCTGGAATCTTGGTATTAGTGAGATGTCTTTTAGGAGTCTTTAAGAACATCCCTTATATCAATAATCTATTCCGGATGGAAATTGCCGCTATTTTTTGGCATTTTCTAGATCTATTATGGATATATATTTATGTTTTCTTACTTTTGAATCAATAACACTAAACAATGAGTACAACAGTATCGCAATTGGATAAGGTAAAAGAGGGCCCTTGGAGCGGAGGTAAATCTCCATGGAATTTGGAGTACGGAAAAATCATGATGTGGTTTTTCTTAGTGTCGGATGCATTTACATTTTCTGCATTCTTAATCTATTATGGTGCTCAAAAGTTCGCTCAACCTACTTGGATTGACGCAGATAAGATCTTCCAATCTATCCCTGGAATCGCTGAGTCAGGTCAACCACTAGTATTCGTGGGTATCATGACTTTTATTTTGATTATGTCTTCTGTGACGATGGTTTTAGCTGTAGAAGCTGGACACCGTAATTCGAAACATGAAGTCGTAAAATGGATGTTATGGACAATCTTAGGTGGTTTATGTTTCGTAGGCTGTCAGGCTATCGAATGGAGTCACTTACATCATCAAGGTTTTTGGTTTGGTCGTAACCCAGCAAGTGGTTTAACTGATCCTGATGCTATTGTGAATGCATTGCAACCATACTTTACAAAAGAAATATCTTACACTGCAGCGTTACAATTCTCTAACTTATTCTTTACGATTACAGGATTTCACGGATTCCACGTATCTATCGGTATTTTGTTGAATATCATCATTCTATCGATGACTTTAAACAATACATTTGAAAGAAGAGGTACATATTTGATGGTTGAGAAAGTTGGTCTTTACTGGCACTTTGTAGACTTAGTATGGGTATTCGTATTTACCTTCTTCTATTTAATCTAATTTTTGGACTAATATTTATAACAAAGATATAATGAGTAATCACGATCATATTGCAGCACACGATGCGCACGGACATGAAGAGGGCATGGATAAAAAACGTATCTGGTCCGTATTCTTCATCTTATTAGCATTAACTGCCTTAGAGTTCTTAATCGCATTAGGATTTGTACATCACTGGGGTATTCTTCAAAAAGGAATGTTAGTGAATGTGATTTATATTGCGCTTACACTTGTTAAAGCATTTTATATTGTTGCATTCTTTATGCACTTGAAATTTGAGAAATCAGGATTTATAATCTGCTGTAGCGTGGTGTTTTTATTTATTGTGTATTTTATCATCTTAATGCTTACAGAAGGTGATTTCTTACACGGGGCTATGACTCACCAGCCACTATTTCCTCATAAATAAGAAAGCTTGTAATGAGTAAAAATACTCGTTCTAAGAACATATCAAAATTAATAATCCTGGCACTTGTTTTATTTGTGCCAGGATTTTTATATATACTGGTTAATAGTATGGGCTCCAATGAGTACGTTAAATTGCCAGTTTTCGGTGAAAAGAGCCTCTCAGGTAAGATGAATAGGGTAATGGGAAGAGAGATTCCTGATACTGTCTTTCACCAAGTTAAACCACTTGATTTAGTTGATTTGAATGGAAACGAAGTACCGTTTCTAAAATCTGATACGATCATCTCTGTCGTTCATTTGTTTTATTCTCGTGATTCGGCACTTTCGAAACAGCTGATTCATGATCTGAGCAGTATAGCTGAGCGATTTAAAGAAAATCCAAAAGTTAGGCTTTATTCGATTAGTGTTGATCCCCGGGATACCAAAGCAGATTTGGAACGTCAAATTCTTCCCTATAACAAGATTGTAAATCCCAATTGGTTTGTGGTATTTAAGCCTAAAGAGGACATCTTAAGTTATGCAAGAGAGCAATTGCTTATCGAGGGGATGGTTAATCATACGGATAGTAGTCGTTATATTATAGGTAGTAATTTCGTGTTACTTGATTCTAAGCGTCGAATTCGCGGTATCTATGATATTAGTTTGAAAACAGAAACTGCTCGATTGGAAGATGAGATTAAAGTTCAATTGGTTGAAGAAATAAGAAATAATCCACTTAAAGTTGAAAGGAAGTAAGATGGCAATGACAGAAGAAGAGAAGAAATATAAAGGCGTTATATGGACCTTGTCTATTATAATTCCTTTAGCTGTAGCTGCACTTTTTGGAGTTAATTTGAAACGTTTGGGTTTTGATGTAGAACCTCTAGGTTTTCTTCCTCCAATTTACGCGACAATCAATGGAATAACAGCAGTACTTTTATTTGTTGCTGTTGCAGCAATAAAAAAAGGCAATGTAAAGTTACATGAGAATTTGATTAAGCTATGTATGGTTTGTTCGGCATTATTTCTTGTAATGTATGTGGCATACCATATGACCTCAGAGTCTACAAAGTACCTTGGTGAAGGAACAATTCGATATGTATACTATTTCATTCTGATTACACATATCGTGTTATCTGTGATAATTATTCCTTTTGTCTTATTTACTTTTGTAAGAGGTATTGCAGGGGCCTATGAGCGTCATAAACAGCTTGCACGAATAACATACCCGATGTGGTTGTATGTTGCTGTAACAGGTGTGATTGTTTATCTGATGATATCGCCTTATTACACGCACTAACAAGAGAAGGAATATGAAGAAGATTTGGATATATCAAGCCAACCGCTTTTTTACTCAACCAGAGTTGGAACTAGCGCAAGCAGAATTAAAAGATTTTGTTGCGGAATGGACTGCGCATGGAAGTCAGTTAGCAGGTACTGCAGAGATTAAGTATAACTTATTTGTGATTTTGACAGTTGACGAAGCTTTGGCGCAAACCACAGGCTGTTCAATTGATAAATCGGTGCACTTGTTAAAGAAGATTGAATCGGATTTACAGATAGACCTATTCAATAGAATGTTAATTTCCTATCGAGACATCGACGGACATATACAGCTTGTTTCTCGTGATGTATTCGAAGCCTTGTATAAAGAAGGAGTGATTAAAGAAGATACGATTGTTTTCAACAATCTTATTCAGCAAGCAGAAGAGTTGTCATCAAAATGGGAAATACCATTTAAGGATAGCTGGCACGCTACTGTATTTAAGAAATAAAAAAAGAGAGCCTTTCACACGTGAAAGGCTCTCTTTTTTTATTTCTTATCTATGCTTATTTTTCCCGGTCCCATAATTCCGAATGCGACATAAATAGCAAGGAACTCTAGCGCATGTGATGCGCCTGATAATCCATCGCCCTTACTGAAGTGCATTACTGCGGCTACAAGCATTGTAAATGCTAATAACCATGAGGCTGGACGTGTCCAAAGTCCAAGGATGAGTAGAAAGGACGCTACTGTTTCCGTAAAGCCTGCTGAAAACCCCCATACAGTAGGGAGAAAGTTGATTCCAATGTTTTGCATGGATTGACCGATCTTTGTCCAAGTGTCGACGCCGCCCATTAATTTAGGGAGACCATGGAATGCCATCATGCTAGCACCAATGACTACACGGATAATCAATAAGCCGATATCTGTTTTTGAATAACGCATGTTTTTTACTCTTTTATTTAAAAATCTAATCCCAATATACTGATTTTTTATAGCTAATAGTGCTGAGATGCATTGGAATAGTACATTTTGACGTATCTTTGTAATGTACGTAGCAGTATATTTTTTAAAATTTTAATCAGCAGTTCACATTGGATATTTTTAATAAACAACGCTATACCATTACGTCGGCATTACCTTACGCTAATGGTCCTTTACATATTGGCCACCTTGCAGGGGCTTACATTCCTGGAGATATATTCGTTCGCTTTTTACGCCTAAACAATAAGGATGTTGTTTATGTCTGTGGGTCTGATGAGCACGGAGCTGCAATCACCATTAAAGCGAAGAAAGAGGGGGTGACGCCTCAGCAGATTATTGACAAATACAATCAACAGATCAAAGAAAGCTTCGAGCAATTCGGTATTTCTTTTAATATTTACCATCGTACTTCTGAGCCAATTCATCATCAACTTTCTCAAGAGTTCTTTTTGAACTTATATGAGAAAGGAGAGTTTGTTGAGCGCTTTTCTGAGCAGTATTATGATGAAGAATATCATCAATTCCTTGCCGATCGTTATATCGTGGGAACCTGTCCACATTGTGGAAATGAAGGAGCGTATGGTGATCAATGTGAAAAGTGTGGAACCTCGCTTAATCCGACGGATTTAATTAATCCTAAATCAACGTTGAGTGGAAAGACACCGATTCTTAAAGAAACAAAGCACTGGTATCTACCTTTGGATAAATATCAGCCTTGGTTAGAACAATGGTTAATTGAGGGCAAGAAGAATGTTCTAAAGTCTAATGTATTTGGACAATGTCAGTCTTGGTTGAAATCAGGTTTACAACCGCGTTCAATGACCCGTGACTTAGACTGGGGGGTAGATGTTCCTTTGGCAGAGGCAGAAGGCAAGAAATTGTATGTTTGGCTTGATGCTCCAATAGGATATATTTCTGCGACCAAGCAATGGGCGATAGATGAAGGCAAAGATTGGGGGTTATACTGGAAGAAACAGGCGAATGCTGAAAATGAGTCTACGTTGATCCACTTTATTGGTAAAGATAATATCGTTTTCCATTGCATCATCTTTCCTGCAATACTTCATGCACATGGTGATTATATCTTGCCCGAGAATGTTCCTGCGAATGAATTCCTAAACTTAGAAGGAGATAAATTATCAACATCTAGAAACCATGCTGTTTGGTTACATGAATATTTGGAAGAATTCCCTGGAAAACAGGATGAGCTTCGTTATATGTTAACCTCAATTCTTCCGGAAACGTCTGATAGCGAGTTTACTTGGAAGGATTTTCAAGCACGTGTCAATAACGAATTGGTTGCCATTTTCGGTAACTTCGTTAACCGCGTAATGGTGTTATCACATAAGTATTTTGACGGTAAGGTATTAATGGGATCCGCATTAACGGATGCTGATCAAGCCGTATTAAATGAATTAGCGACTTTCCCAGATTTAATTAAACAGTCCTTATCACAATATAGATTCCGTGAAGCATTAGCACAATTTATGAATGCTGCACGTCTTGGGAATAAATACTTAGCTGATGAAGAACCTTGGAAAGTATTTAAGACAGATGAAGAGCGCGTTAAAACGGTATTGTTTGTTGCAGGACAAATTGTTGCAAACTTAGCCGTATTAGGGCAACCATTCTTACCATTTACAAGTACTAGAATATTTGAGATGTTGAATCTAGCACAAAGAGATTGGTCAGCAGCTGGGAATGCAGATTTATTATCAGCAGGTCATGAGTTAGGAGAAACCCAACTATTATTTGATAAAATTACGGATGAGCAAGTCGAATTCCAATTAAACAAATTGGCTCAAGCGAAAGCGACAAATGCGTTAGCTGCACCTAAAGCTCCCCAAAAGGCAAATGTTTCTTTTGATGATTTCGTTAAAATGGATATCCGTGTAGGGCGTATCTTAACGGCGGAGAAAATTGCAAAGACGAAAAAACTATTGAAACTTACAATAGACACAGGGATTGATAAGCGTACAGTTGTTTCTGGTATTGCGGAGTATTTCCAACCTGAAGAGATTGTGGGCAAGCAAGTGTCAATTTTAGTGAATTTAGAACCTAGAGAAATTAAGGGAATCCAATCGCAAGGTATGATTCTGATGGCAGAAGATGCCGATGGGCGTCTTGATTTCGTGAATCCAACATCGGATATTTCTGTTGGTAGCGGGGTTCGCTAGTTAAAATATAAAACAAAATTATATATGAAAGGCCGTTCTGTTAGAGCGGCCTTTTTTATTACACTGATTGATGTTCGTTGAAATAAAAGTGTGATTATGTCATCTCAATGTACCAGATAGACTGTATTTAATGGATCTCTTGTTAAAATTTGTTAATTCAGATATCCTTTGAGACGAAAGGCATAGCAATTGCGTTTATGTATTAAAGCAAAAGTAAAAGAGTAAAAATTTCATAATTTAGGTTAATAATTGGTTTGGTAAAATCCTGAGGTTCCCCGCCTCAGGATTTTTTATTTTATGAATCTCTTTTTTCTATAGTTTTATCAATCACTAAGAATATAAGAAAGAATAGTGCTGATGGGACCACCCATCCAAGCTCATAAGCGAAGAATGGAATCTCGTTTAGAATCCTTAGCGTATGTTCATTAAGTAAACCTAGAAACTTTAATAGATTAAATGAAGCGATAATCGTCGATGCGATTAGTGCTCCAATATAAGGGAGTTTATGTTTAATAAAAGTGCCAAAGAATACGGTGTACAACACCAATGTAATTACGATCGGGTATACGAAAATCAATACTGGATAAGCAAATGATATGATGTTATCGACACCTGTAATGGATAGTAAACAGGATACAATACAGCAGCCCGTAACTAAGGCTTTATAGGATAGCCTGTTCTGTGTTAATTGCGAGAAGAAAGTTCCTACGGCTGATGTGAGGGCAATTGCTGTTGTTAAACAAGCTAATGCAATACTCAAAGCAATAGCAATCATACCGTAGTGGCCCATTAAGGCTTTCGAAATATGTATCAGAAGCTCAGAACGTTTAACCGTTAAATCGCTGATACCTGACGTGGCTCCCAATTGAATTAATCCACCATAAATCAGGAATAAACATATCGCAGAGAGTAGGCCTGATGCAATAACCACTTGATTTTTTGCTCTAACGCTACTGTAACCTTTTGTTTTTGCTGCAGTGATAATTATCCCTGCAAAAATGACTGATGCTAGTACGTCAAGTGTTTGGTAGCCTTCTGTGAAGCCCAAAGTAAAGGACTGCGATGCATCTAAGGATTGTGTATTATATTCGGAAATTGGGGCGAATACGCCGATACCAATGAGCCCTAAGAGCAAAACAAGCAATAGAGGGGTTAATATGTTTCCAATGATGTCGACGACTTTAGAGGGCTTAATAGTCAATAACCAAGTAACAGCAAAGAATATAATCGAAGTCCAAATTGGGCTACTATTAGGAAAGGAAGGAAGAACTCCAACTTCAAAGGTCGTAGCCGCTGTTCTAGGAATCGCAATGAGCGGCCCAATACAGAGCATTATGATGGTTCCAAGTACTGGTGCAATGCCTTTGTTTATTCGATTTCCAAGATCATTAAATGTGTCTCCAGAATTTACAATAGATAGGATTCCAAAGAATGGAAGTAGAATGCCTGTGAGTCCGAATGCTAAGATTGTAAGCCAAACATGGTTTCCGACTTGTAGACCAATAAAAGGGGGTAATAAAAGGTTGCCAGCTCCAAAAAACATGGCGAAAAGTGCAAATCCGATAGTAACGATATCTCCGGTCTTCTTCAAAATATGGGGTTAAATAAAAAATAAATCAACTAATTGTTTGGCTTCCTTGACGTCGTGCACTCTTAATATTTGCACGCCACGTTCAAGAAGCAATGTGTTTAGTGCGGTCGTTCCAGTCAATACTTGGTCTGCAGTACTATGCAGTTTTTTATAAATCATTGACTTACGAGAAATGCCACCTAAGATTGGTAGTCCGAAATAATGGAGTTCATTCACGCGAAGTAGTAAATCATAATTCTGATCAATGGTTTTCGCAAAACCGTAACCCGGATCTAGAATGATATCTTTCACACCCAATTCTCTCAATTGCGCAATACGTTCGCCTAAAAAGTAAGCAACCTCATTTACAACGTCGTCATACTGCGTCAACTCTTGCATGGTTTGTGGAGTGCCTCGCATATGCATTAGGATGTAGGGTACTTTCAATTTAGCTACTGTTTCAAACATTCGGGAATCCAGAGTACCACCAGATACATCATTGATGATATTTGCGCCAGCTACAACACAAGCCTCTGCTACATCAGCTCGAAACGTGTCGATAGAAATAATTGCCTGAGGATATTCCCGCACGATTTGTTCTATAATAGGGACTGCGCGTTCGATTTCCTCCGCAGCACCAATTGGCTTTGCACCAGGACGTGTCGAATAAGCTCCAATATCGATAATATCAGCTCCCTCGTCTAATATTTGTTTTGCACGTTTTATTGCGGAGTCAAGCTGAGTATATTTTCCGCCATCAAAAAAGCTGTCCGGTGTCAAATTGAGTATTCCCATGATTCTTGGGCGCTCGAAAGTCATTAGATGACCAGATAGATTGATACTTTGAGAAGGAGAGGTCTGAAAGATGGGCATATGTCAGGGAGAGATTAATAACAAGAGGAAATGGGTAACTAAATTAATAAATTATGAGCCCTAATAGCTTAGGGCTCATATTCATGCCTTGATAAAAAAGGATTATTTTACGACAAGTACAGCATCTGCAACAACAGAGATGTCTTGTTTAGGCTTGTTGATTTTGGCAATCTCTTCTTTACTTTTTCCCATGTCTTCCGCATAGTGCTTTTGCCATTCAACAGTAGTTTCTTTAACTTTTGCTTTCCCTTCAACAACAACTGTCTTTCCAACTAAGTCTTCTGGAACAAAGTAGGCGTAATCAGTAAAGCGAACCATAATCGGGTCTTGATCACCTTCTCGCTTCAGTGTTAAGAAACAGCCCTTTTTCTTGCAAACTTGGACAACTTGTCCTTCGATTTTACCTTCAAAAGTTTTGCTCTTACTCAAGTTGGATTCTAGTTTCTTAACTGAAACAGCTCCACTTTTCTCGATCTTTTTACCGTAGTTAACTCCAACTTTTGCCGGTTGGATCTTGCTTTGCGCCTGGCTTATACTCGCCAAGGCAAATACGAAAACTACAAATGCTAATAACTTTTTCATATCTATTTTCGAATAAATTCAAACTTTCCGCTTCCATCGATCTTCATTATTGTTGAAGCTTGATGTTTACTTAAATCAGACTGTCCATATTGTACAATATAATCAACACCGTCTTTGATTTCTTCAGAAATCTCAACGAAGTTTTGTGCTGAAGGTTCACCTGATAGATTTGCTGAGGTAGAAACAATTGGCTTGCGAAAGCGTTGAATCAATTCCTCGCAAAATGGATGACGAACAACACGTATACCAATACTTCCATCTTCAGCAACAACATTGGGTGCTAAGTTTTTTGCTTTTTGGTAGATAATCGTCAATGGTCGATCTGCAACCTCAATCAATTGATAGGCAACTTCTGGAACCTCTTGAACATACCCTTCAAGTTGATAATCATTTCCTAACAAAACAATCATGCTCTTCCCCTTATCGCGGCCCTTCAATGCAAAGATCATTTCCACAGCCTCTGGATTGGTTGCATCGCAACCAAGACCCCAGATTGTATCTGTCGGGTACAAGATAATACCACCAGACTTTAGTGTATCTAAAGCCTGCTTCATATCATCTTTATCGTACGGAATTCTCATTCTATTTTTACTATTTCGATTATACGGCTACGTTGTGATCACGTAAAGCATCGTTTAATGAAGTTTTCTTGTCTGTTGATTCTTTACGTTGTCCGATGATAATTGCACATGGAACTTGGTATTCACCAGCTGGGAATTTCTTTGTATACGATCCTGGAATTACAACAGAGCGAGCAGGAACATAACCTTTATATTCAATTGGTTCTGCACCTGAAACATCAATAATTTTAGTCGATGCTGTTAAAACAACATTCGCACCTAATACTGCTTCTTCTTCCACACGAACACCTTCTACAACAATAGCTCTAGAACCTACAAATACGTTGTCTTCAATGATAACTGGAGCAGCTTGAACAGGTTCTAATACACCGCCGATTCCAACACCTCCACTTAAGTGTACATTTTTACCAATTTGAGCACATGATCCTACGGTCGCCCAGGTATCAACCATGGTTCCCTCACCAACATAAGCTCCGATATTTACATAAGAAGGCATCATAATCACACCTTTTGCTAAGAAAGCACCATAACGTGCAGACGCACCAGGAACGACACGAACACCTAATTCTTTGTAATTAGTTTTCAACTTCATCTTATCGTGGTATACGAAAGGCTCGTTCTTAATGACTTCCATATTGCGAATTGGGAAGTATAAAATTACGGCTTTCTTAATCCAGTCATTTACGAACCAAGTTTCTCCCATCGGTTCAGCTACGCGCAACTCGCCTTTATCTAGATGCTGAATAACAAACTCAATCGCTTCGTAATATTCTTTATATTCTAATAATTGTCTGTTTTCCCAAGCTTCTTCAACAAGTTTTTTAAGGATTGTGCAATCGATCATATGTATAATAAACTAAATTTTGTTAATCACAAATATGGAGATTTTTGCCGAGATGTATGTCAAAATTGGCTAAAATTAAGAAGATATGTATATTTTTGTTAAATGGCAGAAGCAGAGAAATTAAGGATCGATAAATATTTATGGGCGATTCGTATTTTTAAGACACGCAGTTTAGCTACGGAGGCATGTAAAGCCGGCCGTGTAAAGCTTAATGGACAGAATGTGAAGCCTTCCTATGTTGTCAAAATCGGGGAAACATATCAAATACAGAAAGGAATTGAGCGCAAAGTTATCTTTGTGACAGGCCTATTAGATCGTCGTGTAGACGCAAAGACTGCTGTACAATTCTATGAAGATCGTACGCCAGAAGAAGAAACATATGCTTTCAAGTCAACTTTCCATGCGCCAATGTTGAAGCGAGATCGCGGAACAGGTAGACCAACAAAACGAGACCGTCGAGAGATTGATGATCTCAAGAGTGATTGGTGGGAAACTGAAGATGAGAAGTAAGCTTCATAAAATAAGCATCCTTGTTTTGCTTAACTGTCTTTTGATAGTTATGTCCTATTCCTGTGTTTTTTCACAGATAAAAAATCAGAAATTTCCTTTAGATTCCATAGAAAGAGAATTAAAGAAAACGCTGAGTCGAAAAACTGCTTTCGACAGAGATAAAGTTGAACAACTCAATCAACTAAAATCCAAGTTAAGACAAGCCAATAATGACCAGGAACGCTATGAAGTTCAAACCGCTTTATTTCATGCTTACGAGTCTTATCAAATTGACTCTGCAATACGATACGTTTCAGCGAATCAACAATTAGCAAATAGCCTCCAGGACATGGAGCTACAATTTGAGTCGTCGATTCAGTTAGCTGGCCTATATTCTTACGCAGGTCGCTTTATTGAATCGAATGAAATTCTTCAAAAGATTCCACGGACGAAATTATCGACAAATCAGTTGAGAAACTATTATCGAACCTATTCTGATTTCTATTCGCATTATGGTCAAAGTACGAATTTTCACGATTACTTCATGGCGAGTGAGCGATACAGAGATTCGTTGCTTCATATATTACCAAAAGATTCATACGAATATCGCTTAGCGATTGCGACGAAGAATTTGTTTGGAAACAATGACTCTTCGGCAGAGGCCGAATTACGGCAGCTTTTGTCGGAGTTGAACGAAACAAATCGAGAGCGTGCTGTAGTCGCCTATCTAATAGGTTTGATCTACAAACAGCGTAATAATATTGATGGTCAAATTTATTATTTCGGATTGTCGGCATTGACGGATATCAAAAATACTATTCGCGACAATGCATCCTTGCAGAGCCTTGCTTTAGCTTATTTTGAAAAAGATAACATCGATATGGCTTATGTTTTTATACAGAAAGCTGTCGAAGATGCGATATTTTGTAATGTACGATTCCGTACCGTTGAAAATTCAGCCTTTTATCCAATCATTAATTCGGCATTTCAAGAAAAGGAGTTGGAGCGGAAAAATCAATTAGAGGGATTACTGTATGTGATTAGTATACTATCAGTCTTGCTCTTTATAGTTTTAGTGGTTGTCTATCAACAGATGAAGCATCTAAAGGTGGTACGTCGAGATTTGAAAAAACTGAACGTAGAGCTTTTCATTTTAAATGATCAACTTTTGGCAACCAATCGAGACCTTCAAGAAGCGAACCACCTAAAAGAGGAGTATATGGCGCAGTTTTTTGAACTCTGCTCATCCTACATCGATAAGTTGGACTCTAGCCGAAAAGGAATACTCAAGAAGCTTTCCAATAAACAGTATGATGAACTAACGAAAGAGTTGAAATCTCCAGATTTTATTAAGACTGAACTCGATGATCTCTATCATAACTTTGATATTATTTTTCTAAATCTCTTTCCGACATTTATTCAGGACTTCAACAAACTACTTAAAGAAGATGAACGCATCGTTTTGAAACAGGATGAATTGCTCAATTCTGAACTGCGAATCTTCGCCCTTATTCGTCTTGGAATTTCTGATTCCAATAAGATTGCTCGCTTCCTTAGATATTCCCTACGTACCGTTTATAATTATCGAGTGAAAGTTAGAAACAAAGTCGTCGGATCCAAAGAAGACTTTGAGGAAAGCATCAAAAGCATCGGAAATCTACATATTTAGCCTAACAACTGGGTTACTTTTATCGGTCAATTATTTGTATTAAAAAACTGATATTCAAGCGCTTTGTTTTGATGTTTGTTTACTTTTTTCGCACGCGTAGTGAAAAAGCAGCGAAACTTGTGAAATTGCTATCTACATTTGTTCTTGAGGAAACTCACCTAAGTTATTTTTAACCCACAAACAATTATACATCCTATGAAGCTTTTTACAAAAGTAACATTTGGTCTATTCTTATTCCTGTTTTCGATACTGGGTACGCTTGCATATGCGCAGAGTAGTATCGCAATTCAAGGACGAGTAATAGACGCAATATCCCAGGAGCCTATTGCTGGGGCAACGATTTCGGTCATTGGCGGAGAGATCAAATCTTCATCTGATGGAGAAGGTCGATTCTCATTGAACGGAGTTTCAAATGGCGCAAGACTTCGTGTATCTTATATTGGGTACGACAACAAAGAGGTCATCGCACAGTCAGGGGAAATGACCATTAGCTTAACAGCATCGACGAACGCTTTAGAAGATGTCGTAGTCATTGGATACGGGTCAGTTAAACGTAAAGATGTGACCACGGCAATATCTTCTGTATCATTAGAAGATATGAACGAGCGTCCTATAGTGAATGCTGCGCAAGCTATTCAGGGACGTGCTGCTGGGGTTACTGTGACTCAACCTAGCGGTGCTCCGGGGGGAGGCACCGCTATTCGTATTCGCGGTACCACTTCCATGAATGGAAGTAATAATCCTACATACGTTGTCGATGGTATACCTGTTGATAATATAGACTTCCTAGCGCCGACGGATATTATAGATATGCAAATCCTGAAAGACGCGTCTTCCGCTGCCATTTACGGGTCGATGGGAGCGAACGGAGTAGTCTTAATTACGACAAAAAAGGGACGTGCTGGAGACGCTAAAATAGGCCTAAATTTACAGACGACTCAAAACAAAATTACCAGCAAAATTGAGCCTTTGAACACGGCGCAATACAAAGAATTAATGGATGAAGTTGGAGTCGTTAACCTTCCTATAAATTTGACTGATCAAACCAATTGGTTTGATGAAGCATTCCGAAACGGTGTGACGCAAAATTATCAGGTATCGGTATCTGATGGAACTGAGAAATTAAAGTACTTCTTATCTGGTGGCTATTTAAACGAAAAAGGAATTTTGAATACTGCTTTTTTCAGACGTTATAGTTTCAGAGCTAACATTGAAAACAATATTCGTACTTGGTTAACCGTTAATGCGAACATCTCTTACACGGATAATAACCGTAACGGAGTTTCTGAAGGACTAGGATCAAACCGTGGTGGTACGGTCTTATCGGTAATCAATACGCCGACATATGCGCCAATCTGGGATCCATATCTTCCAAATCAATATTTCAACCAATTCTACGGGATTAATAACATTACTAGTCCGTTAGAAAATATGGCTAGAAGTAAGAACAATAGAGATCGTGAGAACCGTTTATTAGCGGCAGGAAGTGCCTTGGTGAAATTCATGCCGGAATTGCAATTCAAAACATCTTTTGCGCTTGATCGCAGGAATGGTTTAAATACACAGTTCTTAGATCCGTATTCTACAGCA
Source organism: Sphingobacteruim zhuxiongii (assembly GCF_009557615.1). Taxonomy (NCBI): domain Bacteria; kingdom Pseudomonadati; phylum Bacteroidota; class Sphingobacteriia; order Sphingobacteriales; family Sphingobacteriaceae; genus Sphingobacterium; species Sphingobacterium zhuxiongii. Next base: position 555,482 of record NZ_CP045652.1, read on the forward strand.
TGGGGTCGGGAGAATCGTGGGTTAGCATTCGATGGTCGTAATATGAATACCGTATTGACATTTGATAATGTGTTAACATACACTAAATCATTCAATCTACACAACGTAGAGGCGATGGTCGGTAGTTCATGGATTAATTCAGATTATACGAACAGTTATATAAATGCATCACACTTCCGCAATGATCTCATTCAAACGCTGAATGTAGCCAATAAAATAGCATGGGATAATACAGGTTCTGGAGCGTCTGATTGGGCGACCATGTCCTACTTTAGCCGTTTATCTTATAATTATGATGGTAAATACTTAATAACTGCCAATTTCCGAGGCGATGGTTCGTCAAAATTAAGCCCTGAAAACAGATGGAAGTATTTCCCGTCGTTCTCAGCAGCATGGCGTTTATCGTCGGAAGAGTTTATGCAAGATATCAGTTGGATAAACGATTTAAAAATCCGCGGTGGTTGGGGTAAAACAGGTAATCAGTCGGGTATTGGTGATTATTCTTATTTAATGCAATATAATATCCGTCGAATTGAATGGTGGCTTGAAAACCAACAGAATGCATTAGCAACGGTAAATCCTGCAAATTTAAGAACACGCGATTTGACTTGGGAAACGACAACCCAAACAAATATTGGTTTAGACTTTACGGCTTTCCAACAGCGATTAACTGTCAATATGGATTACTATTATAAGTATACGACAGATATGCTCACCTATATCAGTTTGCCAGAGGGACAGTCCTTTGCGAGTTCTATTCGTCGAAATGAAGCCGAAATGAGTAACCGTGGGTTTGAACTGAATGTGAATAGCAAGAATATTCTTCGCGATGATTTCAAGTGGAGCACAAACTTTAATATTTCCTTCAACAAGAATAGATTGGAGCATTTAGACTTCCAACAAATTTATGATGGAGCGAAAACTTCTGATTTTGTCAATGCTAACGTCGTTCGTAATACACCTGGGCGTCCAATGAGTAGCTTTTTTGGTTATATCAGCGATGGCGTTGATCCGGAGACAGGAGAGTTAAAATATAGAGATTTAAATAACGATGGTCGATTGTCGGTGTCTGATCGTACATACATTGGAAATCCAAATCCAAAGTTCACTTATGGATTCACGAACGATTTATCCTATAAAGGTTTTAACCTAAGCTTATTTATTCAAGGATCCCAGGGCAATGATATATTCAACGCCTCTCGTATGGAAACCGAAGGTATGTACGATGGGAAAAACCAAACAGTAGCGGTTTTACAGCGTTGGAGAGTACCTGGGCAGGTGACGGACGTACCGAAGGCAGGGTTTAATATGTTAAACTCCACCTATTTTGTTGAGGACGGAAGTTACTTACGTTTAAAGAACGTTGCGCTGTCTTACAATATTAAGTCAGAAGCTTTAGGTAGAGCTGGCATCAGTAAGTTACAGCCGTTTATTTCTGCGACTAACCTATTTACCTTGACGAAATATACGGGTTTCGATCCAGAGGTAAATCAATGGGGAAATAACGGGGCAATTCAAGGGATTGACTGGGGAACTTATCCGCAGGCCAAATCATTTGTTGTCGGTTTAAGCATGGAGTTCTAGGATTTAAATGTGTTAAAGATGAAAAGATATTTCAAATATATATTGTTAGTGCTAGGGTCTGTCGCTCTGGTAACTAGCTGTTCTTTGGATAAAGATCCATTGGACGGATATTCCGATGTGACTGAAGGTGTCAATAGCGAGGGGAAAACAGTTGTATTCAAAGATAAGGCTGCTGTAGATAATCAAATGACTACAATCTACAATCAACTGCGTGACAGACAAGAACATTGGTATATGGATCAGCTTCTAATTGCTGAGTCGCACGCAGATAATGCATATGCGGGAACTACAGGCGCAGAAGTAATGCCATTTGAGAACAACGGTATCGAGGGTTCGAATTCTGTGATAGAACGCGATTGGCGAAGATTTATGGAGGATATTGGACGAGCAAATGTTTTAATAGTCAATATTGATTCAGTGACCGATCAATCCTTGACGACGGCGCTACGTAATCAATATAAAGCGGAGGCGAAAATTTTCCGCGCCATGATTATGTTCGATATGGTTCGATTATGGGGAAACATTCCCATCACAACCACGGTAGGAGGAGATATTACAGAAGAGACTTTAGAAGATGTTTATGACGATTATTTCCCAGAACAAAAAACGGAGAAGGAGGCTTATGAGCAGATTGTTAAAGATTTAACTGAAGCTATACCTTATGCTCCTTCCAATAACAGTAGTGATAAGACGAAGCTTTCTAAATCGGTAGCCAAAGCTATTTTAGCAAAAGTTTATGCAGAAAAACCTTTACGCGATTATGCAAAGGTTGTTCAATATGCAGATGATCTTGCTGCAGATGGGTTTGATCTAGAGGCTGATTACACCGATTTATTTGGCGTAGTTGAAGGTTCGGCAGATCCTAAAAAACGAAATACACGGGAATCAATCTTAGAAGCACATTATTCGCAGGGAAATGGAAACTGGGTAACATGGATGTTCGGGCGCGATTTATCAAATTGGGATAGCAATTTTACTTGGGCAAAATGGATAACCCCATCACGCGATCTTATTAAAGCTTTTCAAACGGAGAACGATCAAATTCGTGCGAATGAATCAATTGTTTATTACCAAACAGGTTGGAGCAATTACTATCCTTCGAGCAACTACCCTTTTATGTATAAGACACGTTCTGCATTTAGTAACATTATTAAATATCGATATGCTGACATTCTACTATTAAAAGCGGAAGCGTTAGTTATGGGCAATTCAGCGAATTTATCTGCTGCTGCAGAGATTATTGATAAAGTTAGAGCGCGTGTGAAGCTTTCAAAATTAGCAAGTAGTGTCCGAGGAAATAAAGAGGCTATGTTGGAAGCCGTTCTAAAGGAAAGACGATTAGAACTAGCATTTGAAGGAGAGCGTTGGTTTGATTTAGTTCGCTTAAACAAAGTTGAATCTGTGATGAACAGCGTTTTTGCGAAAGATTCAGGTCGCAAGCCTCAAATTTACCCTTTTACAGAGAATTCTTATAAGATGCCTATACCTCAGGGTATAATCGATCAGAATCCTAAAATTAATCAAAACCCAGGTTATTAAAATTCTACACTATGTTTAATCTAAAGAAACTATTATTATTTGGAACCATATATAGCTCAGTACTAATCGCATGTGGCAATGATGCCGTTAATGTGACACCTGAGCAGCCTCAAGGTCCGCAATCTGGAGATGTTAAAATCTTTACGACAACGGCGTCTTTGAGTCATGATTTTGAAAAAACGTTCGTAAACTTCAGTAAGACTTCCAATATGTCGCCAAAGACGATTAAACTCGTTGAAGGCACGAAGTATCAAACGATGGATGGCTTTGGTTCAGCAATTACTGGTTCTACAGCATATAATTTATTAAAAATGACGGCGGCTGATCGCACGAAATTTTTAACAGAGACGTTTTCGCCGACCGAAGGAATGGGCCAAAGCTATATTCGTATCGCAATTGGATGTTCTGACTTTTCATTAAGTGAATATACGTTAAATGACAAACCAGGCATTGCCAATTTTGCTTTGCAAGAAGAGGAATTAAAATATGTAATTCCAGTATTGAAAGAAATTTTAGCGATTAATCCAAGCATCAAAATCATGGGATCTCCATGGACGGCACCTTTATGGATGAAGGTGAATAATTTGTCGGATCTTCAAGCCTACGATTCTTGGACTGGAGGACACTTAAATCCTAAATATTATCAAGATTACGGAACCTATTTCGTGAAATGGATCCAAGCGATGGCTGCACAAGGGATTAAGATTTATTCCATTACCCCTCAAAATGAGCCATTAAACCATAAGAATTCAGCATCGATGGTCATGTTTTGGCAAGAGCAATTAGCATTTGTTAAAACAGCTTTAGGGCCGAAATTAAAAGCTGCCGGATTGAGTACTAAAATCTACGCTTTTGATCATAACTACAATTATGATGATATGGCAGATCAGCAAGATTATCCCGCAAAAATATACGAAGATGCGGTTGCTGCTGCGTTCTTCGCAGGGGCGGCCTACCATAACTACGGCGGTGATAAGAAGGAATTATTAGATATCCATGCGAAAGCACCAAACAAAGAGTTGGTTTTTACAGAAACTTCAATAGGTACTTGGAACGATGGAAATAATTTAGCCAAGCGATTACCCGAAGATATGCGTGAAGTAGCGCTAGGTACTGTTAATAACTGGGCTAGAGGAGTAATCGTATGGAACTTAATGTTGGATACAGATAAAGGGCCTAATCGGGAGGGCGGATGCCAAACTTGTTACGGTGCGGTTGATATCAGCAAACACGATTACAAAACTATTCGCAAAAACTCACACTACTATATAATAGGGCACCTGTCATCAGTTGTAAAGCCTGGAGCCGTTCGTATCGCTACGGAAGGTTACAACGCTATTGGTCTGGCGTACTCAGCTTTCAAAAATTCTGATGGCAGCTTTGCCTTTGTATTGTTGAACGATTCTGGCGAAGCAAGTCGTATAACGCTAAGCGATGGAAAGAACCATTTTAGCTATGAAGCACCTGCTAGTTCTGTTGTATCTTATACTTGGAAGCCATGAGAAAATTGATCAATTATACCTATTTATTGTTTTTACTCTCCATTATCGTGGGCTGTAAAGATGAACTAATTGTGCCTACCGGTGGTGGTAGTCCGACAATTGAAGTAGTTAGTAAACCTACGGCAGCCTTCTTTGCAGATAGCATTAGCTATCACGTCAAAGTCGCAGATCAGGGCGTCAATCTTTCTACCTTAAAAGTGGAGTTGCTATACAGCGAAGACGTCGTTGCATCACAAATTATACGTACCAAAGAATATGGTGACTATCAAGGGAAACTCTTCGCGCCATTCTTGAAAAATGTACCGAACGGTACAGCAACATTGCGTTTTACTTTGCAAAACATTGAACTAACGAAGACGGAGGTTTTAGTGGATTTACCACTTAGCCGTCCTGATTTCCCTTTCTTAAATCTAATTGTCGAAGGGAAAACCTACAAAATGTTGCGTAAAGGACCCAATCAATATGAAGTATCAGACAATTTCTCAACGAAAATAAGTGGCTATATTGAAGCACCCGCATTTGGTGCGAACGGAAATGTGGTTCAGTTCGGTTGGGATGGTGATGGAATTAGTGAGGGCTTGACGGCGCAAATACCTTTCTCCAATATTATCGAAGGCGTTTATCCAATTAGCTTTAATACGCTGACCTATCTTGGAAGTCCTTTTATATCTTACAAGCTAAACGGCGAGGATATGAATTTAATCGCAGATGATGTGTATAGCATTGATGTGGAGTTAGATAAAGATCAGGAGTTGACGTTTGAAGGATTAGTTGGCTTAGACAGTTGGTGGATTGATTCTGATTATATCCGTAAGGATGGGGATAAATTATTTTTTAATGCTGCAAAAGGTAAATACCGTATCACTTCCGATCTGAAGAAGAAATACTTCATTGTTGGAGCGATGAACGGTTCAAATTTAGCTTCGTTGAATGCTGACGGAACGGGGGCAATCTGGATTATCGGTGAAGGTATCGGAAAACCAAATGTGACGAGCAATGAGGTCGGTTGGAATACAGACAAAGCTTTATGTTTAGCACCAATTGGCGGGAAGAAATACCAAGTAACAGTTGTCGCAGGTACAACCATTAAAGCGAATTCCATTAATTTCAAATTCTTCCATCAGAAAGGATGGGGCGGTGAGTTTGGAGGCAACGCGATCTCTACGACAAGCGACATAATCTTTGTTGGGAACGGTACGAACGGACGTGATTCTGGAAACTTAGGAATTTTGACCGGAAAACAATTGGAAGCTGGTGCAACCTATACCTTCGTCGTAGACCTGTCTGCAGGCAATGATAAAGGCGTCTTAACAGTGACTAAACAATAAGAAGACATATAAACACTTTGTTTATTTTTCCTCAATGAGCCGTTTCTTAAAAACGGCTCATTTTTTTATGAAAAAACTACTAACTTGAGCGCAAAGTCTAATATTTATGAAATCTCGATTAGTCTATTATTTCTTTTCTATACTAGGATTAATTTGTCTGTCAAAGATCAGTTTTGCACAGAAAAAAATGGAAACATCCTATGTCTTGGTGATACACGGAGGAGCGGGGACAATTCTGAAAAAAAACATGACGGATTCCTTAGAACGCGCCTATATTGCTGTTATGACTGAGGCATTACAAAGTGGATATAAGCTTATCGAGCGTGGACAATCGAGCTTGGATGCGGTTGAAGCAGCAGTACGTGTTATGGAAGACTCACCTCTCTTCAATGCGGGGAAAGGTGCAGTGTTTACCCATGATGGAAAGAATGAACTCGATGCTTCCATTATGGATGGTAAGACATTAAAAGCAGGAGCCGTTGCCGGTGTTCGGACCATAAAAAATCCAATCTCTGCTGCCCGAGCAGTGATGGAAAAATCAGAACATGTGATGATGGCAGGAGACGGGGCGGATGCTTTTGCTAAAGCGGTAGGTTTGACAATTGTGGATCCATCGTACTTCTGGACAAAATCCCGCTTTGACGCATTACAAAATATTTTAAAAAGAGATGCCGAGAAAACCGAATTGGATCATTCCAATCCACAAACTACAATTGCGCCTTTTGTGAAGGACGAGAAATTTGGAACGGTGGGAGCTGTTGCATTGGATAAATCCGGGAATCTTGCGGCAGCGACTTCTACAGGAGGTATGACGAACAAGAAATTCGGACGCATTGGCGATTCTCCAATTATCGGTGCTGGGACATATGCCGACAATCAGACTGTTGCGGTTTCGTGTACGGGATGGGGCGAGTTTTTCATTCGTTCCAACGCTGCTTATGACCTGGCGGCAAGGATGAAATATGCGAAAAGCAATGTGACCGACGCTGCTGCTCAAGTTATTGAACGTATCGCTGCAATGGGCGGTGACGGTGGTTTAATTGCCTTAGACCGCAATGGGAAAATCGCAATGCCATTTAATACCGAAGGAATGTATCGCGGTACGGTATCGAAAGACGGTACGATAAAGGTTGAAATCTATAAATAGGGAATACTAAACAATTTGGATTTACTCCGGGATTTTATAGTAATTTAAATACCGGACAATACTATTTGCTCTGCGATTAATATACGCTGAAGGACGTCGAGCATCCCATTTTTGTGGACTCGGTAGAATAGCAATGATCAACGCAGCCTCCTTCTTTGTCAGACTTTTTCCCGATTTATGAAAATAGTATTGCGATGCAGCTTCGGCCCCATATACGCCTTGCCCCATTTCAATAACATTTAAATAAACTTCGAGAATCCGCTTTTTACTCCAGAATAACTCGATTAAACCAGTGAAGTAAGTCTCTAAGCCTTTTCGAAGCCACGATCGCTCTGGCCACAGAAAAACATTCTTTGCGGTTTGTTGACTTATTGTGCTTCCTCCACGTAATTTTTTACCTTCCTGATTTTTCTCAAATGCTTTCTTAATGGCATCCGTGTCGAAACCATTGTGCGTCATAAAATGGGCATCCTCGCCTGCTAAAGCAGCACGCTTCAAATTATCCGACATGTCTTCGTAGGATAACCAAGATCGCTCAATTTTCCAATCCTTACCCGCTTCTTTTCGCTCGAATCCGCGCTGAAGCATCAAATAAGTTATCGGAGGATTAATGAAGCGTAAAACAATGACCCATAAAATAGTCATCACAAAAAAGGCTAATATGCCCTTTAGAACCCAAGGAAGAATCTTTCTTGTTAAGACGGAGCCGGTTGTTGGTTTGCTTTGCTTTTTTTTATTCGTCTTTGTCGAACGCTTAATAGCCATCTGCACTAATTTTAATGCAAAGCTAATAGGTATTTTTTAATTTCCATGTCATAAACATTAAACTTCCTCAATTTTGTGATTTGAAATCGTTTGTCTCCAAACTGTTTTTTTTTCATTGCTTAAGCATAGCTCATTCGTACTTCTATCGTACCTTAACCCATTGATTTCAATTTTCATGGGACGAACTTAGGAACATCTGCATTTGAGTTTCAACACAAGCCAACCGAGCTCGAATACTTGATTCAGACCTGCTTATTTAGCATTCGAAAGGCTTTTAGCTAGCGGCTATTATCTCCTGTCTGATTGTTTGGCAAATCGACACAATTCTGCTATTTTTACAGCTTATATATAAAATAAAATACCTTGGCAAAAGAAAAGAAGCAAACCCCTTTAATGCAGCAATATAACACCATTAAGGCCAAGTACCCTGGCGCATTATTGTTGTTTAGAGTGGGCGATTTTTACGAGACGTTTGGAGAGGATGCGATGAAAGCGGCTAAAATATTAGGCATCGTTTTGACAAAGCGTGGAAATGGCTCGGAATCGGAAACTGCGTTAGCTGGGTTCCCACATCATTCTTTAGAAACTTATTTGCCAAAATTGGTGCGTGCTGGTCAGCGGGTAGCAATATGCGATCAGTTGGAAGACCCCAAACTAACGAAGACCATTGTAAAAAGAGGCGTGACAGAATTAGTGACACCAGGCGTGTCCTATAGTGAAAATATTGTTCAGCAGAAATCAAATAACTACTTAGCATCGCTGTTTATTGACAAGCAGATTGTTGGGATTTCTTTTTTAGATATTTCTACTGGAGAGTTCTTAGTTGCTCAGGGTAGTTTTGATTATATTGATAAGTTATTGCAAGGCTTTAAGCCGACCGAAATTATCCTTCCTAAAAAGCAGTATAAAGAGTTTGTAGAACATTTTGGATCTTCCTATTATACTTATCCGTTGGATGAATGGCCTTATTCGGGAGATTATGCAACAGAGTGTTTACATAAGCACTTTGAAGTAAATTCAATGAAAGGTTTCGGTATTGATCGTTTACCTGTTGGGATCATTGCGGCGGGTGTTGCGCTACATTATCTAAACGAAACAGAGCATCGTAATCTACAGCATATTTCAAATATTTCTCGAATTGAGGAAGAACGATATATGTGGTTAGATCGCTTTACGATTCGTAATCTTGAATTGATTGGTTCTCAAAATGAAAATGCAACCACACTATCTGACGTACTCGATGAAACATCTTCCCCAATGGGTGCACGTTTGTTGAAACGTTGGATTGTGATGCCTCTAAAAGATGTGAAGTCTATTAATGAGCGTTTACAAGTTGTAGAGTACTTTCACAAGAATCGAGAATTGCGAGAACAGTTGATTCATGAGATCAAGCAAGTAGGGGATTTGGAGCGCCTAATTAGTAAGATTGGCTTACAGAAAGCAAATCCTCGTGAAATTAGCCAGCTAAAGCGTGCTTTATATGCTGTTGAGAAGCTTAAGGAGTTAACAAATGTTCCATCTTCGGAAGCGTTGCGAATCATTTCAGAACAATTAAATCCTTGTGCATTAATTCGTGAAAAAATCGAGACGACTTTACAAGCAGAACCACCTGTTGCTTTAAATAAAGGAAACGTGATTGCCAATGGTATTGACGCCGATCTAGACAAATTACGTAAAGTTGCGTTTGGAGGTAAAGATTACCTGTTGGAGATTCAAAAAAGAGAATCTGAATTAACGGGAATTCCGTCACTGAAAATTGCTTTTAACAATGTGTTCGGGTATTATTTAGAGGTAACGAATACCCATAAGGATAAGGTGCCTGAGGGCTGGATAAGAAAACAAACCTTAGTAAATGCTGAACGATATATTACCGAAGAGTTAAAGGAATATGAAGAGCAGATTCTTGGCGCGGAAGAAAAAATCCAGTTAATTGAAAACAGAATATATGGGGAACTTTTAATATCCATCGCAGAATATATCAAACCCATTCAGTTAAATGCACAACTGATTGCAAAGCTCGATGTATTGTTAAATTTTGCAACAATCGCTGAGCGTAACTTTTATGTCAAGCCTGAAGTTAACGATGGGAAAGAGCTGGAAATAAAAGGTGGTCGTCATCCCGTTATCGAGAAGAATCTCCCAATTGGAGAGGACTACATTACGAATGATACTTCCTTAGATCCCGAGAATCAGCAGATCATTATTATTACGGGTCCTAACATGGCGGGTAAATCAGCCTTACTTAGACAGACCGGTTTAATTGTACTGATGGCGCAAATAGGTTCTTTTGTTCCCGCAAAGGAAGCTGCTATTGGCGTCGTTGATAAGATTTTTACTAGGGTCGGGGCCTCCGACAATTTGTCGTCTGGGGAATCGACTTTTATGGTCGAAATGAATGAGACGGCAAGTATCATGAATAACCTATCTGATCGCAGTTTAATTCTATTGGATGAGATCGGACGTGGAACAAGTACATATGATGGTATATCTATTGCTTGGGCGATAGCCGAATATTTGCATAGTCATCCGACAGCTCGAGCAAAAACGTTATTTGCCACACACTATCACGAATTGAATGAACTTTGCAATTCGATGCCACGCATTAAGAACTATAATGTGAGTGTGAAAGAGGTGAATAATAAAGTGATATTCTTACGCAAATTGGTTCCTGGAGGATCTGAACATAGCTTTGGTATTCACGTTGCTAAGCTTGCTGGTATGCCACCAAAACTAATCGGCCGTGCGGGTGAAATTCTAAAACGTCTAGAGCAGGAACGCACAGGAGGGGAGAAAATCAAAGATAGCATGCGTAAGATTCAGAAGCAGGCTTATCAGTTGCAGATGTTTGCTATTGACGATCCGGTATTGGAAAAGATTCGCGATATGTTAAATAATTTAGACGTTAATACGTTAACTCCTGTTGAGGCTTTAATGAAATTGGATGAAATTCAACGTTTGTTGAAGAATTAATACAGAAAGAGATGGGGAGTATATTCCAATTTAAGCAGTTTCAAGTGGATCAAAAAGATTGCCCAATGCGTATCAATACGGATGGTGTAATCTTAGGCGCGTTTGCTAGCGCAAAAAATCCTCAACAGATTTTAGATATCGGGACAGGTACTGGGGTAATCGCTTTAATGCTAGCGCAGCGTTTCGAAGAGGCGAAAGTTGTAGCTGTTGAGATTGATAAATTAGCGGCACAAACGGCACAAGAGAACTTCTCTGTGTCTCCGTTTGCTAAACGACTATCACTGGTTAACTCGGATATCTTTCTATGGAATTGTACGGAATCTTTCGACTTGATTGTTTCAAATCCTCCTTTTTACATCAATTCCTTGCACAATCCGGATGAACGCAAAAAAACAGCAAAGCATACGGATACTACTTTTTTTGAAGGTTTGATGCTTTTCGTTTCTCAGCGTTTGAATAGGGAAGGTAAACTTCAAATTATCGTTCCTGTGGAATTAAAAGAGTTTTTGGTAGGTAGTGCGCTAAGAAATGAACTACATCTGCTGGAGGAGCTTAAAATACATTCCTTTGACGATGCAGAAGCCATTCGCCTGGTGCTAACATTTGGTAAGCAAGAAGGAGCCGATAAGGCTACTGAACGTTTTGTTATCTATAAAGAACGAGCTGAACACTCGGATGCTTACCGTGAATTATTAAAACCATTCTTTCTCGCTTTTTAATAAGAGGATATCATATGAGAATCGGGTTAATATCAGATACACACAGCTACTTAGACCCTGCAGTTTTTACTTATTTCGAAGCATGTGATGAAATATGGCATGCGGGAGATTTCGGTGATATGGCGGTGATTGAAGAACTGCGTGCTTTCAAACCCTTGCGAGGAGTGTATGGGAATATCGATGATAAGCCAATACGTCTTGAATATCCGGAAAATTTACGTTTCAATTGCGAAGGGGTAGATGTATGGATGACCCATATTGGCGGTTATCCAGGTAAGTATAATCCTTTAGTACGTGCTGAAATACAGAAGAATCCTCCGAAGCTCTTTATTTGTGGTCATTCACACATCTTGAAAGTGCAATTTGATCCCAAATTAGGTTTATTGCATTTGAATCCTGGAGCGGCAGGTAAGCAGGGCTGGCATCAAGTTAGAACATTGATGCGGTTTGATGTTAATGGGGATAAGATTGAGAATCTGGAAGTAATTGAGTTAAACCCTCGGTACTAGTCTATAGACTGTCGCGCACGTCAAGTAAAAAGCTTTTTAATTTCTCTAATGAATCTACAACGCGTTGGTTTTCTTTTGCTTCGTTTTTGTTGCTACGTAAGAAATCGCGTGCACCTTGTAAAGTATAGCCTTTATCTTTTACTAAATTGAAGATAATCTTCAAATTGGAAATGTCACTCTGTGTGAATAAACGGTTTCCTTTTTTATTCTTCTTCGGTTGAAGAATATCAAATTCACGCTCGTAGAATCGAATTTGGGAAGCATTGACACCAAACATTTCGGTGACTTCTCCCATGGTGTAATACAACTTATTAATTTCTCGATCTTTATAAGGCATGTGTTTTCGCGTTGATGATACAAACAAATATACAACCTAGTTTTGATATTCAAAAAAAGCAAGACTTTAATAAAGTTGGTACCTATTTTGTAAATTTAACCCTATGAGAGGTAAGGTTATCGTCAGCAACTTCTGGACAAGGTTTTTTTCTTTCGGGAAAGCGCAAGCGATTACGATCTTTCCGTTTATTTTTTTACGCTATCGGATTGATAAGTCAGATCAAATTCTATTGAATCATGAGCGAATTCATATTCGTCAAGCATTAGAACTATTCATTATCCCATTTTATATATGGTATTTAACCGAATTCCTTTACCGCTTATTGCAACATAAGGATTTTAATACTGCATATTTTCATATTTCATTCGAACGGGAGGCTTTTAGCAATCAACATGATATGGAATATCTTAAAACGAGAAAGCCCTTTGCTTTTATTCGAAATTAGACGTTAGTCGCAGCACATAAAGAATGTTGTTTTCTTGTTTTTTAATGGTACCCTATAATTTGGTTGTAGGTCAAATGATCCAATTAAAGATTTGGAATCTAATGACTAACCACTAACGATGCCATCATTGTCCCATTACATGGGTTTTATGTGCTATGACTAATGTCTAAAACTTCCTCTTTTAATTTATTTATCAGTTCTAAATGGAGAAACTGGTAATCCTTGACTATTAAATAGGTTTGGCATTGCAGTTTCCGAGAACCCAAAACGTACAGCTACTGGGTTTTTTACTTCTTTCGATTGAACAATCAGTTTATCTCCTTTAATTGTTCCTTTTGCTACCTGAAATTGTTGGTCTTCGCCCGCAATAAAGAGTTCTGTGATATCACCTTTCGACTTTAATCCGTTTTCAGCGTAATGGAAAGATATTTCAATGGTGTTTCCCTTTACAACATGCGATTTATAGATTGGCGATTTGCAGTCCTTTATCGGTTTGTCGTATACTTCAGCAAGGGTCATATCTGCTAATCGTTTTGCAACGTCTTTCTTTAGATTTGGATGTATGTTTTTTATATCATCAACTAGGTCAGTAATCACTACCATGCCTGATTTTTGAAGCTCTAAGGCCGTCTTTGACTGTAATTCACGTAAGTACGCAGCTCTCGGTTCATTTTTACTATTGTAAGCATAGGGTGCTATCTGAACAAAGTAGAATGGGAAGTCATAATTCCATGCTGCTCTCCAAGAGGTAACAAGAGTTTTCATAAGTTTATCATAACTCGGGTAATAGCCTACGTTACTCTCTCCTTGGTACCAATAGGCAGCTGTTAGATTATATCCTGCATAGGGATGCACCATGCTGTTCCATAGTACACCACCTTCGTAGGGGCGATATGCATTTATATCTTGCATTTTCGCATATTTCAATAGGAAAGGGTCATTTTCTATGAGATGATTAGGTGTCCAGACCTCTGCACCTGTACCTCCCCAGCTTGCGTTGATAACGCCAATGGGTACATTCAAATCTTTGTTTAGTTGTTTTGCTATAAAATATCCGATTGCCGAAAATGGTTTTAAGGTTTCTGCACTCAATGTAGACCAGTTGTTGTTGATGTCTTCTTGTGGATTATTTGCGGCAATGCGACTTACTTGTAGCAAACGAATATTCGGATTGTTTGCGCTCGGTAGTTCGTCCATAATTTCCTTTAGGTTTTGATTTCCTCCCCATTCCATGTTCGACTGACCAGAACATAGAAATACATCCCCTAATAGGATATCATTTAAAAGAATAGATTCATTGTTCGAAATTACCTTGATCTGATATGGACCTCCGGCTTCGCCCTTGGGAAGTTTTAACGACCATTTTCCGTTATAATCGACTTTTGTACTTACGGTATCTGTAAACCACGAGCCAATAACTTTTATTGGTCGATTCGATCCGCCCCATCCCCAGAAGTTGATTTCAGTATTTCGTTGTAATACCATATGATCGGAAAGCACGTTTGGCAACCGAAGCTGAGCAATTGCGGATTGAAAAATCAACATGCTCGCAATAAAGGCAAGTGTAATTGTTTTTAATTTCATAGTGTTGTTATAGGTTTAGTTATAAAGGTAAACAATCTATATTATTTGCTGTCCTGTGCTTACAGGGATATTATTGGTTTTATTTATTGCTCCGTGATAGTTGCTTGTAGTCGGAAGGTTGCGGGTCAATAGGATGTTTCCTTTGTTGAATAAAATGGATAGGCTTGTTAAATGGAAGAGCTCAGAAACGAAAAAAGCCACCCTATAGGGTAGCTTTTACATATCTTGATTGTATGTTTTTCTTATTTTACGAGTTTCAAGAAAGTTGCAACTTTTTCTTTTAGTTGTCTTCTGTCAACAATAAAGTCTAAAAATCCGTGCTCAAGAACGAATTCCGATGTTTGGAATCCTTTCGGCAGATCTTTCTTGATAGTTTCTTTAATTACGCGCGGGCCAGCAAATCCTATCAATGCACCAGGCTCCGCGATATTGATGTCACCTAGCATAGCGTATGATGCAGTAACACCTCCAGTCGTTGGATCGGTTAATAGACAGACGTAAGGAAGTTTTGCTTGTGCTAGCAAAGCTAATTTCGCTGATGTTTTAGCCATCTGCATTAACGAGAATGCGGCCTCCATCATACGTGCACCACCAGATTTTGAAATAAGCATAAACGGTAGTTTGTGCTCAATACAATAATCAATCGAACGTGCAATTTTCTCTCCTACAACTGAACCCATAGAACCTCCAATGAATGAAAAATCCATACAGGCGATGACAATTTCCTGTCCTTCTAACTTTCCTACAGCAGAACGTAATGCATCATTTAAGCCAGTTTTAGCTTGGCTTTCGACAAGACGATCTTTGTAAGGTTTTGAATCGATGAAGTTTAAGGGGTCACCAGCTTTTAGATTTGGGAAAAGCTCTGTATACTCATTATTATCAAATAATATAGAGAAATAGGCAGTTGAACCTATTCGAATGTGGTAATCACAGTAATGGCAGACAAACTTGTTTTCTACCTGCTCAACGTTTAAAAGGGGCTTCTTGCAATTAGGACATTTATTCCACATGCCATCAGGAGCCTCTTTTTTATTTTCTGTCGCAGTATGAATTCCTGCTTTGTTTCGTTTAAACCAACTCATAGACTAATGTTAATCGGATTACAAATAAACAAAAAATATCTAATATGTAGTGGGAGAAATCGAAATGAGGATGAGGTTTACTTGGTATTAAATAAAAAATGGGTAAGCCCCCTTTATCGCACCGCTCAACCAAATACCCTTGCTTTGTTCCCAACCTGGGGGAGTCAATGGGAGCTGGTCGTAAAGGACTTACCCACGGCAAAATTAACAAAATTTTAATGTTTTGGAAAACATATTTGTCTTACCGAGTTATCCTGCTGACAGTCAGTCAGGAAAAATTACATTTTCTCTTTATCGTACTCGCCTTTTAGCGCGTAATATCCAAATATCCCTAATCCACAAGTGATAATTGGGGTTAAGATAAACAGGATTATAATGCCGAATACGACATCTTCTTGGTGTCCGGATACAATTTTTGGGATTCCAAATTTGGCAATACAGAAATATGCGGTTAGAAGTGCAAGGATTATCCAAACAATTCCTAATATCTTTTTTAATGATTCCATCTTAATCTAAGTCTTTAGCTACCATGTTTTTGTTAATATATAATGCTCCTATAATAAAGCATACGGCGGAAATAATAATCGGATACCACAATCCCTCTAAATAAAAGGTTGGGTTATTCGATATTTTGGCATTACTAGCCAAATAAGTAGATACCGCTGGTAAGAGTCCCCCAAAAATACCATTTCCAATATGATAGGGAAGTGACATGGAGGTGTACCGTATTTTGACAGGGAATATTTCTACAAGGAAGGCCGCGATTGGTCCATACACTAAAGTGATGTAAATTACCTGAATAAAAATCAAGAAGATGAGATAGAAATAATTGGCACCTTCAATGTGTACCGTATTTTTAACGGTTATGTTGGTTCCTTCGCTATTTGGTTTTTCTACACCATTCGCAAAGTAATGCGCAGTCTCCGAAGTTTTAAGACTTGTTCCATCGGTATATGTTGTTTGCGTGGTGCTAATCTTGTCAAATCCATTTTCTGTTGATACTTCTACTGGTTCTGATTTAACTGCTGCGGCAACTTCGGTCTTGTTCTTCAAATTGGTAACCTGATACATGGCTTCGTATATAGGTCGGTAGGTTAAGACGGCTAGCAACATACCTGTCAACATCACCCATTTTCGCCCTATACGATCAGATAGGCGGCCGAAGACGACGAAAAAAGGAGTAGCAAAGAGTAGTGCAATCCCCAATATCATATCGGCTTGATCGGAGTCTAAATTCATGACGGTTTTCATAAAACTCATCGAATAAAACTGTCCTGTATACCAAACTACACCTTGTCCCATCGCTGCTCCAAATAGAGCAAGTAGCACAAATTTTAAATTGTATTTGTTACCAAAACTTTCTTGAAGTGGACTTTTTGATGTTTTGCCTTCAGATTTTGCTTTTTGAAATTCTGGAGATTCATCCATATTCTTACGAATAAGATAGGATACATACACCATCAGGATAGACAATAAGAATGGAACGCGCCATCCCCATTGGTCAAATTGGGCTTCGGATAATAGTGCTCTAGTGATTAAGATGACCACCAAAGAGATGAATAAGCCAAATGTCGCGGTCGTTTGAATCCATGAAGTCCAATAGCCGCGTTCGCCTTTAGGTGCGTGTTCTGCAACATAAGTTGCTGCTCCTCCGTACTCTCCGCCCAAAGCTAAACCTTGTAACAGACGAAGAACTAATACGATGGCAGGCGCAAAGTAGCCTATACTGTCGTAACTTGGGATACAACCGATGAGGAATGTCGCACCTCCCATAAGTATGAGAGTCACCATAAATGTATATTTACGGCCAATCATATCACCTAGTCGACCGAAGAATAAAGCGCCAAATGGGCGGACAACAAAACCTGCTGCAAAGGTGGCTAATGTCGATAGAAAGGCAGCTGTTGGGTTGTCTGCGGGGAAAAATTTTGTTGAGATAACGATGGATAAACTTCCAAAAATAAAGAAATCATACCACTCAATGAGCGTTCCTAATGAGGAGGCGCCAATGACTTTCCAGATTCCTTTTTTACTTACTTGTTCTTGCATGATTAGTTTAGGTTTATTAGGTATTATTTATTTTATAGCATTTTGTATATTTTTCCAGGTAGTGCGTATATATATCCAGCCATTTCCATTTCCAAAAGGACGACCGCTAGCTTACTTTGAGGCCAATCGCTAAAGCAGGAGATGTCGTCGACACTTGCTTCTTTCTTGCTTTTTAGAAAGTCATAAATGATACGTTGATCGTCGGTAAAGTTTGGGATCAAAGTCAGTTGAATTCCTTCTTCAGCTGTTCTATCACTTTCGCGCTGCCATTGCATTAGGTTTAACAAATCTTGACTATTACGTATAAGATGTGCCTCATTGTCTTTTATCAGTCGATTACAGCCGCTAGAGTAAGGTTGATCGATCGCGCCCGGAAAGGCGCATACATCGCGGTTATATTCGTTGGCTAATCTAGCCGTAATCAATGCGCCTCCTTTTTCGCCTGCTTCGACGACAATTGTAGCGTCCGACAATCCCGCGATTATGCGATTACGCATCGGGAAGTTACTTTTATCGGGTTGTGTTTGATATGCGAATTCTGTTAATAGAGCGCCATTGTTGATGATTTCACCGGAAAGATCGCGATGTTGAGAAGGATAAATTCTACTTAGTCCATGTCCAAGGACAGCGATGTTTGGTATATTTCTTCTTACACTTGCGAGGTGTACTAGGACATCTATGCCCATCGCGAGACCGCTGACAATTAGAACTCCAGCTTCTTTTAAACCGTCCACTAACTCCTCAATAATTCGCTTGCCATAGGCTGTTGCATTTCGAGTTCCAACGATACTCACTACTTTTTGAGCGTTATAATCGACCCTGCCATAGCTATAAAGGAGCATTGGAGCGTCTTCGCAATGCACTAAACGTTTAGGATAATCGTTGTCTTCAATCCACAACAGATCAATACCATGCTTTTCTACATGACGTAGTTCGGCTTCGGCTTCAATAAAACAAGCTTTTGATTTAATCTGCTGTACAATATTCCTGTTAAGTCCTGGGATTGCGTTAAGCTGTTGGCTAGAGCTAGAGAAAAGGTCAACTACATTACCAAAATAAGCCAACAACAGTCGACTATACTTCGGTCCAATACCCTTGATTTTGGTTAATGCAATCTTCTCTACGACACTCATAAATGGTTAGTTCTGTTAAAGATAATTATTCAGTACTCCCTGTGCAAGCTTCTAATGGAAATTTATGGTTAACTTTGCATTTCAAAAAAATGTTTATGGAATTACAAGAGCCTTTTGATATAGAATTAAACGGTATTACTTATTCGGTATTCCCAGATGAAAAGGATACATATACCATTTTTAAAGATGGTGAGGAATATGTTCAGATAATAAAAGATACAGAAACAAGTTGGTTGAAGCTCCACCCAGAATCTGGATTGCCTTTATTTGGAATGGATGAAGAGATTCTTTTGATTGGCGCTGAAATTAGTAAGAATATCAGCGAATAACTGCTATTTAGGTAAGCTACAAAGTCGCGGAAATCAAAATGCGCTAACTATTGATTAATAAACTAAGCAATAGTTAGCGCATGGTAATTATGAAGAGGAAGTGCGTTTTGGTTGCCTCTCTCGATTTTTAACCATTAGGTTTTATACGGATACCTGATGGTTATGCGAATTCTTAAATGTTACATTGGAACGTAAACCACATACTTCGTGTCGAAGAACTCATCTTTGAAGTATGTTGAAAGGGGATGAAGTTCTGCTTTTACTCTAGCTTCCTTAATTTCTTCTTTTAAATCTCCACCTTTTAGATAAAGAATGCCGTTTGGAATACCATTCTTGTCTTGCTTTTCGAATTTGTTTCTGATCCAAGGGATAAATTCTCCCAAACGTGTCACAGCTCTAGAAACGATGAAATCATACTTGTAGTCGATTTGTTCCGCACGCATGTGATCGGCTTCTACATTGGTTAATCCAAGTGCTTCGGCGACACCGCGTACCACTTTAATTTTCTTGCCTATAGAGTCTACTAAATGGAATTGAACGTCTGGGTACATGATAGCTAGTGGAATACCGGGAAATCCACCCCCAGTTCCTACATCAAGGATCCTTGTGCCTTTGGTGAATTCGGTAATGAATTTTGCAATTCCTAGCGAATGAAGAACGTGTTTTAGATATAAACTTTCGATATCTTTTCGAGATACCACATTAATTTGGTCGTTCCAAAATGGATAGACTTCAGCTAGCTGAGCGAACTGTTGTTTTTGTTTTTCACTAAGATTCGGAAAATGCTGGTAAATGATATCGACTGTTGGATTCACTGTATTTCAATTTGGTAATTATTTCCAACTCACCTGTTTCTTTGATCGATTGAACAGGCCGTTGAAGCATATGTAAAAATAATAATATAAATCGAGGATTGGCAACCAGAAAATAAGGTCTGATACGCCAAGCTTTCTATAGATCGGACGGAATACGATTATTTGGGTAATTAATCTCAATAAATAGGCGCCTAAGCTGATGTACCATAGGCCTGGGATAAGAGCAAGACAAAGGAATACACTGCAATAAAATAACAATGCCGTTATTAATTGTGTTGCTAGCATGCGCTTATGTCTTCCTTTATACATTACAGAAGCGCCGGCATGCCTTGCTTTTTGTTTATAATAACTTTTCCAAGTCAATTTAGGTTCTGAATAGACATGAGCATCTGGATGGATTGCTATATCGACATTTGTTTTAGTTGCATTCTGATTGATAAACAAATCATCGTCACCAGATTTGATATGCATATGCGCATTAAAGCCCTTTCCTTTAAAAAAGAGCGACTTCTTGTAAGCGAGGTTTCTTCCAACACCCATGTAAGCATCCTTCTTCAAAGCGTAAGAGAGATAGCTCATCGCGGTATGTGTGGTCTCAAAGCGAATAAGTTTATTTAAGAATCCTGGATATTTAAAGTATGGCGAATAACCTAAGACAATTTCTTTTTCATTTTCAAAGGCGCTGGCCATCTCTTTAATCCAATTTGGACTATTAGGTTGACAATCTGCATCGCACATAACCAAGATTTCATGCTTCGCACTCTTAATTCCCATGGTAAGCGCAAATTTCTTACTATGCTTCAGTTGAATGTGTTCTTTGATCTCAACAACACGTAGATGGGCGTACTTTTCGCAAAGGTCTTTTAATATCCATTTACTTTCATCAGAAGAACAATCATCAACGATGATTACTTCAAAGTCAGGATAATCTTGTTCCAATATGCTGGGTAGAAATTGCTTTAAATTCTCCTGTTCATTATGCGCACAGATAATTAGAGAAACAGGCGGGTATGCTGTCATATCTTGCCGATCCTTAATGCGATATTTTGCTAATTTGCTGTAAACAAATAGGATATAGTAGAGTTGGAACAATAACAAAAGCGCTAGAATTCCGAAAGGAAAATAGGAAATAATTTGCGGAATGTTCAGTTCGATACCCATAGAATAGGGGCAAAGATAAGGTATATCTGCCCAATTCTGTCGCCTGTGTGTTAATAAATGCGAATTAACAGGGGCAAATGCATTGCGCTCGAAATTTTATAGTATTTTTGCGCTTGATTAAGGAATAGTATGAAATTTACGCTTCAAGCACAAGATAAACTCTCAAGAGCCAGGGCAGGAGAGATTGAAACAGCCCATGGAACAATAAAGACTCCGATTTTCATGCCAGTAGGTACAGCTGGGACGGTAAAGGCTGTTCATCAGCACGAATTGGTGAATGATATTCAGGCACAGATAATCTTAGGAAATACTTATCATTTATATCTACGTCCCGGGCTTGATGTGTTGAATAAAGCCGGTGGCTTGCATAAATTCAATAATTGGAGTGGACCTATCTTAACTGATTCTGGAGGTTATCAAGTTTACTCATTAACTGAAGTTCGTAAAATCCGTGAAGAGGGTGTTACTTTTAGATCACATATCGACGGTTCGAAGCACTTGTTTACGCCAGAGAATGTTATGGATACGCAGCGTGTTATTGGTGCCGATATTATTATGGCATTTGATGAATGTACGCCTTATCCTTGCGACTACCGTTATGCTCGTCGTTCGTTAGACATGACACATCGATGGTTGAAACGTTGTTGTGATCGTTTTGATTCTACAGAGCCAATTTATGGTTATGATCAAACGCTCTTTCCAATCGTTCAAGGTTCCGTTTACAAAGATCTTCGTGAAAAATCCGCTGAAGTAATCGCTTCTTTCAATCGAGAAGGAAATGCTATTGGTGGTCTTTCGGTAGGTGAGCCTGCAGAAGAAATGTATGCGATGACAGAAGTCGTGACAAATATCTTACCTAAAGAGAAGCCTCGTTATTTGATGGGCGTTGGAACTCCAATAAACATTCTCGAGAATATTGCATTGGGTATTGATATGTTTGATTGCGTGATGCCTACAAGAAATGCACGTAATGGAATGTTATTTACACAGAACGGTATTATTAATATTAAGAACGAAAAGTGGAAGGATGATTTCAGTCCGATTGAAGCGGAAAGTGATTTATTAGTCGATCAAATTCATACAAAAGCTTATTTGCGTCACTTAATCCGATCTCAAGAAATTTTGGGAGCGCAAATTGCTTCTTTACATAATTTGCATTTTTATCTTTGGTTGGTGGAACAAGCGCGAGAGAAGATTATCGATGGCACGTTCTACGACTGGAAAAATAAAATGGTAAAAGTCTTAGGTCAACGCTTATAGTATTGAAATGAATATTATCGATCGTTATATCATAAAGAAATATCTGTCAACATTTGCGTTCACGGTGGCCATCTTCTGTGTGGTTATTGTGATCTTTGATGTGTCAGAGAAGATCGATGATTTCAATAAATATAAAGCTCCTATGTCACGCGTATTTCTTGAATACTACGCGCTAGGAAGTCTTCCGTTCTTTATCAATATGCTAACGCCTTTGTTTAATTTTATCGCGGTTATCTTCTTTACTTCGAAGATGGCCGATCAAACAGAGATTGTGCCGATATTGAGTGGAGGGATGAGCTTTAATAGGATGTTGAGGCCTTATATGTTTTGTGCAGGCCTTATCTTCGCCCTTACCTTAGTTTCCAATATCTATATCATCCCGTTTACCAATAAAATCAAAGTTAACTTTGAAAATGTGTATGTTAAGCCTGATAAGGTAAGTACTTCTTCCACATCAACACATATGCAAATCGATTCCAATACCTACGTATATATGGGGTCGTTTGATACACAAGGTAAAGTTGGCTACAATTTCTCCTTAGAACGTTTCGATGGTGATAAGATGGTAGAAAAGCTCATGGCCGATCGCATTACTTGGGATTCAGTCACAAATAAGTGGAGTGCACATGCCTATACCAATCGCCATATAAATGGTTTTAAAGAAACGATGGAAGCAGGGGAAAAGCGCGATACCACTTTAGATATGCGTCCTCAGGATTTCGAAGTCTATGAGAATATCTTTACGACAATGAATCAGTTAGACTTAGAAGATCGTATTGCAAAGGAGGAAATTAGAGGGACGGGGATGATGAATGATTTATTACTCGAAAAGTATAAGCGATTAATAAATCCATTTTCAGCTTTTATTCTGACTCTGATAGGTGTTTCTTTGTCCTCTAAAAAAGTAAGGGGCGGAATCGGACTCAGTTTAGGGGTTGGGATAGGCTTGAGTTGTGTGTATATTGTTTTAGAAAGGTTCACCAGCATGTTCTCACTCAAAGGGGGATTAGACCCACTAATCTCCGTGCTGATACCAAATGTTATTTTCTTATTCTTGAGCTTTTATCTACTGAAAAAAGCACCTAAGTAAATTTTTTGTTCATGTCAAAGTTGGCAACTAATCGCAATATCTTAATATTGCATTTTACTGTGTTAATCTGGGGTTTCACTGGAGTTTTAGGTGAATTAATTACAGTTCCCGCATTGCATTTGGTTTGGTATCGGGTGTTAATTGCGGGGATTTCATTATGGCTTTACTTCTTATACAGCAAGAAGTCTATACGGGTATCCAAAGCACAAATGTTACAATATCTAGGCGTTGGAATGCTTGTCGGTACACATTGGATGTTATTCTTTCACGCAATTAAGATTTCAACCGTTTCGGTGACCTTGGTTACGCTTTCTTCTGTGACCTTGTTTACAGCAATACTTGAACCCATAATTAATCGCACTAAGATTTCTGTCGCCGATATTGTTGTAGGGCTTGTCATCATCTTTGGTATCTATTTGATCTTCAAGTTTGAGTTTCAATACTTCTGGGGTATTATATTTGGATTGTCTTGTGCTTTTTGTGCTAGTATATTCTCAATTTTCAATGCACGAATGGTTAAAAAGGGAAGTCCAACGTCAATAACCTTCTATGAGATGATTGGTGCATGGGTAGGTGTGTCCTTGGTTATGCTAGTAACGGGTCAGTTCAATGAACATTTGTGGTTAAGTCTGTCCGATCTAATTTATCTACTTATTCTGGGGGTTGGTTGTACTGCAGTTGCCTATGTGCTTGGCGTTGCGGTGATGAAAGAGTTGTCGGCATTCACTGTGGCGCTGACGACGAATATGGAACCGGTGTATGGAATTATCCTTGCGCTACTAATTTTTGGACAGAAGGAGACCATGAGCACGGGGTTTTACTCAGGTGCAATAATTGTTCTCGCAGCGGTATTTGTTTATCCATACCTTAAAGCGAAGCTGAAGTTCTAGGCATTAACTTTTTCTACACTAATCTTGAAATGAATATTATGCTTCAGCATATAATGGAAGGGTTCCATTTTGCTGATGTTGTATAATATATAGAATTTTCAACTGCCCTTTAATTTTATTATCCCATCATCAAGACATTTGCTTGTCAATATTATGCTACAATTCAATAAATATATCGTAACGAATCACTAGCGAAATCGATTGCGTGTTACCGAAGGCTTGTCAGCTACCTAATTTCACCGTATCTTTTTAAAAAATTTCAGAGGAAACTTATTTCTCGATTAAAAAAATAAGTAAAGACCTCTGTCGTTCTTTTCAAATGAGAGTAATTCCTAAAAGCTAAATAGCTTTGAAAAATGATATGAGTCACTTTTTTGCATATTAATAATGTCAATAATAAGTTTCTAATCAATTAATGTCACTGGAATTCAAATCGCTTAGTAAAACTTGCACGAAAATTGTATTGTTCGAAGAGCTTACTGGTTTAGATAATTATAAAAACCGTTTTTTTAGATAAACAAACCGTTTTTATTCGATAGAATCTCTAACTATTAATTTCAAAACGAGAAATGAGGTTGCTTTTCACACAAGCAACCTCTCTTTTTTAGCCTAAAATCCTCTTCTGTCATCTCCGAATAAATATTCCATTGATTTTGGCAATCTAGCACCAAGATGTTTGTTTAAATCGTAACTTTGTACCTTTACAAAAAGCTGAAATAATAAGTTGCCGTGAGGGTAACGATTCAATAGAATAATATGGCAAATATCGTAGCAATAGTTGGAAGACCAAATGTAGGTAAATCCACCTTATACAATCGTTTAACAGAAAGTCGTAAGGCTATCGTTGATGACTTTAGTGGGGTCACAAGAGATCGTCATTATGGACAAGCAGAATGGATCGGTAAGAAATTTACTGTAATTGATACAGGAGGTTTTGTACATGGTTCAGACGACGTATTTGAAGCTGCAATTCGTGAGCAAGTACATATTGCCATCGAAGAGGCTTCAGTAATTTTATTCGTCGTTGATGTGACGACTGGGATTACAGATTTGGATGATGAGATTGCAGATATTTTACGTCGCAGTAAAAAGCCTGTTTACATTGTTTCAAACAAAGTTGATAGTGCAAAACAAGTAAATGACTCAGCAGAGTTTTACTCATTTGGATTAGGAGAGCCCTATAATATCTCTTCGATGACTGGATCTGGTACAGGAGAGTTATTAGATGCAGTGGTTAGCCATTTCGAAGTGGATGAGGATGAAGAATCTGAGCTTCCGAAGTTTACGATTGTAGGACGTCCAAACGTCGGTAAATCGAGCTTAACAAATGCATTATTAGGTAAAGAACGTAATATCGTTACACCAATTGCAGGAACGACTCGCGATGCAATTCGTATCCATTACAATCAATTTGGACATGAGTTTCTATTAGTTGATACTGCAGGTCTACGTCGTAAATCAAAGGTGAATGAGAATATCGAGTTTTATTCGGTGATGCGTACCATAAAGGCATTGGAAGATTCTGATGTGGTTATCTTGATGATCGATGCTAAAGACGGAATCGAAGCACAAGACATTAATATTTTCCACCTTGCTGAGAAAAATAAAAAAGGTCTTGTTATCCTGGTGAACAAATGGGATACTATTGAAAAGGATCATAAAACAGCGAAGCAATTCGAGGATACGATTCGCAAGAAAATTGCTCCTTTCTCCGATGTGCCAATATTATTTACCTCTGTAACAGAGAAGCAACGTATCTTCAAAACTGTTGAGACAGCAATGGAGGTATATAAGAATAAGACGAAGAAAATTCCTACATCCAAATTAAATGATGTAATGTTGGATATCATTGAAAACTATCCTCCACCATCCACAAAAGGAAAATATATTAAGATTAAATATGTAACGCAGTTGCCAGGCAGATCACCAATGTTTGCTTTCTTCTGTAATCTACCTCAATATATCAGAGATCCGTACAAGCGTTTTGTTGAAAACAAGCTACGTGAGAACTTTGATTTTACTGGTGTTCCAATTCAAGTATTCTTTAGACAAAAATAAGCTACTTCCAATCGCTATGCAGCATAACTTAGTATTGTACAATACCCTTACGCGTAAGAAAGAAAAATTCGAGCCAATACATCCTAACTTAGTTGGTATGTATGTGTGTGGACCTACTGTTTACAGTGATGTTCACTTAGGGAACTGTAGAACCTTTGTTTCCTTCGATCTTATCTTTCGCTATTTGCTTCATCTCGGATATAAAGTACGCTACGTACGTAACATTACGGATGCAGGGCATTTAGAGGGCGACAATGATGAGGGCGATGATAAGTTTGCTAAGAAAGCAAAATTAGAGCAATTGGAGCCTATGGAGATCGTACAGAAATATACGATTGGATTCCATGATGTACTTCGTTTATTTAATACAATTCCTCCAAGTATTGAACCTACGGCAACGGGTCATATCTCTGAACAGATTGAAATGGTTCAGCAGATTATTAAGAATGGCTATGCCTACGAGGTGGATGGAACTGTATATTTTGATGTAGAGAAATACGTAAAGGAGTATAACTACACGATTCTAACAAATCGCAATCTAGAAGATTTGTTAAATAATACAAGAGAGTTAGGTGGTCAAGATGAGAAGCACGGTCGTTTAGACTTTGCTTTATGGATAAAAGCCAAACCAGAGCATATTATGCGCTGGCCTTCTCCGTGGGGAGTTGGATTTCCAGGTTGGCATATCGAATGTTCAGCAATGAGTAGAAAATACTTAGGTGATCAATTCGATATTCACGGCGGTGGAATGGATTTGGCGGCAACTCATCACACGAACGAGATTGCGCAGTCGCAAGCATGTAATCACACGACGCCAGCGAAATATTGGATGCATACCAATATGTTGACGGTTAACGGTGCGCGAATGTCTAAGTCGGCAGGAAATGGGTTCCTTCCGGGCGAACTCTTCACCGGGAATCATCCCTTGCTAAATAGAGGCTATTCGCCAATGGCGGTTCGCTTCTTTATGTTGCAAGCACACTATAGAAGCACATTGGATTTCTCTAATGAAGCTTTGGAGGCTGCAGATAAAGGATTCAAACGATTAATTACTGCAATTAATTTATTAGATAAAATTACAGTATCCGCAAAATCTAACTTCGGTGATCTAAAAGCGATTAAAGAAAATTGTTATGCAGCAATGGATGATGATTTTAATAGCCCTGTATTAATAGCCGAGCTATTTGAGGTTGTGCGAATCATTAATTCTATTTATGATGGTAAGCTAACAATTAATCAGGTTGATCTTGAGGAGCTTAAGAGCTTTGTTCATGCTTTTGTGTTCGATATATTAGGACTGAAAGATGATCAGCTAGAAAACACAGACAATGTCGATGACTTGATACAAATCATTATTAATTTGCGCAACGAGGCGAAGAAAAATAAAGACTTTGTTACTTCGGATCGTATCCGTGAACATCTAACATCTATCGGAATTCAGTTAAAGGATAGTAAGGATGGAACACTTTGGAATAAGATTTGATTGGTAAGGTAAAATTTATACAATGATTAATAAAAAGGCCTTTACGGTATTAACATCCGCATTAATAGCCTTATCTAGTTTTGGACAGTTACCAGACAAGATTGGGGGATTGTTAACAGTAGATCGGACGGCAGCAAATCTTTCTAAAACAGAGAGTCCTCATACTGGATTAAAATACATGGTAGATAAGCAATCTACCTTCTTTGTACCTTCCCCTGTTAATGCAATGAATTATTTGGATAACCGTCCAAATATCCCCGATGTGCTAACGTGGAATCCTAATTTCGTGTTAGTTGCACGAAGTTTAGATTGGGGAGTGACTTCCGGACCTTTTGAGTTTCAGAAAGTGGGAGCGATTAAACGTTATGGCCAGTATCTGACGGTTTGGAGAAGAGATAAGAAAGGGAATTGGAAAGCGCATATTCGTACAGAAGTAGAAAATTTAGGGAAAGGTAAGTCTAGTCCTTTAGAGTATTACGAACCCGACGACAAGAACTATCTTAAACATCGTTCAGACAAGCGCTTAGCGCAACGAGAAGAAGTTGTTTTACAGACGGATGAGTTATTCTCTACCATTCTAAAAGCGGATACTAAAACAGGCTATACGGAGTTTCTAGCGGATGATGCTCGTTTCTATTTTCCTTGGCAGCCAGAAATTGAAGGTAGGGATAAGATTTTAGCTTTCCTAAAAAAGGAAAGAATTGAAATTGATACCGATCCAACAGGAGTAGGGCGTGCTTATAGTGGCGAATTCGCTTACACCAATGGTACAGCAACGGTAGGAATGAAAGATAAGGTAGTTAAGTTTAACTACGTTCGTATTTGGCAATTGAAAGAGGATTTCCAGTGGAAAGTAATCTTAGAGATGATGTTCGAAAGATAGTCAGCTTCATGTAAATAGCTATAAAAAGAAAAGCGAACCATTTGGTTCGCTTTTCTTTTTATAGTATTGAATCGCTTTACTTAGCTGCGATATCATTATCTTTTGGAGTAAGCCATATCTTCAACTCTTCACATTGTTGGAAATCATCACTCACATGTACGAATGTTGCCTTTGTTTTCTTCTCAAACCATTCGCTGAGTTTTCTTCTCGTTTTATCTTCTTGCGCAGCCTCTTGAATCTTAGCGAAATCCTGATCTAGACTTGCTTTATGAGGAGGTATACGAGTCTTCAGGTAGTTAAATTTATAAGCAAGCTGTCCAGTTCTATCGGTAAATTGAAAAGGTTTGGAATATTCACCTGGTTTTAAAGGGTCAATAGCAACGAATAATTCTTTCTCCAATATATCTACTGGAATAAGCGTAGTTCTTGATTGTGATTGCTCATTAATCACCATACCACCGTTAAACTTTGTCTCTTTATTATCTGAGTATAAAGTCGCTGCAGTATGGAAAGGAAGCTTCCCAGAGCTTACTTTATCATAGATACTGTCAATCTTCGCTTTTGTACGCTCTAAGCTCGCTGTAGTTGGCTTTGTTTTTACTAAAACGTGTCGTACGTTCACTTCTTCTCCTCGTCGCTCTAAGACCTGTAAAAAGTGGAATCCAAACTGAGTCTCAAAAACTGGAGAAACTTCTCCCTCTTTTAATCTGAATGCCATTGCAGAGAACTCTTTTACATAAGCATCACGTGTTGCGAATCCTAGTTCACCGCCATATGGAGCAGAACCATCTTCTGAATAGAAACGTGCGACTGTACCAAAGTCTGTTCCGTCGATAACTTGCTTTCTAAAGCCTTCAGCTTTCTCACGAAACACACTCTTTTCCTCTTTTGTTAATACAGGATTTACAACAATCTCTCCGATTTCAACTTCTGTATTAAAGTGTGGTAAACTATCTTGATTTAAGCCTTCAAAATAACGTTTTACTTCTTGCGGAGTAATAGTGATCTTTTGAACGATAGTCCCTTGAAGTTTATTTGCCTTAAGCTGTTCTGAAAGAATAGGTCTCATTTCCTCTTTATATTGTAATAAAGAGCGTTTTAAGAAGCCTTCCAACCGTTCTTGATTTCCAGCACGACGAACCATCTCACGCATACGTGCATTTAATTGATCATCAACTTCTGATTCGGTTACTTCAACCGAGTCAATGACAGCTTGCTGAGCAAGCAACTTAGTCATAATCAATTGTTGTAATGCGCTACATTTAAAGTCGCTGTCTGGAGTACCGCCATTGGCAAGGTACTGCATGTACTGGTTGTCAATATCGGATTGTAAGATAATCCCAGAGCCCACAGTTGCCACAACACGGTCAATAAGCTTTTCCTGTGCTTTTGCTCCGAAGGAACAGAAAGACAGTAAAAGTGTTATTATAATAAGGAGGTTTTTCATTATATTATTTCAATCAAATTGAGATAGTCTAGGGGCAAAATTATTAAATATTATGCCTTTTTTCTACATTTATACTATAATAAATAATATAAGTCAAGATTACTATCCTCTCGCTGGCGCTAAAATACCGATTTGAAGATAAAATTATCGCGTTTTAACCATATTTAACAGATGAAAACTACCGGTCCATTAATTTTAATAATGCTATTAACAGCGCAAATTTCTACTGCGCAAAGTAAACTCATTCCTATGTTTGTTGGTACTTATACTTCCGAAGGCGGGAGCAAGGGGATATACTCCTATTTATTTGATATGGAAACTGGCGATTCGGAGCTACAAAGCGAAGTTGAAACGCCGAGCCCTTCTTTTTTAGCACGAACAGATAACTTCTTAATTGCTGTAAATGAGCTTGGTGGAGGCAATCAGTCTGTGTCATCTTTTAATTTACAGGATGAAATCTTAACTTTTGAAAATAAGGTCTCCACTAAAGGTGCTGCTCCTTGCCACGTGTTATTGGGCGACAAAGGACAATATGCGGTAGTCTCAAATTATTCCGGAGGATCGTTGACCTTATACTCTATCGATAAAAATGGTCATATATCCGAAATGGACGACTTTCGCGAGTTTAAAGGAAGTAGTATCAACAAGTCTAGACAAAACGCATCTCATATACATTCAGCGTTCCTAGGGCCGGACAAGTCGGTTTATGTATCTGACCTTGGCGCCGATCAGATCTATGTTTTTGATGTATTGAAAGAGGGCGGGAAATACAAATTTCAAGAGAAAGAAACAATTGATGTCCCAAAAGGGAGTGGCCCTAGACATATAGCTTTTCATCCAAAGGGAAAGACTATGTATTCTTTGCAGGAGCTTACGGGCGATATTATTGTCTTTAAAAAGGAAAAGTCCAAATGGGTGCAGTCGCAAGTAATCAATATGAACGACGCGGAGTTCAAAGGCGAGCATGGTGCTGCTGATTTAAAAATCAGTACAGATGGTAAATATTTGTACAGTACAAATCGAGTTGATGCCAATACAATCTCCACTTTTGATATCAAGAAGGATGGAACCCTATCATTGAAGCAAGTGCTCTCAGTGGAAGGAAAAGGACCAAGAAATCTAAATATTACACCAAACGGAAAGTTTATCCTAGTGACAAATCAGTTGTCTGATGAAATTGTTGTGTTTTCTAGAGATGCGAAATCAGGTGAATTGAAAGATTCAGGTAAGCGTATTGAAGTATCAAAACCAGTTTGCGTAATCTTCTAATCCGTCGCGTCGTCCGTATCGGCGATATTATCTTCCTCCGATTTGTTGGCTTTCTTCGGGTCACTTTCTAAGATGTTCTTCTCGGTATTATACATGCCCTGAAGTTCATCTACAACAGTGCCTTTCCACAGTGGGGTATGTGTCATATAGGCTGCTCTACCAATCATATGCGCGGCAATGGGTGCAGTCAAGATCAGGAAAAAGATAATTGCAATGGACTTCGTAGTTACCGAAACATCATCTGGGAACATAATAGCAGCGCAAATCAGCAACAGACCGACACCTAATGTTGATGCTTTGACGGTTACAGAAAGGCGTAAGTAGAAATCAGGCATACGAAGTACACCTATTGATGCAAAAAGTATCGAAAGGGCACCAACCGTGCTTAATACAGCTAAAATAATATCAATCATCTCTTTGTTTTTCTATGTAATAGGAGAAAGCGATAGTTCCCAAAAAGGCAATTAGCGCTAATATAATCGCTACATCCAGTAGCACTTCCTGTTCCTGACGGATACTGTAAACCGTGATAATTCCAATACCAATGGTGATGATGAGATCTAGCGCAATAACGCGATCAACAACTGTAGGGCCTTTGAACAAACGGATGAAGACCAGCAACACCGAAATGGTCAAGATGGGTAATATCACAAAATCAAAATATGCTTCTAAACTCATCGAATGATTTCTAATAGTCTACGTTCAACACCTGTTTTTAATTGGCGGATGAATTGCTGCTCATCCTTCAAATACATCACATGAATATATATCGCTTTTTTATCATCGCTTATGTCCAAAATCAAGGTTCCTGGCGTTAGGGAAATAAAAGTCGATAGTAAGTTTATCTCAAAATCTGTTTTTGTATTAACGGGGTAGCGAACGATACCTGGTTTAAAAAAGTACTTGGGTGTAACAACATCGTATGCTACCTGAATATTAGCCTTTACTAACTCATAAAGAAAGTATAGGAAAAAAGACAGGATTTTCGGAACACGATAGAAATACCGTTGATCGGTTTCATTTCTATTCATAATCCACAATACCGCAAATCCGAGCAAGTAACCAAACAAGAAGTTTGAATAAAGCAGGGACCCTGATAAAGCTACCCAAATGAAGGATAGCAATAAGTTCATCAAGAAAAACTTAATCATTTCTCAAACACTTTATCACCCAATACTGTTCTGATGTACGAGCTTGTATCCAACAATTCATTACTTATACGATCAACCACGACAACAACATTTTCCGCATTTAGACCGATATATAAAGTTACCGAACATAAAATCACAATCGGCATAACCAATAAAACCTTTTTAAAAGGAGGTAAATCTTTAAAATTATCTTCCATGACGCTTTCGTCTGGACATTTTTTCCAAAAAACATCCGCCCACATTTTCGCGATAACATACATCGTGACTAAACTTCCGACAATTAAAGCGCCGACAAAGAAGTATTGCTTTCCTACGAAAGCCTCCTGAAACAAGTAAATCTTCGGCCAGAATCCCGATAGTGGAGGAACGCCAACTAGGGAGAATAGCACTAAAGCAATAACTAGGGATATCAATGGATAGGAGGCATATAGTCCACCTAATCGGTTCATGTCCATCGTGCCGCGTACTTGCCGTATATAACCGGCAATTAAGAACATATTTGTTTTGACCATGATATCATGGATCAGGTAAAATACAGCTCCCATTAATGCGGCCTTGGTAAACATCGCGACGCCTCCCAGCATAAAGCCAATATGACAAACGATAAGATAAGAAAATAAGCGTCGTATATTCGTTTTAATCAATGCACCGAATGCCCCAGTAAGTATGGTTAATACGGCCATTACCATCAACAGATTTTTCGTGAATTCATCAGGAATAAACATCAAGCTGAAGACGCGTAAGATTGCATATACGCCCACTTTGGTAAGTAAACCACCAAAGGTAGCGGCCACTGCCGAAGGCGGCGTATGATAGGAGGATGGTAGCCAATAATACAATGGGAATACGGCAGATTTGATACCAAAGCCCAACAAGAAGAAAATAGCAGCAATATCAATCAGTGATTGGTTATGAAACTCTCGAATCCGAATGGAAAGGTCAGCCATATTCAGAGAACCAGTAATTCCATAAAGTATCCCGATCCCCGTTAGAAAAAATGTAGAGGCCAAGATATTCATCGCCATATATTTTACGGCTCCTTCTAACTGCGCTTTTCGACCTCCGAGGGTCATTAACACGAAAGAAGAGATAATAATCACCTCAAACCAAACATAAAGGTTGAAGATGTCGCCAGTCAAGAAAGCGCCATTCAATCCCATTAATAGAAAATGGAAAATTGGGAAATAACCATACAGCATCCGTTGTCTAGCAATGCCGACGGATGAAAATATGGATACCGTAAATCCGGCGATGGAGGTCAATAAGACCATAGTGACAGCGAGTAGATCAGCGACAAAAACAATTCCAAATGGGGCTTCCCAATTAGAGGCATTCATGGTCAAACTGCCTTCTGTGTATACCTTCGCAAAAAGCCGAATTGCAATCAACAAACCAATGAAGGTCCCTCCGACACTCATAAAGCGCTGCGTTACAGTTTTCCGCCAAGCAATAAGCTGCAGAATAGCTGTAAACAGGTGTATAAAAACGGGAGCTAATATGTGGTTATCAATCATAAATCTTCTTCTTCCGGCGTGTTTAAATCATCTAAATCATCTGAATCCACCAATGCATAAACACGTTTTAATAATACAATCGCAAAAGCCGTCAATGCGAAACTGATGACAATCGCTGTAAGTATTAAGGATTGGGGAATAGGGTCGGCATAAATATCTTCAAAGACATTATGGTTCTGGTCAATAACAGGCGGCTTCCCTTTTGTAATCGTACCTAATAGAAAGATCAAAATGTTCGTTCCATTGCCTAGTAACATGATTCCTAAGAGTAGTTTCACCATACTTCGGCGAAGGATTAAATAAATCCCCGCGGCGTAAAGCAAGCCTAAAACAACGACTAATAATAATTCCATATTCTTAGTCCTTGGTTAATGAAATAGTAAATAATATCGTTAATACGACCCCTACAACAACCATATAGACACCTAAGTCGAAGAAAAGAGCAGAGCCAATCGACCCGATTACAGGGATTTTTTCTTCAAACCATAAGCCAGTCATCGGAGGTAATCCAAAGAATGTAGGGGTAATTACACTTAAGGCGGCAATCCCCAAACCCATCGGTATTAATGATAATGGTTTTCTACCCAATAACTTCATGGTCTCCTCGGTGCCGTGTGCAAAACTATGTAATACAAACGCGATAGAAGCGACCAATCCCCCAACAAATCCTCCTCCAGGGAAGTAATGCCCTCTCAATAATAAAAAGAAAGAGAACAATAGTAAGATCGGTAGCAGATACCGTGTGGCAGTCTGTAAGATTATACTTTTCATAAATTATTCTTTCTCTGATGGTTTTAATCTCAATTTTAATAAACTATATACCCCAACGGCGGCAATACTCAATACAACGGTTTCAAACATCGTGTCAATCCCTCTAAAATCCGCTAGAATCACGTTTACAACATTTTTACCCTTGGCCAAAATATAGGCATTCTCACCATAGAAGTTGGTCGTGTCTTTAACAACCGGCTCATAAATCACTTTTAGGGCAATAATGGAAAGTATCGTTCCAAAACCTAATGCAACGAACATGTCCCTAATTTTCTGTTTAGGGGAGGCTAGACTTAAGAAACTTGGTAATTTATACAAAACCAATACGAAAAGTACCGTTGTGAGGGTGTCAATAGTGAACTGGGTCATTGCTAAATCTGGTGCACTATAAAATACAAACATCAAACAGATACAATAACCAATAACACTCATCGATACAACGGAGGTTAATCTCGATGGCGTGATAATAACAATTAGCAAAGCGCCGAGCAAAATGATAACGACGGCGACCTCATAGATGGTTAGCGGAGAAAGGTTGTCAAAATTAATAAGGATAGGACCACTTAACCATAATCTATAAATCAATAAAGCCTCAGCAAATAAGATAATTTTCAAATGGTAGGAACGTAAATATCCGTTGTGAAAGCTATTCGTGTACCAACTTGAGAATTTGAAGATATCGTTCGCATAACGGGTGAATATTGCTTGCGGCGAAAAAGCACTCCACTTCTCTATAAATTTAACTTTCGATTCATTAGGCTTATTGACTATATAAAGTATGGTACCGACGATAAGTGTGACTGCACTTAATAGTAAAACGGTATTGAAACCGTGCCAAATAGCTAAATGCATTGCTGTATCTTTTCCAAAAATGGCATTCGCAGTTTGGTAACTCAATAAATCACCAACGATACCTGGGAATAAGCCAAATAATAAGCTTAAGACACCTAAAACCAAGGGTGGAATCCACATGGAAAGGTAGGGCAGATGCAATTTACTATACTGTTCGGGTAATTCTCCAAAGAAGGGTTTGAGCCCTGCCATAAAGCCAGCGGCTAGGAGACAAATATTCGTAATCAGCGCTAATGCTGTTAAGATTAAACTTAGCTGCGGTGCAGCATGTAAAGTCGACTCGTAGACTAAATCTTTACCAATAAAACCAAAAGTTAAAGGTACACCAGCACTGGACAGTGCCGCTAACCCTGCAGCAATCCCTACAGGCAATAGCACTTTCCGTAATCCGGATAAAACGGTGATATCACGGGTGCCTGTCTCATGGTCGATAATACCTGTCACCAAGAATAAGGTCGCTTTATAAAGTGCATGTACTAAGATGAAAACACTAGCGGCTATTATTGCCTCTTTAGTTCCTAATCCAAGTAGGAAAACAAGAATCCCGAGTGCTGATATCGTTGTATACGCTAATATGGATTTTAAATCAATGCGAAATAAGGAATGGATAGCAGCATATAACATGGTAAAACCACCGACAATCATTAAAGGGTAAGACCACATTTCTGTCCCTCCAAGTATTGGGAAAAAGCGCGCTAAAAGATAGATCCCCGCTTTGACCATGGTTGCGGAGTGGAGATAAGCAGAAACTGGAGTTGGTGCTTTCATCGCTCCAGGTAACCAAAAATGAAAAGGGAATTGGGCGGATTTTGTAAACGCCCCAATAAATAAAAAGCCTAATATTAATGGATACAGCTGATGTTGTATAATGGTTTCTCGTTGGTCAACTAATGCAGATATGGAATACGTTCCAGCGATATTGCCGATTAAGACTAATCCCGCAACTAAAAAGAAACCGCCCATACCCGTTATTGTCAATGCGGTTAATGCACTTTTCCTAGATTCCTCTTGTTCATTATTGAATCCGATCAGGAAAAATGAACTTATACTCGTTAATTCCCAAAAGACAAATAAGAGCAAAAGATTGTCGGAAAGCACAAGGCCTAACATGGCCGACATAAAAAGTAATAGATATCCGAAAAAGCGATCAAAATAGGGATGTCCTTTCAGATAAGTACGGGCGTAAAAGAAAATGCCCGTCCCAATTCCGGTAATTAGAAGGCAGAATAGCAAGGAGAGACCATCCAGTCGAAAATCAAAATTGATATTTAAGGATGGGACCCAATTGGTTTGCTGAAAAAATGTACTTCCTTCGGCGATCTTAGGGATGTATCCCAAATAGTATGCAAACAGACATGCAGGTATAAATGGTAGAATAATACTCCATTTCGATTTGATTTTTTTGCCAAAAGGCACCAGAAATAAAGTAGCTATTAAACCAAATAAAATTGTAAAAAGCATGAAATATATTATAGTTAATTTGGGGATTGCCCTAAAAATAGTAAAAAACTACGATTTTTCCATGTTAAATTAACGTGAAACTTTAATTAGACATGGAAAACCTTACAATTATTACTAGCTTTAAACAATCAATTACTCGAATTGTTATGAATAAACAACCTTTCCTTACGCTAGGCCTACTGTTCGGCCTGCTATTATTTGTATTCCCGAGTTTCGCGCAACAAGCATATGTGAAGCCGAAACTTTCTAATCCCGAATCTTGGTCCTTAGTATTGATTCCTGACCCGCAAACCTATATGAAGTATGAGCGAAACTTAGGAACTTTTCATACGATGATTTCTTGGATTAAGGAGAATAAAGATTCCCTAAACACCCAGTTTGTATTATGCACAGGAGACCTTGTTGAGCAAAATGATTTATTAAATCCAGATGGAAAGCAAGCCAATCAAAATAGTAAGCAACAATGGACGAACGTGAGTTCTGCCTTCCATCGTTTGAATGGATTGGTTCCTTATGTTTTGGCGACAGGAAATCACGATTATGGGCATGTAAGTGCAGAATATCGTTCTACCCAATATGACAAATATTTCTCTTCGGATCAAAATCCATTAAATGGAACCGCTATTCGCGAAGTTGGGCCGAATTTAAATGGAGCCTCAACAGCAGTAAATGCAGTGTATGAATTCAAAACTCCACATCAGCAAAAGTTTTTGGTAATGGTCTTGGAATTTGCACCAAGAGACGAAGTAGTGGAATGGGCAAAGAAAACAGTAGATCAACCGAAATATGCAGACCATAAAGTGATCTTACTAACGCATGTTTATTTAGATAGAAATAGTAAGCCTATCGCTAAAGAGGGTTATAAAATTGAAGATGCCAATTACGGGGAAGCCTTATTCGAAAAATTAGTGAAACCGTCGAAGAATATCCGTATGGTGTTTTCTGGTCATATCGGCTCTCCGGATAACTGGGATGGACATTTAGGATTTCGTGAAGATAAAAATGCCGCAGGCAAGTCTGTAGCGCAAATGACGTTCAATGCCCAAGCGATGGGTGGTGGCTGGCATGGAAATGGTGGCGATGGCTGGTTAAGATATTTAGAGTTCTTACCTGATGGTAAAACGATCAAAGTGAAAACGTTCTCTCCATTATTTGCTATTTCACCTGCAACAAGACATTTGGCCTATAGAACAGAGAAAACTCAAGAATTTGAGTTCAAACTAGATTAACTTTTAAAAGAGAATAGTTCATCTTTCCAGTAAAGCGTTGCAGTTTTAAGGTCGTTCATTTATTGATTACGCGGATGAACACTTAAAATCGCAGGCTCGGAATTTCTTGCTAATTGCGCGGGTTGAATTGGGTTAAGATCCGAAGGAGTCTTATAGCATCTCCGTTGCATATGGATGTTGATAGAAATAGATTTGAAATTAATTCAATCCGATTTGTTGTAGAAGAATGAACGGATGATATAATAAAAGAGCGGCTAATCCATTGGATTAGCCGCTCTTTTATTTAATATGTATTGCGTTTAAGATTTCGATTGGAATTCTTCTGCGCCTTTGATGATCGCCTCAACAACAGTTGGATCTTGAAGAGTTGAAGTATCTCCTAAGTTGTTTAATTCGCCTTCAGCGATTTTTCTTAGGATACGACGCATAATTTTACCTGATCTGGTTTTTGGTAGATCCTGTACGAATTGTATAATATCAGGTTTCGCAATTGCACCGATAATACGTTGTACAGTTTGCAAAATGTCTTGACGAGTTTTCTCAGCGTCAATATGATGGTTTGCAATGACGTATGCGTATATACCTTGCCCTTTAACAGGATGCGGATAACCTACGATTGCAGATTCTACGACGTCAGCGTGCATATTGATTGCATTTTCTACTTCAGCCGTACCAATACGGTGTCCTGAAACGTTTAATACATCATCTACACGGCCGGTGATACGGTAGTATCCTTCAGGGCTACGATAACATCCATCACCTGTGAAATACATGTTTTCATAAGTTGAGAAATAGGTTTGTTTACAACGTTCGTGATCTCCCCAAGTCGTGCGTAGCATACCTGGCCACGGGAATTTGATACAAAGGTTACCTGATACATCATTTCCTTGAATCTCCGCGCCACTTTCATCCATTAATGCAGGTTGTACACCTGGTAGAGGTAACATGGCATAGCCTGGGATCTCTGGAGAAATTCCTGCTATTGGGGTAATTAAGTGACCACCATTCTCTGTTTGCCACCATGTATCCGCTATTGGACATTTTCCTTTTCCGACTTTGTTATGATACCATTCCCAAGCTTCCTGGTTTATTGGCTCACCAACAGAACCTAAGACGCGAAGCGATGATAGATCTTTATTGTCAATGTATTCGTCTCCAAATGCCATCAATGAACGAATCGCTGTTGGAGCGGTATATAGGATATTTACTTTGTATTTATCCACAATATCCCAATAACGACCTGCGTCAGGGAATGTTGGGATACCTTCAAACATTAACGAAGTCGCACCTTGCGATAATGGTCCATAAACAATGTAGCTATGACCTGTTATCCAACCGATATCTGCGGTACAAAAATAAACTTCGCCAGGTTGATATTGAAACGTATTGGCGAACGTATAGCCTGTATAGACCATGTATCCAGCAGTA
The DNA here is from genome assembly GCF_009557615.1 of Sphingobacteruim zhuxiongii. NCBI lineage: Bacteria > Pseudomonadati > Bacteroidota > Sphingobacteriia > Sphingobacteriales > Sphingobacteriaceae > Sphingobacterium > Sphingobacterium zhuxiongii. The sequence continues at coordinate 595,269 of NZ_CP045652.1, forward strand.
GTATGTACTACACCTTTTGGTTTGCCTGTTGATCCAGAAGTGTATAGAATGAACAGAACGTCTTCAGCGTCCATTTCTTCTGCTGGGCAAGCTGGGTTACCTTGGGTTTCGACTTTCTTAATTTCATCTTCCCACCATACATCTCTTCCTTTCAGCATGGAGATTGGCGTGCGAGAACGCGTTAGAACGATTACTTTTTCGACAGATTTACATTGCATTAAAGCATCGTCAACAATCGTTTTTAACTCTAACACTTTTTTACCGCGGAATCCTCCGTCAGCAGTAATGACTAATTTACATTCCGCATCGTTAATTCTGTCTGCTATAGATTGCGCTGAGAAACCTCCGAATACGACCGAGTGGATCGCACCAATACGTGCACATGCTAGAACAGCGATTACTAGCTCTGGTACCATCGGTAAATAAATACACACACGGTCACCTTTGCGGATATTGTTGTTCTTTAATACGGTTGCGAATTGTTCTACTTTCTGCAATAATTGCTTGTAAGAAAGGATGCGGTGTGCCTCGTTTGGATCATTCGGTTCCCAAATAATCGCAGGCTTATCACCATTTAAATAAATATGACGGTCTAAGCAGTTCTCGGTAATATTTAGTTTACCGCCTTCAAACCACTTGATATTAGGTTCACTGAAATTCCAATTAAGTACATTGGTCCATTTTCTTTTCCAAAAGAAGTTATCGGCAATCTCTCCCCAGAACTCTTCGGGTTGCTCTACGCTCTTCTTATACGCCTCTTGATAGGCCTCAAAAGATTTAATTTGAAAACTCATTTTTAAATAACAAAAATTATAGGTCTACATTATCTTTATAGGAAGTTTTATTTGATTCGGTCAAATTGTTATTAAAAACGAAAAAATAATACCTCTTTAGCACTAATCTAGCGATTTTTATGAAGATATGCTAATTTTTGTGTTCGTCAGGCAGGCAAATAATGTCGTATAATTGCTATAATAAAATGAAATTTATTAGGACCATTTATCATTTTTTTGTGCACAGCAATTTGCTGATTGCACTAGCTGCAGTAACTCAATGCGCGCTGACTTATCATGTCCTAAACTATCCGATCAATTCGGCAATCTTACTTATTGAGGGAACCACCACTTTGTTACTGTACAATTTGAGTCTTTTTCTTTCAAAACCAGCTCATCCCGAGAATTCCCCATACTTACGAACAAGATGGGTTTTTAAACACGAATGGCTACTCTGGATTAATAGTGGTATTTCGGTATGCCTACTTTTATATGCTTTAACACAGATTAAACTCTACACCTTAGTTTACCTAGGCTTTATCGGATTGATTAGTATAGCTTATGCGGTGCCCTTTGTGCGCTTCAACGGTGAGTGGAGGGGACTTCGTCAAGTTCCTGGACTCAAATTATTCTATATCGCTGTGGTTTGGTCCTTAAGTAGTGTTGGTCTTCCTGTGGTTGAGCTATACCTTGAAGGAGACTCGATTAATTGGTTTACAGCAAATTACCTTGGTTTGGTGAAAATCTTATTCTTATTGGTTTGTACACTTCCTTTTGATATTCGCGATATCGAGCAGGATACGAAATACAATTTAAAGACGCTGCCGACAATCGTAGGCGAACAAGCCGCCATTAACTTGGCTTATTTACTTGGGATCGCACATCTATTCCTCATAGCGTTCTCGCCTTATAGTATACCTGTTAAGGCTGGGATGCTGCTGACCACAGTTTTGATTTTAGTGTTGATGAAATCTGTTCTGTTTACGTCCAAGAAGAATTATCATTCGGTTTATTTATTGGATTTAGCACTCATTGTGCAATGGTTGCTCGTTTTATTGTTTCTGATTAGCTAAATCAGTGTCACTACTTCGATATCAAAATTTAAAAGTCCTCTGTTTATGTTAGCTTTGAATAAATATGAATAGTAGGGATTTGAGATATGGATAAGGTATAAAAATAGGATACTTCCATAGCTTAATATGTTGGGCTAAGTCTTGGGATTCTTATTGGAACAATTGGTATACCATGTTGTCCATTTGTGTTTGCTAAAGTGTAGGACTGATTTTTATGTATTTGCGAAATGATATTATTGGGACGTTTGGGAAACGTCCCATTCTTTTTGTTCGCTGGTTGTTATTCTTTTATAAATGAGATCATTTTCTCGACTAAAAAGAGGGATAATTTGTAGTAACTTTCAAAAGTCCATCCTGCGACATGGGGACTCAAAAGTACATTCTCACGTTTGATCAAATCTTGATACCAGTCTTGCTCAGCCAAAGCTGGGAACTTCTCGATCGGTAGCACATCAAAAGCGGCACCCAATATTTTTCCACTATCTAAATATTTTAATACTGCAGGAATGTTTATTATACCTCCTCTAGCGCCCATCAAGAAGAAGATAGGTTTGCGAAAATGAAATAGATATTCTTCGTCAACCATATTTTTGGTTTCTCGAGTAAGCGGTATATGAAAGCTTAATATATCGGCTTGCCTTACAACTTCTTCCATCGAAACTTCTCTTGCATATTGATCCGAAAAACCAGTTTTATATTTATCGTAGGCAATTACTTGCACGTTAAATCCCGCGAGTTTCTTAGCCATGGCTTGCCCGTTATGTCCGTACCCAATTAGAGCTACAGTTCGACCTTGGAGCTCATATCCGCGGTTTTCTTCCCTTAACCATTTTCCACTACGCACTTGGTTGTCACCCCTCCGAAGATTGTTCATTAGTGATAATAACATCCCAATCATATGTTCTCCGACGGCATCTTTATTCCCATCGTTGGCGCTAAATAATGCGATTCCTTGCTTCTTCGCGTAGTCTTCGTCAATATTGTCCATTCCTGCGCCTGAGCGACCGATTAGTTTTAATTTTGATCCCAAGTCTATAAAAGCACTGTCGACTTGAAACTTCGATCGAATTACTAAGCCTTCGTATTCAGGGATTAAAAGTTCCGCTTCCTCACGTGTGATACCCGGTTGGTAGTTATATGCAATCTTTGCTTCGTCTAATTTTTCTAAAAAGACTTTATGAAGATCATCTACGATTAAAATATTCATATGGGGTTACTTATTAAGGGTCATGAAATCTTGTTTAAAAAGCTTCTCTAGCGCTTTTTGATTTAACTTTGCTGGCATCATCTTCATAAGCTTATTGCGCAGGCTAATCATAAATTGATTATCCCATTGTGAAACCTGCCCAATCCTTTTGGATGTGTCCGTGATATACCTAGTCCGACTTAGCCTTCTTTTTTCAAATGCTTTAAAAGCTGCAACGACATCAATCTTTCTTCTTAGTTCGTCCTGTAATACAGCAACGTCTTCAATTGCTTGACAGGCTCCTTGTCCCATATTTGGTGTAGTGGCATGCCCTGCATCTCCGATTAATAGGATGTTATGGTAGGCGAGGTTTTGTAGTGGTTTTATATCGATGATATCACTCCAAATCAAATCTGCGTCTTTGCTGTTTGAAAGAAGTGTTTGAATAGGATCATGGTAATCTGCAAATTGTTTTTGAAGATCTGCAATGCTGTAATTACGGAAAATTTCGCTATTCTGGGGGCCATTGATACAGGCATACCAGTATATGCGGTTGTTAACCAATGGAGTCATTCCAAAACGGCCCTGTTTTCCCCAAGTTTCCGTTCCTTGGTTTAGCTTAATATCGGTATTGTCGATTGTCGCTCTCCAGCAACTGTATCCAGCGTAGCGAGGTACAGAAGAGGGGATAAGTTGTTGGCGAAGGGGTGATTTGACCCCGTCCGCGATAATCAGATAATTGCATTCATGTTGCGTGCCGTCGGCAAAGGTCAATAATACCGTCTTTTCTTTTTGCAAGAATTTTGTTGCTTGTTTTCCTAAATGCAGTCGTTCCTGTGCGATCTTACTGAGTAAATATAAATGAAGATCTGCGCGATGAATGGCGAAGTTTTGCTGATTGTATTTATGTGAAAGACTGTTTGTGTTAGGGTTGACGAGGATGTCCCCCCACTGGTCGAGTATGGCGAAGGAATTTAGATAATATCCTATTTGTTCTACTTCTTCTCTAAGCCCGATAATTTCTAAAGCCTGCATCGCGTTGGCGGCTAAACCAAATCCTGCACCTATGCCTTTGACGATTTTAGTTTGTTCAAAAAGTTGAAAGTCCCGTCCCAATTGTTCGAGTGCAATGCTAGCGGTCAAGCCAGCTACACCTCCACCGATGATGGCAAATTCACTCTTTGTAATCATATCATTTGGTATTCGATATCTCGCGGGTTAATGCTTCGAAATCTGCGACTGTTAATCGCTCCGCACGTAATTCATATAAGGGATTGTCGCTCATCTGGTCTTTAGGTACAACGGCCGATAAGGCATTTCTCAATGTTTTACGACGCTGATTGAAACCAGCCTTTACAACACGCCAAAAAAGTTTCTCATCACAGTCTAAAGTTTCACGGTCGTTTCTGACCATGCGCATTACGCCGGAGAGTACCTTTGGCGGTGGGTTGAATGCACCTGCTTTTACAGTGAATAGGTAGGAAACGTCGTAATATGCCTGCAAGAACACCGATAAAATACCATATTCCTTATTTCCAGGTTTTGCAACGCATCGCTCAGCTACTTCTTTTTGAAACATGCCGACCATTTCAACTACACGATTGCGCTCTTCTAAGATTTTGAATAAAATTTGTGAAGAAATGTTATATGGGAAATTTCCAATAATTGCCATTTTGTCCTCAAAGTATTGACTAAAGTCTAAGGCTAAGAAGTCACCATGGATTAAACGATTGCCAACTTGAGGGTATTTATCGGCGAGGAATTCAATGGACTCATCATCTACATCTATCAAAAAGGTCTGATAAGAATCGTTCTGCAATAGGAAATCCGAAAGTACGCCCATACCTGGGCCCACTTCTAAGACTTGCTTAAATCCTAAACTTGGTGTCAAAGCCTCTACAATGCGTTGAGCGGCATTCTTATCATTCAAAAAGTGTTGACCTAAGTGTTTCTTCGCGCGTACTGAACTCATACTGTAAATATATCCGCAAAGATACTATTTTATGTCGGGTACTGAGTTAGGTTGCAAATAAGTATTTAAATGGTAATTGAAACTGCTTCTTTAGGTTTTTTTGTTATTTTTGACATACTAAAGAGCTATTACGATGAGTGAAAAGTTAAAAATTGGTATTTCAATAGGTGATATAAACGGAATTGGTTTAGAAGTGATTATTAAATCCTTGTTAGATAATCGCATTTTAGATTTCTTTACACCGATTGTTTATGGAAATACAAAAGTTGCTTCTTTTCATCGGAAGGCTTTAGGCGTTAATGATTTTAGTTTTAACGTGATTAATTCAGCTGATCAAGCGAACCCTAAGCGCTCAAATATGATCAATTGCTGGCAAGAGGATGTTAAGATCACGTTAGGTGAGCAAAATGAAGTAGGTGGTAAATACGCCTTTCTTTCTTTACAACGTGCTACTGAAGATTTGAAGGCTGGTTTAATCGACGCATTAGTAACAGCGCCAATCAATAAACATAATATTCAACAAGAAGGCTTTAATTTTCCTGGGCACACGGAGTACTTACAGGCTGAATTTGGAGCGGAGGATGTTTTGATGTTTATGGTGAGTGAGGATTTGCGCGTAGGTGTCGTAACAGGCCATATTCCGGTGAAGGATGTCGCGGCTGCCATTACAGTGGATAGCATATTACATAAATTACGCATGATGAATAATAGCTTGAAGACCGATTTTTGGATTAAAAAGCCGAAAATTGCAGTATTAGGCTTAAATCCACATGCAGGTGACGATGGATTAATTGGAAAAGAAGATCTTGAGATTATTCGTCCCGCTATCGAGCGTGCAAACGAAGAGGGTATTTTCTGTTTTGGACCATATCCAGCAGATGGATTTTTTGCGGCTGACACGTATACGAAGTTTGATGCGGTCTTGGCGATGTATCATGATCAGGGGCTTATTCCTTTTAAACATATTGCTTCTAGAACGGGAATTAACTTTACAGCTGGATTACCGGTTGTTCGTACTTCTCCCGACCATGGAACTGGATATGATATTGCAGGACAAAATATAGCATCGCACACCTCGTTTGTAGAGGCCATGTTTGAAGCGGTACATATTGTAAATCGTCGTCGCGAGCAAGCAGAATTGACTGCAAATCCACTTGCATTCCGTAGATTATCGAAGGATAGAGATTAATACATCCATGTTTGCTGCTTATTACGGTAAGCATTTTCTTTAATTTTTACTTACTTTTGCACTTTGTTGCTATGAGTGAAGATTTAACACACCCCATATTTCCCATTATAAAAGATTTGGCTGAGGAGCTACATGTAGCCTGCTATGTTATTGGCGGCTATGTGAGGGATAGATTAATGGGTCGTCCTTTCAAAGACGATGTCGATATATTAGTATTAGGCAGTGGGATTGACTTCGCTACCGCATTAGGAGAGAAATTACATACTAAAGTTGCTGTTTACAAATCCTTTGGGACAGCAATGTTAATGTTTCAAGGTCTACAAGTTGAGTTTGTTGGAGCACGCAAGGAATCTTATCGTAGTGAATCTAGAAAGCCAATTGTAGAAGACGGCACATTAGCCGATGATCAAAATCGTCGAGACTTCACGATTAATGCGATGGCCTTTTCGTTAAACGAATCAAGTTATGGAGAACTCGTTGATCCATTTCAAGGGCAGGATGATATTCAAAATCGAATTATTCGTACGCCTTTAGAACCGGGGATTACTTTCTCGGATGATCCTTTACGTATGATGCGGGCGATACGTTTTGCAACTCAATTAAATTTCAAGATAGATGCTGTTGCTCTAAATGCAATTCATGAACAAGTAGAACGTATTAAAATCATATCTAAAGAACGTATTGCCGACGAGCTAAATAAAATTATACTTTCTGACAAACCTTCTATCGGCTTTAAGTATTTATTTGATACAGGATTGCTAGCGCATATTTTTCCAGCGATGCAAAACCTTTATGGCGTTGAGTATATTGATGGAAAGGGACACAAAGATAATTTCTACCATACGTTAGAAGTGTTAGATAACGTTGCGGAATTGTCGGATGATTTATGGTTACGATGGGCTGCAATTATGCACGATATCGCCAAACCAGCGACTAAGCGTTTCGACAAAAAAGCAGGCTGGACATTTCATGGACATGAAGATAAAGGAGCTAAAATGGTTCCTAAGCTTTTTGCCGAATTGAAATTACCTTTAAATGAGAAGATGAAGTTTGTGCAAAAACTCGTTTTACTTCATTTGCGACCAATCGTATTGGCGAAGGATATTGTTACTGATTCTGCAGTACGTAGATTGTTATTTGAAGCTGGCGATGATATTGATGCTTTGATGATGTTGTGCCATGCCGATGTTACCACGAAGAACGAGTTTAAGAAAAAGAAATATCGTGAGAATTTTGAGCTTGTTAAGCAAAAATTAAAAGATGTTGAAGAGCGCGATCACCTTCGGAACTGGCAGCCACCTGTCGATGGCGATGATATCATGAAATCCTTTGCCATTGGGCCAGGAAGACATGTTGGTATAATAAAAAATGCTATTCGCGAGGCGATTTTAGAAGGAGATATATCAAATTCTAGAGACGCCGCTATGGCGTTTATGATTCAGAAGGGAATAAGTTTAGGTCTACGTCAAGTTGAGAAAGCTTAAAAACAAAAAAATTATTAACTTTATTGGTTGAAAATTAATCACAGACAACATTTATAATAAGAAATGGCAATTTATAGATTTAGAATAACCTTTGAGGATTATGAGGATGTATATAGGGAGATAGATGTGCCTTCTAAAAGCACTTTCCTTGAATTACATCAAGCGATTCACACGGCTACGGGTTATGACGTAGAACGTTCAAGTTCTTTTTATGTTAGTAATGATCAATGGAAAAAAGGAACAGAGATTGCCTATTTGCCGAACGATCGTAAAAAGAATGCAGGTGTATTGGAGATGGACCTTATCAAAATGAGTAAGTTTATTGACGATCCACATCAGAAGTTTTATTATATCTATAATTTTGATCGACCGTACGATTTCCACGTAGAGTTAATCAAAATCTTAAAAGAAGAAGACGGCAAGAGTTATCCTTCACTATTCAAATCTGTTGGTGAGGTGCCTAAGAATATCATGGCGGCAAACTTTCCTGTTGCTGGAGCAGAGGATGATGACGACGAAGAGTTTGTAGATGAGTCGGCCGAAGAGTATGGCGTTGATGAGGAGGATGATTACGATATGTTCGATGATGAAGAAGAGGGTGGAGAAGAGGAAGGACAAAGCGAAAAAGGAATGAGCGACGATTACTAGTCGATAAACATATTTACAATGATACGAGGAACTAGTGACTCAAATTAATAGGTACTAGTTCCTTGTTTTTTATATCGCCAAAAACCAATGCAGTATCCGAAATCATTAATAGTAGTTGTAGGCCCTACAGCGGTTGGTAAAACTGCTATGGCAATTGCCTTAGCAAATCATTATCGAACAGCCATTATCTCCGCAGATTCTCGGCAGTTTTATAATGAAATGAGTATTGGAACAGCAAAACCAACAGCGGAAGAATTAAAGCAAGCAAACCATTATTTTATCAATTCGCACTCGATAAATGATGAGTATTCCGCAGGGGATTTCGAAAGAGAAGCATTGATTAAAGTTTCAGAACTATTCAAGAGTAATGATCATGTCATTGTCGTTGGAGGCTCAGGTTTGTTTGTTCGGGCACTATGTGAGGGCCTTGATGATCTTCCAAAAGCGCCTGATGAAGTTCGAGCGCAGTTGAATGAAAGCCTAGAAAAGGATGGTTTAATAGCTTTACAGGAGCGTTTACGTGCAGTGGATCCAGAGAATTATGAATTCATGGATTATGATAACCCACAGCGTGTCGTTCGAGCGCTAGAAGTATATGAAGCGACAGGACACCCCATTTCTTACTATCAGAAAAATCAAAAGCAATGCCGTGAGTTTAATATAATAACGATCGGGTTAAACACAGATCGCGCGATGTTATATGATAGAATTAATCAACGCGTTGATTTGATGATGCAGCAAGGTTTGCTGGAAGAGGTGAAATCTTTAGCCATTCATAGAAATAAACCCGCATTACTTACAGTGGGTTATGCCGAGCTGTTTGATTACCTCGATGGAGAGATTTCTATGGAAGAGGCAGTAGCTCGTATTAAACAAAACTCCCGTCGCTATGCAAAGCGTCAAATAACCTGGTTTAAGAAATACGGTAATACAACTTGGTTTGAACCCAATCAATTCGAGAAGGTTGTAGAATTTATTGATCATCAAGTCGGTCAATAGGTTCAGCAGCATCCCCAACCCACCAATACTACTAAATTGGAAATTAGCAAAACTCCTTGATGCTACCAATATTTCTAATTGTTTAAACTCACAAGGTAGAATTCTTTATACTATAGAATAAAGCGTTAAATGATAAAACGTTTTCGTAGATTGTGCAATCGATTGAATTCCTTTAGGCACAATTAAATGTTTATTTTAGAACATTATAATCCGCACAATCTATGAATATTTTTAAGAGACTTTATATAGCTGCTTTTGCAGTTGTTTTCTGTCATTTATGTATAGCGCAATCTCGGATCGAACAGTCATTTAACGAGAATTGGAGATTCTATAAAGCCAATAATTCAACCTTTTTTACTGATTTCGAAAATGGTCAGAAATATTATGAAAGTCAAAGTCAATGGACAAAATTGGAGGTCTGGGAAGATATCACGCTGCCGCACACTTACAATGCTATAGACATGCAAAAGGACCGTAATTTCTTTGAAGGGAAGGCTGTTTATACCAAGACGTTTGATATAGATCCTTCTGCTAAGGAAAGACGCACATTTATCAAGTTTGAAGGAGTTGGTGCAATAGCAAAACTTTATATTAACGATAATTTTATTGGAGAACACAAAGGTGGTTATAGCATGTTCACCTATGAAATAACGAATTCTGTCAATTATGATAAACCTAATACGATTACTGTCATAGCGGACAATGCCTCAAGGAAGGATGTAATACCGACTAATCAATTTCTTTTTCCAGTTTATGGTGGGATTTATCGTCCAGTTCATTTGATATCGACCAATAAGACAAGTTTTGTTGTGACTGATCGAGCAGCGCCAGGAATTCAGATTCGTCAGCATGATGTATCAGCTAAACAAGCCAGTATTGAAGTATCGGCCAAGTTAGAAACTAAAGAGAAGTCGGCGCAGAATGTCGAGCTGTGGGTAGAAGTCAGAGATTTTAAAGGAAAGCTTGTGCAAACTGAAAAGCAAGCTGTGAGAATCAATCCACAGGGCGTTACCTACGTTAAACAAGCGATAAAAATGAAGTCTCCACACTTATGGGATGGTGTTCGAGATCCTTATCTATATTCGGTTACTGCTAAACTGGTGGCAGGAGGCGTGGAACTTGATGCTGTCAAGCAACCTTTAGGAGTAAGACATATTGAGATTAACGGAGGTAAAAATGTCCTTCTTAATGGAAAGCCGTATCCTATGTATGGCGTTTGTAGACATCAAGACAGAGAAGGTTTTGGTTCAGCTCTAAGTTTTGCGCAACATAAGGAAGATATGTTGATGATTAAAGAAATGGGTGCAACGACTATTCGTCTCGCACATTATCAACAATCTCCAGAGATTTATGCCTTAGCTGATACTTTAGGATTTTTGACTTGGGCAGAAATTCCTTTTGTAAATCGAGTTTCCTACTATGAGAACGACAATGCAAAGCAACAGATGACAGAGCTTGTTAAACAGAACATGAACCATCCGTCAATCTATATTTGGGGAGTTCACAATGAAGTTTACTCTAAAACTGCAGATGAGCAAGTACCTGTTTTGTCACGAGAACTAAATGATATCGCTAAAACACTAGATCCAGATCGTTATACTGTCGCAGTTACAGGCTACAATATTGTTGATCGGCAAGAAAACCTGTCGACCGATGTGCAGGGCATCAACCACTACTTTGGATGGTATGGAGGTAAGATTGAAGACCTCGGGCCATGGGCTCAAAAAGTACAACAAGAGTTTCCGGGGTATAAAATTATGCTATCAGAGTATGGTGCTGATGGAAATATGGATATCGGTCAGGAAGAATTGAAAGTTCCCGATGATGTTGTTTCTGGTAAATCATTCCCAGAAAACTATCAGACAGAAACTCATATTCAACAATGGGCGGCGATTCAAAAAAGTCCTATAATAGTTGCATCCTACCTTTGGAATATGTTTGAATTTGCCGTTCCTGCTTGGAATCGTGGAGGAGTCAATGCAAGAAATCTAAAGGGACTAGTAAGCTTTGATCGTAAACGAAAAAAGGACTCATTCTTCTGGTATAAAGCGAACTGGAATCCTGAACCTATCATTTATTTAGCAAATAGAAGGGATAGTGAACGTACGATAGCAACTAGTAAGGTTCAAGTTTTCTCTAATTTGAAAGAAGTTCGATTGGAAGTTAATGGTGTGTTTTATACAGCAAAACAAGGGGTTAATGATAAACACTGGGTAGTTGAAAATGTGGTGCTTCGTCCAGGGCAAAATAAGATTGTAGCAATAGGTAAGAATGGGTCGAACGAGTTGAAGGATGAAATGACTTGGAATTTAAAATAATTAAATGATGAAGATATTTAGAAAAACGATGCTCACCTTGATGGGTATGAGCTTAGCGATCGGGCCTTTGTCCGCACAGTGGACAGGACCAAAGCAAAAGCCAACTGAACGCAAGGAAATTAAATACGGGCCGATTACTCCGAAACATCGTACTGATGCAAACATGGAATCTTTCCGTAATTATGGATTAGGACAATTTATTCACTGGGGGTTGTATGCCATCCCTGGAAATGAATGGGAGGGAGTCTCTGCTAGAAAAGGAGCCGCTGCTTCAGAATGGATTAGAACATGGTCTGGGCCTGATGCACCAAAGAATTGGAAGGAGACCTATGACAATCTGTATAAGCAGTTTAATCCGAAATCTTTTGACGCAAAGGCTTGGGCAAAGCAAGCCAAAAATATGGGTGCAAAGTATATGATCTTTACGACTAAGCATCATGACGGTTTTGCTTTATGGCCGACGCAGTATTCTGACTACAACATCTCTGCCTCTCCTTATAAAAAAGATATTGTAAAAGAGGTTGTTGACGCCTATACCGCGGAAGGAATAGATGTGTACCTCTATTTTTCTATACTTGAATGGAACAATCCTGACTATTTAAGTAAGGAGCCGAAGTCCGAAGAGGAGAAAGCTAAATACAATAGGTTTCTTCAATACACGAAGAATCAATTGTTAGAATTGTTGACAAATTACCCACAAATTAAGGGTTTTTGGTTTGACGGTACATGGGATGCTTCTTGGAAAAAAGCTTATGAATTTACTTACAACTTAGAGAAAGAATTGAGGGAGAAGCATCCAGGCTTAATCATCGGATCTAGATTCCGAAACGATGAATTCGAATCGCGTCATTTTGATAGCAATGGCGATATATTAGGCGATTATGAACAAGGTTGGGAAAGAAAACTTCCACAAAGCTATGAATGGTTGGATGGTAATGATTGGGATGCGGTCATGACAATCCCTCCAAATGGGTGGGGATATATGAAAGATTGGACTGGCTTGTATACTAAAACTACCGATGATTTATTGGATATGCTAATGCATTCTGTATCGATGAATGGAAACTTTGTGCTAAACTTTGGGCCCGATGGACAAGGGAATATGCATCCTGGCGAGGATAAACTTGCTAAAGAGTTAGGAGATTGGATGAAAGTTAACTCAGAAGCGGTATACGGCACAAGACATGCAGAACTTCCAGTTACCAAATTAGGTTATTATACAACGAAAAATAATACATTATATCTAACAGTGTTTAATCGGCCGGTGAATAATATTGCCCGCATTGCCGTTCCTAAAAAGAGCAATAGTGTTCCCGTGAGTGCGGAGATTTTAGGAAATAAAACTACGCTGAAAGTCGTTCACTCAGATATAGGATTAGACTTAGATAAAAATACTTATTACGATGTAGTGCTACCTAAAGGATTCAAAAGTACGCGAGCATTCGTGATTAAAATGCAGTTAGGGGAACCAAAAAAGAATGCAGATAAGTTAATGGACGCGAAGATGTAGACACTTCTATTTCTAAATAAATGCCCCCATGCTTCGGAGAGAAGAGTGGGGGCATTTTGTTTTATTGAAACTTTAATTTTATCTGCCTAAACAGAACCAATACAACTTACTTCGTGACATTCACGACATACCAAACTTGCAAGTTGCCTGAGGAGATAACGACGGTATCTTTCCCTTCACTAACTCCAGTGACTAAGCCAGAGCTAGAGAATGTAGAAATATCGGTATGCTTGTTCTTATAGCTCGCATCTGTAACCGTTCTATTTCCAGGGGTAATTGCTAAATTTAATTGTAGTGGTGTTCCTATCTTCACTGGAATCTGCATGTTTCCACCTGCATTGACAGCTTCTCTAACTGTTAAGTTTTCTCCAAAGTCTACGTCATTCTTTTTACATGAATAAGATAGCGCTGTTCCAAAGCCAGCTAGAATTAGTAAACGTATTATATTTTTTGTCTTCATGATTTTTCTATTAATTGATCATTTTATTACTCACCTAACCACCCTGGATTTTGTTTTAATTGACTACCGTCCAGTGATAATTCAAATAGAGGAATTGGCCAATAATATCGGTAATCTGCCCAGAGTCCTTTTCCTTGAACAATATTTGGACTTCTCGGATAGGCAATAATGAATCCCTCACCATCAACAAAAACGTCTTTATCCAACTGTTCCTTCAATGCGATAATCGGCTTTTGTAGGTGACTGCCGTCATACAGTTTTTGTTTTTCACTATTAAATTTCATGCCGCGATAAGGAATAGTCAAAAACTTACCCGCTTTCCAGCGTATTAAGTCTTCATAACGACGATCTTCTAAAACCATTTCGACTCTTCGTTCCCGTCTGATCTCTCTTAGAATAGGACTTACTTCATAATCTAGCAACTGTGCGTTTATTCCGTCTAAACGTGGGTCTGGAGCTATGTTAGCTAGTTGTAAGCGACTATTTGGATAAGTAGCAAAATTAAACCCTGCACGCTCTCTTAGAGCATTTATCGTGCGGTCAAGATCTGCTTGCGTTAAGGTGCCTAGAATTGCTTTTGCTTCAGCAAGCATTAACAAGACTTCTCCATAGCGGAACTCAATAGCTGTTTGTTGTCCGCTGGTCGTTGCGTCATGTTCTTTTTTATCTCCCATCCAGTGTTTAATGGCTAAATAACCAGTAATAGACGATCCTCCCCCTACATTGTAGGATAATCGAGGATACGTTATACCATTCTCCGTGATGCTCGTTAAATCGTTGTTAACGTTGTAGATAGAGCGATTCTCTCCAGGATAATTAATCGTTTGTTTTAAACGAGGATCTCTGTTTTCCATTTCTGTCCACAGACCATCATAACCTTTGAATAACGGATTTGCGGTGTAGTTTCCTTCGGAGCCTGACAGATAGATTGGGCGTCCATCGATACATAAGTATTCCTCAACTAAGTTACGTGTTGCCCCACCCGCTGGACGAGCGCCACTGATACTATTGTTCTGTTGCCAATAACGTTGTGTGGCGTGCCCTACTTTAACACCATCATATACTCGAGCTAGAATTGCTTCTTTGTTCTGATCTGACTCTGGATTATTTTTGAATGTAAATAATTTCCAATAAGGATTGGTGCCTGTTTTATAAAGTTCATACTTACCTGAACTAATTATTTTTTCACAAGCATCGACACATGCTTCTAAGAAAGGAGTGGCAGTGCTTTTTAACTGTAGTTCGCTATGGTACGTTCTGAAAGAGCCCTCAAATAATGCGATCCTTGCTTTTAAGAATAAAGCCATGTTTTGATTAATGCGACCGTCAGCGCGTCCAGTTACACCTTCTAACTTAACTATCGATTGATTGATAGTACTCATTAGTGAGTCTGCAACTAATGTTCTTTTATCCCGAGCTTTGTATAAGTCCTCGCTGTCAATGTTCAAAGTGGCATTATACCAAGGAACATCGCCGAATAACATAAGTTTCCTATAGTAATCCCATGATTTAAAAAATAGCGCTTCACCAACATACTTGTCTAACTTTTTGGAGTCGTTGCCTACCGAAGGCAATGCGTTTTTATAGTTCTCTAGGAAGTAGTGAATCGATCTCAAATCCTCCCAAACCCAACCGACTTCAGTTCCGCTCGTTGGCGTCGTATAAGTCTGGTCTAAGATTGAATGAATATTACCATATTTCACCATATTATCCGTCATAAAGTCGCCTGCTATTAGATGACTACCGCCGGTAATCGTTGGGTTCAATTTCGCATCTCCCCAAGTGTCAAAATGACCTTTAATATAGCGACTATACAGATTGTTTAGATAAAGAGTAACTTCCGTTTCTGATTGTAAAGAGTTTTCTGAAGCAAGTTCTGTTTCTGGACTTAAATTCAAGAAATCTTTTTTGCAGGATTGAAGCAATGTTGTTGCTATTATTCCCGATAATATATATTTAAATGTTTTTTTCATGATGTAGATGATTAAAAGGTTATCTGAGCACCGAATGCGACTGAACGTTTTTGTGGATAAGCTGAAGAAATTTGATCCACATCGAAAACATTAGGTATCTCCGAGATCTCAAATAGGTTAAAGCCAGACACTGTAAAACGAAGTCGATCAATTTTAAGCTTCTCGGTAATTGTGCTAGGAAGAGTATAGCCCAATACCGCTTGTTTCAATCTTAGATAAGAGCCGTTTATTAAGTACTGATCATTAACAGAAGGTGCTCCGCCATACATTGGGAATTCTGCATCTGTTCGTTCTGGAGTCCAAGATCTTTCTAACATCCATTTGGAACCAGCACCGCCACCCCAATATGCTGAATTTCCTGTCCAAACATCACGCTTTATTACTCCCTGGATTAAGACGTCTAGATCAAAATTCTTGAATTGAACATTTCCTGTAATACCAAATCTATATCTCGGTGTCGAATTACCTAACACAATCCTGTCGCCTGATTTACCAATTTTATTTAAACCTTTATCAATCTTACCATCAGGAATGCCTTCAGGACCTCCGATATCTTGATATCTTAGGAAACCGGGATGTAAGGTTCCTTGAAAAGCACCGGGATAGATCCAGTTTCCATTTGCAGGGTTTTTTCCGTTAAAATCCGATTCTTGTAGGATTCCTCCACTCTTATATCCCCAGATTTCTCCGATTGTCTTTCCGCTGTACATTATCTCTGTTCCTGAGGCATTTTCAATGTTTAGGCTTGTGTTTCCTGCGAAATGTTTCACTTTGGTAAGATAGTCTGATAGATTGACCCCAACGCGATAACGAAGACCATTATCTAAGGTTTCCTTCCAAGCAATAGCTAATTCCATCCCTTTAGTTTCAAGCGTTCCAGAGTTTACATAAGGAGGGTTCGCGCCTAAGGTGTTAGGATACGCAGCGTCCCCATTTGTTAGGATATCCGTTGTCGTTCTGTTATAGTATTCAAAAGTAAGGTCTAGTTTATTCTGCAAAAACGCCGCATCTAAACCAATATTCCAAGTTGCTGCCTTTTCGAAAGTCAAATGTGGAGACACCAAGCCCGGAGGGTTGATATAAACAATTTGTTGTCCATTTAATAAAAAGGAGGCTCGTCCGGAACCTAATGTTGCTTGATAAGGGTATGCAGAGCCTGGTTGGTTTCCTAATTTACCCCAGCTTCCTCGTAGTTTTAACTCGTTTACCGTGTTACGTAAGCCTTCCATAAAAGCTTCTTGGGATATTCTCCAGCCTGCTGAAAACGAAGGGAAAGCGACGAAGCGTTCATCTTTCGTGAATTTTGCATTTCCATCATAGCGTAAATTACTTTCCAAGAAGTATTTCTCAGCGTAGTTATAGCTTACTCTACCAAACACTGCTCTACCGGCTAATGTTTCTGCATATCGAGTAGCCTCATTTAATGTAGGATCCTCGACAGCATTAGGATTTTGGATATCCGGATTAATTAGTCTACGATAAGTGTTGGTGATTTGCTCATAAGTAGTTTGCTCTTGGTTGTAACCAAGAATGGCGGAGAAGTTATGTTTGTCGGCCCAAGTATTGTTGTAGTCCGCATAGATGTTCACCATATAATTATTCCGATCGTTGTTGTCGAGATATGCTCGGTTTTCTTGAGCCTCAGTTTGGTTTGTTGTTAAGCCGCTCCAAGATTCTAAGACTTGTGCCATTTTAGGACTATATCGATTCAAGCTATAGCTCTGCGGCTGATAGGCCAAATCTGCCTTAACTTTCAGTCGGCTCGGAATGATGATAAATTCCGGTGAGGCTAGCAACGAGATGCGTCGATTTACCGACCTATTTCTCGCGCCATAACTGATCCAAGAAAGAATGTTGTCGGTGTAAGCATTCGGGATAGGGTCATTTGGTCCCGTAGTCAAAGGCATATTGATATTACGGCCGGGTTCAATCAACATGGACTCCCAAAGGTTTCCTTTTCCGCCTACCAAATATGGAGTTTCGTAGTGAGTCTGGTCGAAACTTACTTTTCCAAATAAGTTGAACCAGCTTGTGATTTTTGCATTGACATTAATGAGAGCATTATAGCGTTTGAATTCATCTGTATTTATCTTATACATTCCAGATTGGTTTTGCAAACCTGTAGATATGTAGTAATTTACGGCCTCACCACCACCGCTGAAGTTTAAAGTATGCTTTTGCATTGGAGTCCATTTCTTAACAGCGGTTTCGAAAGGATTTACGTTTCCGACCCAGATAACCTTACCTGACTCTTCGTACCATGCATTTTCAGGTATCGGATTGTCGAGGTACTTTTGGATCATAGCCATTTTATTTTCCTCTGAACTGTTTACAGATCCATTGGTCCATGTAGTTCGGTCCATTGACGCACGTTGGATTTCATAGGAATTTAAAACATCAGGTAGAGCTGCAGGCGTATCAAAATTACTGTCGAAGTTATAGGATATTCGACCTTTTTGGTTGAATTCACCAGTTTTCGTACGAACTAATATAACCCCGTAAGCAGCTTTTGTACCGTAGATTGCACCTGCAGAAGCATCTTTGATGAACGACATGTCTTGGATGTCGTTCGGATTCAATTGATTTAAAGCTGCTGTTGTGTTTTCAACGCCATCGATTATCACTAATGGATCACCATTTACAGTTTCAAATTCTCTTTTATTTTGATTATAGGCCATTGATGTACCTCCACGGAGGTTGAAGCCCGGTGTTGTGTTCGGAGACCCGTTTCCGAAGCTTATATTTAAGTTAGGAACTAAACCCTGCAATGCTTGTCCGATATTGGCAACAGGTCGGTTTTCAAAGGCCTCCTTGCCCACATGTGAAATCGCTCCTGTTAGATTCACTTTCTTTTGTGTTCCAAATCCAACGACGACAACTTCCTCGATTTGATCTTCCTCTGCTTGTAAAGTAATGGTTGAAGCTTGGTTAGCAGGGATTTCCTTTTGTCCAAATCCGATGGAACTGATGATTAATGTTGAACTAATTGATGATACCTTAATGGTAAATGTACCATCCTGACCACTTTGAGTAGTCTGCTTACTGTTCTTCTCTCGGATAGTGGCGCCGGAAATTGGCTTGCCCTGTTCGTCAACAATTTTCCCCGTAATCTCTTGTTGAGAATGAAAGTAATAGGAATCATCTAAAAATAATAGCGATTCCGTGATGGGACTATGACCGACATGATTCATCTCGGCATAAGATGGGTGTGAATTCAAAAATGCTAAAGTACAGCATAAAGGAATCCACCTCTTCTTGGAATTAGTAAAGAAAATTCGCATGATTCTTTGTTTAAATAATTGTAAAAGATTTACCTTTTGGTTATCAATGCGAATGTGACGAAAAAAGAATAAGGTTGAAGGAGAAATTAGTGCGCAATCGTTTGAGTAATCTACGAAAACGATGTAAACTTGTCAACTTTAGAGAATTTTGTAAAAACTATTGGTTTAAATAAATAACCCGAATAATTGAAATTAACGATGGTATTTACTGATTTACAATGTGTGCAAAATACAAGTACATTTATTATTATGCATTATTTATCAGGTGTTTATGTGTGATTTATTCTGATGTTATCAATAAATACAAAGGGTCTCTTTTGTTAAAAAGAGACCCTTTGTTAAAATCGTTTAATAGGATGGTAATTTACTTTACAATTAAATTCCAGCCGTGCGTATCTTCACTTTTTCCATAGCGTAGATCGTTTAAGTATGCAAGTACTTTTAGCGAGAATTCTCTACCTTCAACTGGAGGAAGAGTATAATCTTCTCCTTCGAAACCGATTCGATCGATATGGGTAATGGTAGCCGCAGTTCCAGCAGCAAAAGCTTCTGTAACAGTTCCAGCTTTAATGCCTTCAATTAATTCTTGAACGGAAACTTTGCGTTGCTCAGCTTTGTATCCCCATTCGCTAGCAAGCTCCATGATTGTACGACGTGTAACGCCGTGAAGAATTGTGTCGCCATGTGGTGTGATGATTGTATCACCAATACGGAAGATTAAATTAGCAGTACCTGCTTCTTCGATATATTTATGCTCATTAGCATCTGTCCACATAATTTGATCATAACCTTCGTTATTCGCTAATTGTGTTGGATACAATGATAAAGCATAGTTACCTGCATTTTTCGAGAAACCAACACCACCTTCAGCGGCACGTGTATAATGCGTCTCAACTTTTAAACTGATGGGTTTGCTATAGTAAGCTCCAACAGGGCAAGTAATAATAATAAACTTATAGGAGACGGAAGGATGTACACCTAATGCTGCTTCCGTAGCAAACATAAATGGACGGATATAAAGTGCTGTTCCTTCGATTGAAGGTATCCAATTACGATCTACATCCAATAATTTCTTTAGGCCATCCATGAAAATCGCTTCAGGAACTTCCGGCATCTGTAAACGATCTGCCGATTTATTGAAACGCTCCCAGTTTTTGTCTGGACGAAAGATACTAACTGTTCCGTCAGCAAATTTGTAACCTTTAATTCCTTCAAAAATTGCTTGTCCATAATGTAGAGCAGACATCGAAGGGCTCAAAGTCAAATCACCGTAAGGAACGATAGCAACGTCTGTCCATTGTCCTTTGTCATAATTTGCGACCAGCATGTGGTCTGACATGATTTGTCCAAATTTTAAATTGTTAAAATCTACTTGCGAGAGTCTTGATTGTTTTGTGGGCTCTACGCGAATTGAGATTTGTTCTGTCGCGCTCATATCAATTGATTGTTTTTATGCGTGCAAGTTAACAAAAAAATAAAACCTAAGCTTTATAAGCAGCTAAAATTTATTAGCTCGTTGGGTTGGGTATGATTGTGTAAGCGTTTATATTTACATGTTTAAACATATATGATTTAGGGTTGTTGTTTCTCAAATCAGTTTATGTATGTTTTCCTAGGCATTACTGTCTACTGTTTGCTATACCTAAAAATCGCTGGTATATACTCAAAGCGTTGCGGGAGCTGTTTCCGCTTCTCGGTACTGTTATTGCATATTGGGTAATGCATTTGTGGCATGTTGTCTACACAATGTAAATTAAAATAGGAGAGCCAGTTGTAGCTTTTTATGAGGATGTGGTTGACGTCATTGAAACAATATCATCTCGAAATTAGGAATCCGAATAATCAATATTCTACAACGCAGCTGACAATTTTAAGTCAACCCAATTAATCAATATGGAAAGAAAATTAGTAAATATCGGTACTACAGAAACTAAAGAAGTTGGAGTTTTTAGGTTCATTCTCGGATTTTTAGTTTTTTTATATAAAACGGCTATCCGTCCATAGTTTTCGCTTTCCGTCAAGAAAGGTATTCCCATTATGATTCTTTTTTAAGCGTCATTACTTTTGATTTGTCATGTGCAACGCTAGGCCATGACCTCCATCCTCGAAATATATTCCTATTCAAAATCTTAATTCATTTGAGCAAACATGCAGATGTTACTGTTGGCGCATGAAAATTCATGATGTTAAATGTGCTTCTATGCGCTAGTTCCCTTTCACTTCCCTTTCACATCCCTTTCACTTCCTTTTCAAAACCGTACACCGAAGGTTCTGTATTGGTTATGTAAGATCTCTGAATAGGACGTGTAAAGTCGTAAGGACGTGGCGAGTTGCATCGTAAGATATTTACAATGTCAGCTAAGGGAAAAGATTACTTTCCCTAATTGTTCTCTGCTAAGAAATAATTTTTAAAATAGACTCTAAGTATTCTCGATTGTTAGCTAAGCGAGGGACTTTGTTTTGCCCTCCCAACTTGCCTCGAGACTTCATCCATTGGTAGAAAGTCTCTGCCGGAGCATTATGAATAATAGGAGCCGACAAGGCCATATTCTTATAACGCTTTGCGTCGTAATCAGAATTAATTTCTCGTAAGGTTTGATCAAGCACTTCGCAAAAACGAGTAAAGTCTTGCGGTTGTTTCTCAAATTCGATAATCCATTCGTGTGCGCCTGCACCCTTCTCTTTGAAATAAACCGGGCCGGCGGTATAATCTTTTATACTTGCTTCAGTAGCTAGGCAAGCAGCTTCTAACGCGTGATCGGCATTATCAACAATTACTTCCTCTCCGAATGTATTGATGTATTGTTTGGTACGTCCAGAAATCTGGAAACGGTAAGGGGCTAGTGAGGTGAATTTAATCGTATCACCGATTTTATAGCGCCATAATCCCGCATTGGTTGTAATGATTAGTGCATAGTTTTTACCAATCTCGACTTCATGCAGACCCAATGTTTTCGGATGTTCATCATTTAGATTTTCCATCGGAAGGAATTCATAGTAAATTCCATAATCTAGCATGAGTAATAGATCATCGGAATCCGAACGATCTTGTAATCCAAAATATCCTTCAGAGGCATTGTAGTTCTCTAAGTAATACATGTTGTCGGTAGGGATCAGTTTCTTGAACTGCTCGCGATAAGGTTTAAAGCTAACGCCTCCGTGTCCGTAAAACTCTAGATTAGGCCATACTTCTAATAGGTTTTCTTTTCCTGTTATTTCTAGTATTCTATTGGCCATAACCATATTCCAGGTTGGTACTCCTGCCAGACTGGTCACATTCTCCTTCAGGGTGATTTGACAAATCTGTTCAATCTTTTCTTCAAAATTTGGATTCAAAGTCACTTCCAAATTGGGTGTTCTTTTGAATTCTACCCAGAATGGCAAGTTTCGAATTAAGATCGACGATAAATCACCATAATAGGAGTC